>NZ_JAAROG010000021.1:0-711 GCF_023093515.1 Aeromonas genomosp. paramedia
GGGCTGTCTGACGGGCAGACCAAGGCTGTTCAGTTTGTTTATTGCTCCAACATACGCCATCACTTCCCCTACCTGACCGTTGTATGTTCGCAGACTGATTTTCCCCGCCAGCAACTGCTTGAACCGATACATCGCTGTTTCCGCCAGCGAGCGACGGTGATACCCCGATATCTTCTTCCAGTGCGCCAGCCCTTCCTTGCGCATTACCTGCACAGCCTCATTTCTTGGATGTCCCTTTTCCCATAGGCCAGCGTTCTTGCGAGGTGGGATACAGGCTGTCGCCCCTTTGTGCGAGATATGCTGATGGCTGGCTTTGCTGTCGTAGGCGCCATCTGCATAAACCCGGCCCAGCTTGCGCCGCAGTGGATTGAGTAAGGTTGGCAGCACCTCGGCATCATGGACATTCTCCAGTGACACTTCTGCTGCCACGATATCGTGGGTTGCCGGGTCCACCGCCAGATGCAGCTTGCGCCACACTCGCCGTTTCTCGGCGCCGTGTTTTCTGACTTTCCACTCGCCTTCACCAAATACCTTAAGACCGGTCGAGTCGATGACCAGGTCGGTGATACGCCCCTTGGCGGGCTGCCGGTAGGCCACCGTTACCGTGCGGGCCCGCTTGCTTGCGCAGCTATAATCCGGTGCGCACAGCGGCACATTCATCAACTCGAACAAGGAGTCGAGTAGCCCCTGAGTTGCGCGAAGCGTGAGGTT
>NZ_JAAROG010000022.1:0-35149 GCF_023093515.1 Aeromonas genomosp. paramedia
TTATCGCGTTGAGGAGGCGCATCTTACGCTCCTCACTTCGAAAGTCAAGCGGTTGTTTTCGCTTTTCTTTCGGCGCCGGCTTCGCAGGGAAGCTGGCTCATCAGTTCGGCGTGTTCTGCCGTGCTGGTAGGGGCGCATTATAGGGAGCCGCGCCGGGATGACAAGGGCTTTTTCACCTTCACCGCTCGTTCGCTCAGTTCTGCAGCAACACGTTCCTTTTTTGCCCACCACCCCACCCAAATCGACCTTCCCTGGATTTAAATTGAACATTTGAAAAGCCACTTTATAATTAGCTTTTCAAATGTTCAATTAAGGTCGCTGTCATGCATCAGATCCTCGATAGCCACAAGGAAGAGCAGATAGTCCCCCTGTTCCGCCTGGGATTTCGCCCCTTCTTCCTGCTCGGAGCCCTGTTTTCCTGCCTGGCCATGCTGGGTTGGCTGGGACAGCTCAATGGCTGGTTGACTCTGCCCGGTATTGGCAATCCCATCTGGTGGCACGCTCATGAGATGTTGTTCGGCTTTGGCGCCGCCATAGTTGCGGGGTTTCTGCTGACCGCCGTCCAGAACTGGACGGCTCATCCCGGCGTTCGCAGCTGGCCATTGGCGCTGATCGTGGGATTGTGGGTGCTGCCAAGGAGCCTGCTACCCTGGCTTGGAGAAGACAATCTCATTCTGATGGCTCTGGACCTGGCCTGGTTGCCGCTCTGTGCCTGGTTCCTCGCCAAGCCCGTCATCATGACACGCCAATGGCGCAACCTCTTCTTTGTCCCCCTGCTCCTCATATTGACTCTGCTCAATGGCGCCAGCTGGTTATGGCGAGATGACTGGAGCACAGTGGAACATCTGCTCATCACAGCGGTATTGCTGTTTACCACCCTGATTGCCGTGATGGGTGGACGTGTGATTCCCTTCTTTACCGCCAGGGGTACGGGTCAGGAGAAGGCGCCGCCCAGCCCTTGGCTGGAGCGCGGGGCCTTGGCCTCTCTCTGGCTGATCCTGCTGCTCTGGCTGCTGCCTGGCTCATGGATCAACTCTCTATATATGGTGCCTCTATATATAGTCGCGGCCGGCTTGCATCTGGGCAGGCAACTGCGCTGGCGACCCGGCACCACCCTGGCACAGCCCCTGCTATGGTCGCTGCACCTGGCTTACCTGTTTATTCCCCTTGGCCTGCTCGCCCTCGCGGCCCAGGCTGCGGGACTGCCTCTCAGCTTGTCCCTCGCCAGTCACCTGCTCAGCGCTGGCTGCATGGGCACCATGATCCTCGGAATGATTGCCAGGGTGTCACTCGGTCACAGCGGCAGAGCCCTGTACGTCGGGTGCAGGATCACCCTGGCATTCGCGCTGGTAATCCTCTCTGCCTTCGTGCGGGTCTTGCTCCCTCTGTATTGGCCTACCTTGACGCTGACGGGATGGAACCTGAGCGGCTGGAGCTGGATAGCGGCCTATGGTCTGTTTGTCTGGGTTTATACCCCCATCCTGGCCCGCCCCAGAGCGGACGGTCGTCCGGGTTAACCATCAGGGGTGAGTGGCAGGATAGTGGATCAGGTTGTGGAAAACGGCCGGGGCTATTCCCAGATTGCGGTAACCGTGGGGACGGTCGGCGGCGAAGCGTACGGCTTCCCCCTGATCCAGCGAGCGCCACTGCCCATCGACCAGCACCTCCATCACACCGCTGATGACAATCACATGCTCGGTCACCCCGGGCTCATGGGGTTCAGATTCCCGCTGATAGCCGGGTAGCAGGGTCAACTCGAACAGTTCAAAACCGAACCGGCCTTCATAGGGAAACAGGGGCGCCACCTGCATGCCTTCGCCCGCCGGTTGCTGGCGAATGTCATCGGCGATGCGATAGAGCGTCTCCCCCGCCACTGCCGGGGTCGGCTCGATAAAGCTGGAGAAGGAGACCCGAAACCCGGTGGCGATCTTCCACAGGGTCGCCACCGTCGGGCTGGATTCCCCCCGCTCTATCTGCCCCAGCATGGCCTTGCTCACCCCCGTCTCGCGGGCAGCCACATCCAGACTCCACCCCAGTTCGGCGCGCAGCCCTTTCAATCGCTGAGCCAGGTGCCGATTCATCTCCTGCATACGCCCTCTCCCGAATGCTGCATCTTCGCCTTGTGCGCTATAGCGCACGTCGCTATAGTCAAAGCCACATTGTACGTAATAACGCACAAGCTATCAGCATACACAAGGATGTCGCCATGCCCTTTGCTCTCCCTCATCTGGTCGCAGGCCTGATTGCCGTGCTGGTTGGCTATACCAGTTCGGTCGTACTGATCATTCAGGCGGCTACCGCCGCCGGCGCCGATGCAGCCCAGGTATCTTCCTGGCTATGGACGCTGGGTATCGGCATGGGTGTGAGCTGCATCGGCCTCTCCCTCTATTACCGCACCCCCGTGCTGACCGCCTGGTCAACGCCGGGGGCCGCCCTGCTCATCACCAGCCTGGGCAATTTCAGCCTGGCGGAGGCCATAGGCGCCTTCATCATCTCCTCCTTGCTGATCACCCTGTGCGGCATCAGCGGCTGGTTCGATCGGCTGATGCGCCACATTCCGGCTCCTCTGGCCGCCGCCATGCTGGCCGGGGTGCTGCTCAGATTCGGGCTGGACCTGTTCAAGGTGGCCCCCCAGGATCCCCTGCTGCTTGGCGCCTTGCTGCTGGCTTTCCTGCTCGGCCGCCACCTCTGGCCCCGCTATACCATGGTGCTGGTCCTGGCCACCGGCATGCTGCTCTGCGTCCTGAGGGGCGAGCTGCAGCTGGCTGAGGTCCACTGGCAGCTCTCCAGCCCGGTGTGGATCTCGCCGACCTTCTCCATCAACGCCGTGCTGGGGATAGCGCTGCCGCTGTTCCTCGTCACCATGACGTCGCAAAACATGCCCGGCATCGCGATCCTCCGTGCCCATGGCTATCAACCTGCCACCTCTTCCCTGATCGGCTGGACCGGTCTTACCGGTCTGCTGCTGGCCCCGTTCGGTGGTTACGCCTTCAACCTGGCCGCCATCACGGCCGCCATCTGCATGGGCAAGGAGGTGGATCCCGACCCCGCTCGCCGCTGGCCCGCCGCCGTGTGGGCGGGTTGCTTCTACCTGCTGACCGGTTGCTTCGGGGCGACTGTGGTCGCCTTGTTCAGCGCCTTCCCCACCGCTCTGGTGACCTGCGTGGCCGGGCTGGCACTGCTCGGCACCATAGGCAGCAGCCTGCACGGCGCGCTGCAGCAGGATGAAGAGCGGGAAGCCGCACTGCTCACCTTCCTCATCACGGCCTCGGGGATCAGCCTGCTAGGGGTTGGTTCCGCCTGCTGGGGATTGCTGGTCGGTGTGGCGCTGCATCAAGTCAACCGGCTCCGCGCCTGACCTGACCATCTGGGGAGACCCCAGTGAGACACAACACATAATTCGGCAAGGATGCTTCACAGCCGAACCCAACTCCCGTCTAGTGAAGAAGAGGCGCAGATTCTTCCCGATGCGCGCCTCTGTCAGACTCAATACTGGAGAAGAAGAATGAAGAATCAGGCTGTCATTTTATTGCTGACCCTGCTGGGCGCCACCAGTGTCCATGCCGCCGACACGGACAGGGAGCTGGCACGCCAGCTCGCATTGCAGCAGAAGAATCTGCTGCCCCTGCTCGCCAATCAGGAGTACCAGAGTCCGCTGCCCAACCTGCTGCAAAAGGCGAGCCCACGCCTCAAACGGCAGGCCACAGATGCCAACCAGGCCGCCATCAACCGGCAAGGGCTGGAGGGGGAAGTCAAACAGCTGATGCAGTTGCGACTGGCCAACCCCGAGCAGGCCAATGCGCTCAAACAGGGAACAGAGCCACTGATTGCCTACGTGCCGAGCGGCGATGAGAAGAGCTGGAGCGCCATCGAAGCCTTCGATGGCGCCGGCAATCCGGTCTACCTCGACGTGAACCAGCTACCGGCGCGACCTGTGCTGGTAGTAGAGGCCGACCCCGTAAAGGCCAAGAATGCCGGCCTGAAGGTGATGCGCAAGGCGCTGGCTGCCGCCGACCTGCAGGCGGCCCCCCCGCGCCGCCGACAACACGGCCCCCCTCAAGACCAGCATCCTCAAGAAGATCAGGCTCAGCGATGATCAGGAGCCCTGGTTGCTCGGCGCCGCCGAGGTCTACGCCGTCGTGGCCGGGGTCAATCCCGGCCGGGACGAACCCGTGGTGGACATAGTCGACATGCCCTACCTCGACCATGACAACACAGACTACAGCCCGAACCAGATCCTGGTGTACTGGGATCGCTATCGCTGGGGCGCGGTCGACCTCGTCATGATGGAGCAGGATGACAACGTCAACTACAAGGAGCTGAGCGCCCTGCTGATCGAAGCGCTCAAGCTCGGCTTCACCGCGGGTGGCGTACCCGAGGCTCTACCCTTCCTCGATCTCGGCGGTCGCATCGTCAAGGCACTTCCCGACTCCTGGATGACCAACAACGACGACTACCTGGATACCTTCTACACCCTGGAGCAGGACCAGAGCTACCACCAGTATCCCGGCGCCGCCGGCAATGCGGTCATCACGCTGGAGCCCAAGGAGATCCAGCCGACCAGACCCTGATCATCACCCACGGCAAAAAGCCAATGAGGCAACTCATTGGCTTTTCTCGTTTCTGGCGGATCGGGATCAGGCCTGGCCTTTGGGCCTCACACCCAGGGTATGGCAGATGGCGTAGGTCAGCTCGGAGCGGTTCAGGGTGTAGAAGTGGAAATCCTTCACCCCTTCCTGGCTCAGCACCCGCACCTGGTCGATGGCGATGCTGGCCCCCACCATGTTGCGGGTCATCTGATCGTTATCCAGCCCTTCGAATCGCTGGTGCATCCAGCGCGGGATCTTCACGTTGGTAAAGCCGGCAAACTTGTTGAGGGTCTGGAAATTGGAGACCGGCAGTATCCCAGGCACGATTTCGGCATCGATGCCGATGGCGGCGCAGCGATCACGAAAACGCAGGTAGGTCTCCACATCGAAGAAGAACTGGGTAATGGCGCGGTTGGCACCGGCATCTATCTTGCGCTTGAGGTTGAGCAGGTCGGATTGCGCGCTCCTGGCTTCGGGGTGGCCCTCCGGATAGGCGGCAACCGAGATGTCAAAGTCGGCCTCGGACTTGAGCAGGGCGACCAGATCGGTGGCATACATGTCCGGCTTGTCGAGTCCGGGGGGCAGGTCACCGCGCAGTGCCACTATGTGGCGAATGCCGCTGTTCCAGTAGTCACGGGCAATGGTTCTCAGCTCGTCGCGACTGGCATCGATACAGGTCAGGTGCGGGGCGGCGATGAGGCCGGTGCGCTCCTTGATGTCCTTGATCACCTTGTGGGTGCGATCCCGGGTGCCCGAGTTGGCGCCATAGGTCACGGAGACAAACTTGGGTTCCAGCACCTGCAGTCGTTCGATGGATTGCCAGAGGGTGTTCTCCATCCCTTCACTGTTGGGTGGAAAAAACTCGAAGCTGACCGAAATGTTGTTACCCAAGTCAGCCAGACTCTGGTTGAGTGCCTCGACCTGACGCGCGCTGTGAAATCCCATCTGCTCTCTCCCTGTCCTACAACCGATTCCTGTACGTCAAAACGGATGTTTGGACGTCTAAACGTCTTTCTATCTTTATGAGAAAACGGATCAAAGTCAACACCGATTTGCCGGCGAAGGCGGGATAAACGATTTTTTTTATTTTGCAATTCGACCCAAGTAACGACGGGCCCCATCCCAAAATGGCCTCAGGCACGCTATGATGCGGGCGGATCGTCCTGGACGTTCTGAATCTGCGTGTGATTGTTTGGCCGGGTTTCCCGGCCTTTTTTTAACTTCTCCCTCTCCCTGCCGATAATCAATTCAAGCATTTGCAGGAGCCTTGTCATGGAAGATCACCCCGGTTTTGCCACCGATTTGCTGTTCGATCGCTATCAGGGCGAGGTGACGGACCATGAAGGGTTCTGGGCCGTGTGCACCCCGACCGCCCCGGATTACTACTTCGGCAACTATCTGCTGCTCCCCACGCCCCCCAGCGACCGCGACAAGGGTTGGCTCGAAGCCAGCTTCGACAAGCTGATCGGCCAGGATCCCAGGATCCGCCATCGTACCTTCCAGTGGCCGCTGGCCGAGGGACAGAACAGCCGGGTCGCCGGCTTCGTGGCGGCGGGATACCAGTACATGGAGTGCGTGGTGCTGGCGCTGGAGGCGACCGACTGTAAGGCCCCGAGCGACCAGGACCTCGCCCCGGCCCGCCCCTTCACCCCCGCCGACTGGGATGACTGGCTGACCCTGGAGCTCGATGACAGGGACTCGGGTCATGAGCAGGAGAGCTACCTCGCCTACCTGCAGTCACGGCGCGATCTCTATCAGGCCATGATCGCCGATGGCCTGGGACAGTGGTGGGGGATCTGGCATCAGGATCGTCTGGTCGCCAGTTGCGGCCTCTTCTTCACCGGCACCATGGGGCGCTTTCAGCTGGTGCGCACCCATCAGGATTGGCGCAACCGGGGCCTCTGCCGTCAGTTGCTGAGCCAGGTCGCCCGTCAGGGGTTCGAGCGGGCCAGGCAGCTCATCATAGTGGCGGACGAGCACTACCACGCCCAGCGGGTCTACCGCGCCCTGGGCTTCGTCCCGGTGGCGCGTATCGGCAGCCTGTGCCGCTGGGCTCAGCAGCCATAGGCGGCTGGCGCAAATGAAAACGGGAGGCTGATGCCTCCCGTTTTTTCATGGTGCCGCCCTTCAGGGCTGCGGCGCTTCCAGCTCGCTGGCCAGCGCCTGCTCGACGTCGGTCGCGGCCGCCGCCGAGGGAGCCACAGCCGCAGACACGGGGGATGCGTTCAGTTCGGTCGAGATGGCCGCTGATGGCACAGCGACAGCAGCCTCAACCGTGGCGGGAGCGGCGGAGACGGCGGCGGGAGCCGCGCATTGGCAGTCCGGGGTCTTGGCCTGCTGACCCTGATGAGGGGCATACCAGCCCTTCAATCCCTGCTCCAGCCGATCGGCGGCGGCTTGCGGCGCCATGGTGCCGAGCAACACCCCCTGGCTCACCTCGGCCAGCTCATCCCCCAGCTTGGGGGTACCGCGAGAGAGGATCTGGGTAGCGACCCGGATGGTGGAGTCACACTGATCCCGCCACTCCATCATCTCCTTGGCCGCCGGGTTGGTGGCCTCGAAGAAGTGGTTGGAGAGGGAGAAGAACCCCGGCAGCGAGTTGGTATAGAGCTCGGCAAACTGGGAGGTGGTCAGCCACTGCAGGAAGGTCATGGCGGCCTCCTTGTTCTTGCTGGCCGGGTTCATCCCCATGCCGATGTCGGTGTGATCGGTGAAGAAGCAACCGTCACCCTGTTTTGCCACAGGGGGGCGCATGACACCGAAGTCCACCTTGCCGGTGAAGGGGGCTATCTCCCAGGAGCCGGCCGCATAGAAGGCGGCCTTGCCGGAGGTGAACAGCTCGTTGGTGGCGGCGTAGTCACGACCCTCTCCCCCCTCGCCGAGATAGGCGCGCCAGCGGGCCAGCTCCTCGAACACCTTGACGTATTGCGGATTGTCGAGCCGCTCCTGACCCGCGATCAGCGCCAGTCGGCCATCCTCTCCCTTCCAGTAGTTGGGGCCTATGTTCTGGAAGCCCAGCTCGGAGGCGACCCAGCTCTCGGAGCCGCTCATGGCCAGCGGCACATAGCGGCCATCCGCCTTCACCTTGTCGAGCACGGCGAAGAACTCGTCCCGGGTCTGGGGCACCGCCAGCCCCAGCTCGCTGAAGATCTGCTTGTTGTAGAAGAAGCCGTGAATGACGGAGGCCATGGGCACGCAGAAGGTCTGGGCGCCGCTATCGGTCTGCCAGGGGGACTGGGCGAAGCTCGGGAAGTTCTCCATCCCGGCCATCTCGCTCAGCTCCGCCAGATGGCCCGCCTTGAACAGGGCCAGAGAGTCGTCGAACGGGCGGCAGGTGATGAGATCCCCGGCCTTGCCCGCTTTCAGGCTGGCCCAGAGGGTCGGCATGTATTCGACGTTCTGCACCCCGTTGAAGCTCACCTGGATACCCGGGTGAGCGGCCTCGAAGGCGGGAATGATCTTCTCCTCCCACAAGGCCTTGTCATCTATACGCCAGCTTTCGATCACCAGCTCGCTGGCCATCAGCTGGCCACACAACAGGAGACTCAGGGCCCCGATCCACTTGTTAGCCATAAGTCCTCCTACACCTTGAAATGAGCGATCAATTGCTGCTGCTTGGCGACCAGTTCCGCCAGCACTTCACTGCTGCCTGCCGATTCACGGGCCTCCCGTTCGGTCTCGTAGGCCACGTCCGCAATGCCGGCGATATGACGGGCCACCCCCTGACTGACCGAGATCTGCTCCTGGGCCGCATGGGCGACCTGATCCGCCATCGACTTGATGGCGCTCATCCGCTCGGCGATGGATTGCAGCGCCTCGTCCATGGCCCGGGTCTGCGACACGCAACCCTGGGTCTGCTCCTGGCTGCGTCCCATCACCTCCATCACCTGCTTGCTGGAGCTCTGCAGGTTCTCGATCATGGCCTGGATCTCCTCGGTCGAGGTCTGGGTCCGGTTCGCCAGTGCCCTCACTTCGTCCGCCACCACGGCAAAGCCGCGACCGGCATCACCGGCCCGTGCCGCCTCGATGGCCGCATTCAGAGCCAGCAGGTTGGTCTGCTCGGCAATGCTGCGGATCACATCCAGAATGCTGCCAATGTTGTTGCTGAATTCACCCAGCTTGTGGGTGATGCCGACCGCCTCCTCCATGGCGCCCGCCAGCTGTTCGGTGATCTGGCGCGTGGTCGCCACCTGCTTGCGACCGGCGCGAGCCTCCTCGTCGGCCAGATCCACCTCGCGCTTGGTGCCGTCGGTGGAGCGGGCCACCTCGGTGGCGCTCACTTCCAGCTCGGTGATGGCGGCGGCGACCTGGTCGGTCTGGCTCTTCTGATCCTGCACCCTGGACATGGCGCGTTCGCTGATCTCGGCGGCGCGACTCGCCTCCTCCACCAGATGGCGGGAACCGGCGTTGATCTGGGAGAGCAGCTCCCCCGTCTTGTCCGCCAGGGTGTTGATGGAGCGGGTCAGGCTGCCAAATTCACAACTGCTCTGGTAGTCGATGCGCCGGGTCATGTCCCCGGTGGCCATGCGATCCAGCGCCCGATCGATCAGCTGCAACGGGCGCTGTATGCTGCGGGCCGTGGTGTAACCGATGATGAGCGCGGCGGCGGCGGAGATGGCGGAGACGATCAGGATCCAGAAGCTGGCACTGCTGACGGCGTCATCGGCCCCGATCCGGCTCTGGCTGGCGATGCTGCCCGCCGACTTGCCCATCTCGTCCAGCAGCGCCAGGCTGTTGACCAGGCTGGTATCGAGCTGCTGATTCAAGGTTTGCAGCGAGGCCGCAAGCTGCTGGGCATGACGCATGGTGGCCAGCAGCCCCTGCGGGCCGAGCGCCAGCTCCTGCATCCTGTCCAGATTGACGACGAAGCGCTGCCTCACGTCATCGGGTACCAGCACCCGCTCGAGCCGCTTGCGCGCCATCTCGATATCCTTGGCGAGCACCTTCTCCAGTTCATTGAGATCTGTCTTGGCGTCGGCCCGGCGGATGTTCTTCAGATCCCGGGCGATGCCGGAGGTGATGAGTTCGGCCTTGTTGCGCATGGAGCGCTTGCTGGCGGTCTGCTGCAACAGCAGATCGGCGGCCCACTGATAGGTGTCCTCCAGCCGGATAAAGGCCAGCTCCAGCTCATGACGCCGATCGAGGGCGGCTATCCACTGGCCATGCTGGCTCAGCACCTGATCCGCCAGAGCGTAGAACTCCTTGGTGGCCCCATCTACCTGACGAAAGCGCTCGCCCGCCTCGGCCACGTCGTTGAAGCGGGCCATCTCCTGACTCTGGGCCAGGAAGCGCGCCTGCTGCGCCTTGAACTGGCTGGCCAGCTGCGGCAACTGGGTGGCATCTTCGCTGGTCCTGTAGGTCAGCACCCAGCGGTTGCTGTCCTGCAAGGCACCCTTGAGCCCGGCAACGGCGATCACCAGGGGAGTGGCACGATCCGATACCTGGGAGAGTCCCTCATTGATTCCCCGGATCTTCAGGATACTGATGAAGCCCAGCAACACCAGCAGCAGCAACATCAGCACAAATCCGGCGATGATCCGCTGCACGATAGATAAACCCATGGAGACATCCTCACTCGTTGGGAAATAAAGGGGTGAACGCAGAGGCTATCGGCAAGTTGAGGCAATGGAAGAGCAATAAGTGACGCCATGAGGGGCCGGATCACAGTTATTGCGCCGCGCCGGACAGAAAAGGGCCCGAACAGAGCCGGGCCAAAGAGACATGCTTGGTTGTCATGGCCTTGTGGCGGCCAACCTTGTCATCAGAAGCGGTAGCCGACGCCGAACATGAAGGCAACCGGATCGATGGAGGTATTGATGGTGCCCACCGCGGTGTGCACGTCGGTGTCGATGTCGATGAGCCAGGCGGAGGCGTTGACGAACCAGCGGTCGTTGATCGCCATGTCCAGGCCCACCTGACCCGCCAGCCCCCAGGAGGAGTCAACGCTCACATCCGTGCCCGCCAGGGCACCGCGGCCCTCTTCATCGAAGAAGGTGGTGTAGTTGATGCCGGCACCGACATAGGGACGCACCTTGCTGTTGGCATCCCCGAAGTAGTACTGGGCCATCAGGGTCGGCGGCAGATGCTTGACCTTGGCGACCTCACCCAGCCCCGGGGTCGACACCGAGTGGGAGAAAGGCGTCGCCGCCAGCAGCTCGACGCCCCAGTTGTCCGTCAGCATGTAGGAGAGGGTCAGCCCCAACTGCATGTTGCTGTCGATATCCAGCTCGCCGGTACCCAGCACGTCGTCACTGCTGGTCTGGGGAGAGACGAAGGCCAGGCCGCCACGCACCAGGATGTCACCGGCCTGGTGGGCCATGGCGGCGGGGGAAGCAAAAGCGGCTGCGATCAGGAGAGGAAGCACTTTTTTCATCACATAATTCCTTTTTGTTTTCTTTCTATGTTGTAAGCCCGAAAACTATAAAATGATGTGAATGAACGGTTATTGATTTAGCTCAATAGTTATCAAGAAATAGATGGATGTACACAGCAGCTTCAGACAGCCAAAAACCTGACAAATAATGCCATAAAACCATTTAAATACAGTAAGTTGAAATATAAATATACAATGACGCCCCATTTAAAATAGCAAATAAATACACCTTAAGGTTACCCATATTCCCGTTTCACTGTTGTTTAATGATGCCGGCCAGCGTATTTTATTAAAGCAATGTAGCCATGCTGTAATTTAATCTTTATGAAACCACAAACACGCAAAGACAAAATCATCGGCATCCTGGCAGCCATCTGGGGCATCGGCTCCTTCCTGTTTATCCTGCTCGGTTTTCTGTTCGCCCTCGCCTTCCTGATGCTGGCCCACTGACCCCCCGGCGTCACGGCTCACACCCTGGGTGCGGGGCTTGCCCTGCCCGCTTCAATACCGCATTCAATCAAGCTCCGGGCTCAGATCCTGCGCCCGCCGCCGAGGCGAAGCCCGGGCTCTCTCCATCCCCCGGCGATCGCCCACAAAAAAGGGGCCAAGGCCCCTTGTCTGTCTGATGTGCCCCTACTTGTTCAGCAAGGGGGCCAGGAAGCGCGCCGTGTGCGATTCCTTGCAACGGCTCATCTCCTCCGGCGTGCCGGTCACCAGGATGCGGCCGCCACCGGCGCCCCCTTCCGGCCCCAGATCGACGATCCAGTCGGCGGTCTTGATGACGTCCAGGTTGTGCTCGATGATGACTATGGTGTTGCCGCGATCCCGCAGCTGGTGCAGCACCTTGAGCAGTTGCTGGATGTCGTGGAAGTGCAGCCCCGTGGTCGGCTCGTCCAGGATGTAGAGGGTCTGGCCGGTGTCCCGCTTGGAGAGCTCCCGCGCCAGCTTGACCCGCTGCGCCTCGCCCCCCGACAGGGTGGTGGCGGACTGACCGAGGCGGATGTAGGAGAGACCCACATCCATCAGGGTTTGCAGCTTGCGCGCCACCGCAGGGACGGGATCGAAGAATTCGCGGGCATCTTCCACCGTCATCTCGAGGATCTCGTGGATGTTCTTGCCCTTGTACTTCACCTCCAGGGTCTCGCGGTTGTAGCGCTTGCCCTTGCAGACGTCGCACGGCACGTAGACGTCCGGCAGGAAGTGCATCTCCACCTTGATGACCCCATCCCCCTGGCACGCCTCGCAGCGCCCCCCCTTGACGTTGAAGGAGAAGCGACCCGGCTGGTAGCCCCGGGAGCGCGCCTCCTGGGTGCCGGAGAGCAGCTCGCGGATCGGGGTGAAGAGGCCGGTATAGGTGGCCGGGTTGGAGCGCGGGGTCCGGCCGATGGGGCTCTGATCGATATCCACCACCTTGTCCAGATGCTCCAGCCCTTCCACGCTGCGATAGGGCGCCGGGGTGGATTCGGTGGCCTTGTTCAGCTCCCGATGGGCGATGCGGAACAGGGTGTCGTTGATCAGCGTCGACTTGCCGGAGCCGGAGACCCCGGTGACGCAGGTCATCACCCCTATGGGCAGATCCAGGTTGACGTTACGCAGGTTGTTGCCGCTCGCTCCCTTCAATTTCAACCACTTGCCGGTGAGCGGCGTACGTTCATCAGGAATGGCGATCTGCTTGCGGCCGGATAGGTAGTCACCGGTCAGGGACTCGGGGTTTGCGATGATCTCCTCCGGCGTCCCTTGCGCGACTATGGCTCCGCCATGCACGCCGGCTCCCGGGCCTATGTCGAGCACATGGTCGGCAAGGCGGATGGCGTCCTCGTCGTGCTCCACCACGATCACCGTGTTGCCGAGATCGCGCAGATGGGTGAGGGTCTTGAGCAGCCGCTCGTTGTCCCGCTGGTGCAGGCCGATGGAGGGCTCATCCAGTACATACATGACCCCCACCAGACCGGCGCCGATCTGGCTCGCCAGCCTGATCCGCTGCGCCTCGCCGCCGGAGAGGGTTTCGGCACTGCGAGACAGGCTCAGATAGTTGAGGCCGACGTTCACCAGGAAGCCGAGCCGCTCGACTATCTCTTTCAAAATCTTCTCGGCGATCTGGGCGCGCTGGCCGGTGAGGTTCAGCCCCTCGAAGAAGGCGAGCGCATCACCGATGGATTGCTCGGCGATGGCCGGCAGGTTGCGGTTGTCGACGAAGACGTGGCGCGCCTCTTCCCGCAGCCGGCTGCCACCGCAGCTGGTACAGGACTTGTTGGCGATGTACTTGGAGAGCTCTTCCCGCACCGAGTTGGACTCGGTTTCCCGGTAGCGGCGCTCCATGTTGTGCAGTATTCCCTCGAACGGGTGCTTGCGCACCACCACGTCGCCGCGATCGTTCATGTAGCGGAACTCGATCTCGGTGCGACCGGAGCCGCGCAGGATCACCTCCTGGATCTTGGCCGGCAGATCTTCCCAGGGCGCCTCCAGATCGAACTTGTAGTGCTCGGAGAGGGATTTGAGCATCTGGAAGTAATAGAAGCTGCGCTTGTCCCAACCCCGGATGGCGCCACCGGCCAGGCTCTGGCCCGGATCCTGGATCAGCTTGGCGGGATCGAAGTACTGCTGCACCCCCAGGCCGTCGCAGGTGGGGCAGGCACCGGCCGGGTTGTTGAAGGAGAAGATGCGCGGCTCCAGTTCCGACATGGAGTAGCCGCACTCGGGGCAGGCGAAGTTGGCGGAGAAGATCAGTGGGGCAACCCCCTCCTCTCCGTCCATGGGGGCCACCAGGACGATGCCGCCGGAGAGGGTCAGAGCCGTCTCGAAGGATTCGGCGAGGCGCAGGGCCAGGTCATCGCGCACCTTGAAGCGGTCCACCACCACCTCGATGGTGTGCTTCTTGTGCAGCTCCAGCGAGGGAGGATCGGAAAGGTCGCACACCTCCCCATCGATGCGGGCACGGATGTAGCCCTGGGCCGCCAGGTTCTCCAGCAGCTTGGTGTGCTCCCCCTTGCGATTGCGCACCACGGGCGCCAGCAGCATCAGCTTGGTGCCTTCGGGCTGGGCCAGCACCTGATCCACCATCTGGCTGATGGTCTGGGCGGCGAGCGGGATGGCGTGGGTCGGGCAGCGGGGTTCACCGACCCGGGCAAACAGCAGGCGCAGGTAGTCGTAGATTTCGGTGATGGTACCGACGGTCGAGCGCGGGTTGTGGGAGGTGGACTTCTGCTCGATGGAGATGGCCGGGGAGAGCCCCTCGATGTGGTCGACGTCCGGCTTCTCCATCAGGGAGAGGAACTGGCGGGCATAGGCGGAGAGGGACTCCACATAGCGGCGCTGGCCTTCGGCATAGAGGGTATCGAACGCCAGGGAGGACTTGCCGGAACCTGACAGGCCGGTGACCACGATCAGCTTGTCGCGGGGCAGGGTCAGGTTGATGTTCTTGAGGTTGTGGGTGCGGGCACCCCGGATCACGATTTTTTCCATCTTGTTGCGCGCTCGATACGGGAACCAGAGCGGGCCAGTATGGCATAGAGACTACTGGATGAATAGACAGGCTTTTATCATCCCACCCCGGCGCTCAGAGATACTCCTTGGCCCAGCTCACCGCCTGCAGGCGGTTCTTGACGTTCAACTTCTTGAACACGTTGTAGAGGTGGGACTTGATGGTGTGTTCGCTCACGAACAGGCTGTCGGCGATCTCGGTATTGGAGGCCCCCGTCATCAGATGGCGGACTATCTCCTGCTCGCGGGCCGTCAGCAGGGTCTGGTTGCGCAGGGGCTGGCCGCTCCCCTTGCGGTAGTAATCCACCAGATCGCACAGCAGATGGCGCGGGATCCAGTACTCCCCCTGCAACACCTTGCGGATGCCGATCACCAACCTGTCCAGGTTGTCCTGGCGGAAGAAGAGCCCGCTGGTGTGGGGCCACATCAGCAGCAGCTCCCTGTCCGTGCTGGTCGGGGCGTTGAGCAGCACGGCGCTGGCCTCGCCGAAGCGGCTGCAGATGGCCTTGCTCCAATCCGCCTGCTGAGCCGACTTCAGATAGTCCAGATCGATCAGCAGCAGCGTCTGGGCAGACGTTTCGGCGGGTTCGGGCAGGGCCTCTATCTCCCCCACCAGCAAGATGGACAAGCCAAGCTGTTCGCTGAGGTGACGCTGGAAACTGCTGGCTTGTGCATTATTTTCGGTGATCAGCACTAAGGGGTATTCGGGCGTCATCAAGAGAACTTCCTTGCACATTCGAGTCGGGGCTTTTCGGCAAGGAAGAGTACCAATCCCCCTCCTGGCTGCAGCATTAAAAAAGTATTAGACGCTGCTGTGATTCCTTTGAAGCTCAGCAATTTTCCAACCAATACAAATGACTAGCACACACCCCCCATTTGGGGGGTAAAGTAGTGCCGGACCGCACCATAGCAGGCCTTGGCCATCGATGCAGCATTCGGCCCCGTCGCCCCCTTGCTGGTGGGGCCATACCTCGGGTAAGTTACTCGGACGCCAGCGGCGGGGTTTGGTGCTCGCCGGGACAGGAAGGTGTGCGCTCATCTCCGCCAACTGGTATTATTGCGGGCAAACGCTGCGGCGGATGGCCGATAAACGCGTCGGTTGAATCTGGCACAGCCGTGACATGCGTGAAGATGAGGTCCATCCGTGGCGCGCATCTCATTGCAAACAAACGACATATTGAATGGGACCAGGCATTTGGCCTGGCCGGTATACATAAGGGTGGAAGAGAGATTATGGCCAGTCGAGGCATCAACAAAGTCATTCTGATCGGTAACCTGGGGCAAGACCCGGAAGTGCGCTACATGCCGAGCGGCGGTGCCGTGACTAACATCACCCTGGCCACCTCCGACACCTGGCGCGACAAGCAGACCGGTGAGCAGAAAGAGCGTACCGAGTGGCACCGCGTGGTCTTCATGGGCAAGCTGGCCGAAGTGGCGGGCGAGTACCTGAAGAAGGGTTCTCAGGTCTATGTCGAAGGCAAGCTGCAGACCCGCAAGTGGCAGGATCAGAGTGGCCAGGAGCGTTACACCACAGAGGTGCTGGTCGACAGCTTCACCGGCGTGATGCAGATGCTGGGTGGCCGTCCGCAAGGCGGCGCCGGCCAGGGCATGGGCGGCCAACAGTCCCAGGGCAACTGGGGCCAGCCGCAACAGGCAGCTCCCCAGCAAGCGATGCAGCGCCCGGCCGCAGCCCCGCAACAGAATATGCAGCCACAGGGTGGTTACGGCCGTCCGGCCCAGCAGCCCCAGTCTGCACCGCCGGTCTACAACGAGCCGCCGATGGATTTCGACGACGACATCCCGTTCTGATCGACACCCAGGCCCTGATGACTCAGGGCCTTTTTGTCTGTTCCTGACGCATTCATCCCCTCCATCATCATGTTGTTGCGACGATCCGCACCTGACCCTCTCACTCGCCCTGACGTGTGGCTATTCTCGGGACGAGTCACCTCCCCGAGAACCTGCATGAATCACCTTGGTTGCCTGCTGCGCCTCATCTTGCTGGTGTTTGCCGCCCCTCTGATCGCCGAACCGCTGCGAGTGGGGGTGAGCTTCGCCATCCCTCCCTATGTGATCGCTCACGAGGATCGCGGCATCGAGCTCGATCTCATGCGCGAGGCGTTCGTCGGCAGCAGTCATGAGCCCGAGTTCATCTATCTGCCTCTGGAGCGGACCTTCAGGATGCTGGAGGAAGGCAAGCTGGATGCCATCATCAACGTCAGACCCGGCATGCTGAGTCACGCCCACCTCTCCCAGGTGGTGATCACCTTTCACAACCGGGTCTTTACCCTCGACAAGACGGCCTTTGACACCATGGGGGATCTGCGGACGCTGCGAGTCAGCGCCTTCCAGCGGGCCAGGCAGATCCTGGGAAAAGAGTTCGCCGACCTGGTCGATCAGAACCCCGACTATGAAGAGGTGGCGAGGCAGGAGGGGCAGGTTCAGAAGTTGTTGCTGGGACGCACGGATGCCGTGATCCTGGAGCAGAGGGTATTTTACTACTACCTGTCGCAACTGATCGGGCAAGCAGAGGGCAGCGCGCGCTATCCCCACGACAGGGTCAGACAGCATGATCTCTTCCCCCCCACCCGGTACCACTTCGCCTTTCGCGAGGCGGCGCAGCAGCAGTGGTTCGATCGCCAGTTCAGCAAGATGAAGGAAGATGGTCGCTATGAGCGGATCTTTGCCGCCTATGGCACGACCTCATCCGACAGAAACATAAAAGCCAGCCCATGACGGACTGGCTTGATACTGGCTCCAGAGGAACAACAGTGTAGTGGAGCGTTACTTCATCGCGCCGCCATTTTTCAGATCAGCTTTCTGACGTTTGGCCTCGCGCTTCTCTTTCAGTGACATCTGCGGTTTTTTCTTGGCATCTTTGCCGTGATGCTGTTCTTTGTTGCTCATCATCAGACTCCAAAAATGTTACCAGGACAGTTGGAATCAAGATTCCAGCATGTCATCCGAATCATAGATCACAGTACGCTAGCAGTGACGATCGAGGATCGCACTGGCACCAGCATACCCCCAGCCTCCACCGGGATCCAGCCTCGCCGGACAACGGTGCTCCACAGGAGCTCTGACCTCGCCATCCAGATCCCGACAACCCGGGACAAACTGCCATAACCGGCCTGTATCTGGGCGAAAACCGGCAGGAAAACACACTCAACTTGCTCTTTTGGGGTCTAGAGGACGATTACATAAGAGTCGGCCTCCGGAGTGTGTTAGGGTGAACCATCACCTGCCGCAGGAGTGCGCCATGAAAAAGCTGGAAATGAAAGATCTTACCGAGGCCGAAAAAGCCGAGATCACCCTGTTGCTGCAGAAGGCCCAGGCCCATGCCGATCACACCCTGACCAATGGGGAACGTAACAAGATCCGTGAGGAAGGGCGCCTGAAAATCGCCGAGGATCGCGCCAAGGCAGCCAAGGCGGCCTCCGCACTGGCGCGGGAGAAGGCCAAGGAGCGAGCCAAGAATCAGGTGCTGCCGGAAACCTTCAACTGGGCGGACTCCGTCAGCAACAAGTACCGCAGCAAGCGATAATTTCTGTCTCCCATGTCCGGATGCTTGTGCTGTCATCCGGAGATGGGCCTGCATACATCCCTTTCCCGTACCGGAAAATGCTAGATAACCTTCTGGTATAAAACGATTTTATCAAGATAAAACGCTAACACCCCCTCGCCGGGCAGGAATTAATACCAAGATAAAGATTGCCATGGCGGAGTGAGCGTGTTCTAATCGATTTCGATGGTTCGGTAGTTCAGACCTGATTATGTTAGGCAGTCATTTTAAAGCAGTGATTTGTGCATAGAGTTGTCCCAGATGATTCTCGCCAAATAATTCTCCTTCTTTAGTGCTCCCCATACGTATTGCTGACGAAAAATCATGGATTGCTACACAAGTAGCGTTTCAACATCACTATTCAAGGAAATTATTATGTCTAACAAAATGACTGGTACCGTAAAGTTCTTCAACGCTGAGAAAGGTTTTGGCTTCATCTCCCCGGCTGACGGTGGCAAAGACGTGTTCGTACACTTCTCCGCTATCCAGTCCACCAGCTTCAAAACCCTGGACGAAGGTCAGCGCGTTGAGTTCACCATCGAGCAAGGCCAGAAAGGCCCGGCTGCTGCCAACGTAGTTGGTCTGTAATTCAAGCCAGGAAGCCTTTTCGTCAATCGGAAAGTCCTTCTGCAAGAATTGAAAAAACCCGCCTCGGCGGGTTTTTTGTTATCTGGATTTCCATCATTACCTCTCTTCCCCGCCAGAACTGCCTCCTTCCCTCGAACAAAACACAAATGATAACCAATATCAATTGCATTTGATTCTTGTTTGCCTAGAATGCCTGTCGACAAATGTCATCCATTTGAGGCTCAGCTCCGCCGTCCCAGTGCGACACCAAGATCCCGGGACTCAGTGGCGGGTTGAGAAACTTTCCTTCCCAGGAGTTCAGGTTTTCATGACTAGCATCCCCATTACCCCTCTCGCCACCCTGATCATCGCCGCCCTGGCCAGCCAGGCCCACGCCAGCCAGAACGAAGTCATGGTGATCACCGCCTCGGGTTTCCAGCAGAAGATCGAAGACTCTGCCGCCTCCATCTCGGTCGTGACCCGGGAACAGCTGGAGAAGCGCGCCTACCGTGACGTGACCGACGCCCTGAAAGACGTCCCCGGGGTGGTGATCACCGGGGGTGGCAGCAGCAGCGACATCAGTATCCGCGGCATGGGAGCCAAGTACACGCTGATGCTGGTGGACGGCAAGCGGGTCGACAGCCGTGGCACCCGCCCCAACAGCGACGGTCCCGGCATAGAGCAGGGCTGGTTGCCGCCGCTGCAAGCCATAGAGCGGATCGAGGTGGTGCGTGGCCCCATGTCCTCCCGCTACGGCTCGGACGCCATGGGAGGCGTCATCAACGTCATCACCCGCAAGAGCACCAGCATGACGGCATGGCAGGGATCGCTGCATGCCGACGGCACCTTCCAGGAGAACAAGGCGTCCGGTGATCTCTTCCAGACCGATGCCTACACCGCCGGCGCCCTGGTGGACGGGCTGCTGGGGATGCGCCTGAACGGCCAGCTCTCTTACCGCGGCGAGGATCAGTTCGAGAACGGCTTCGCCGAGCAGGAGATGCGCAGCGGCACCGCCGTGTTCAGCCTGACCCCGGACGAGCACAACAGCGTCGACTTCGAGGTGAGCCGCGGCCTGCAGGACAGGGATCGCACACCGGGTGAGTCCATTTCAGCCAAGGCCAAACCGAACCTGAGCACCTACGAGCGCACCAACTACGCCATCACCCACGACGGCCGCTACGACTTCGGCTCCTCCACCAGCTATCTGCAACGGGAAGAGAGCACCAACCCGGGTCGGCAGATGAAGATGATCAACACCATAGCCGACACCCATACCCAGGTCGTCCTGGGGGATCACTACCTGAGCGTCGGCGGCCAATATCGCTACGAGGATCTGCAGGATCAGGGCAACCAGCTGAATGTGGTCAATCGCGCCGACCAGCTGACCCGCTGGAGCTGGGCCCTGTTCGTGGAGGACGAGTGGGCCCTGACCGACAGCTTCGCCCTCACCGGCGGCGTGCGCATGGACAGGGATCAGAACTACGGCAGCCACTGGAGCCCGCGTCTCTACGGGGTCTGGCACCCCGCCGAGTTCTGGACCCTGAAGGGTGGTGTCTCCACCGGCTACCGCTCCCCCGACCTGCGCATGTCTGCGGCCAACTGGGGCCAGGCCACCGGCGGCGGCACCCAGGATGGCATGCTGGTCGGCAGCCCGGCCCTCCAGCCGGAGAAGAGCGTCAGTGAGGAAATCGCCCTGTTGTGGGATGGCCAGCAGGGGCTCAACGCCGGGCTGACCCTGTTCAATACCGACTTCAAGGACAAGATTGCCGAGACCCGTCGCTGCACCAGCAAGCAGGATCCCGCCTGCACCCTGAACGGTCACACCTATGACTTCATCAGCGATCGCATCAACGTCGACGAGGCCAACATGCGCGGGGTGGAAGGCACGGCCAACTGGGCCATCAACCCGCAGTGGTCCCTGGCCTCCAGCTACACCTTCACCCAGTCCGAGCAGAAGAGCGGCCCCATGGCGGGCCTGGCACTGAACCAGATGCCGCGCCACATGTTCAACACCACGGTCGACTGGCAGACCAGCGAGGCGGTCGGCCTCTGGTCTCGGGTCAACTTCCGCAGCAAGACCTCGGACTACCTGAGCCGGGTCAAGATGGCCGAAGGCACCCCCTCCTACACCTTCTTCGACACCGGCCTGGTCTACAAGGCCAATCAGGCGCTGAGCGTCACCGCCGGCATCTACAACCTGCTGGACAAGAGGGTGGACTACGCCAGCTACGGCACCGTGCTGGATGGCCGTCGCTACAACCTGGGGCTGACCTACCAGTTCTGATCCTCTCGGGTGCGAGAGATGCAAAAGGCCCGCCGAGTGCGGGCCTTTTCATGGGTGACGGGATAGGCGCCGTCAGCGCGGCAGGCTGATCCTGGCCTCCAGGCCGCCTTCTGCACGGTTGTGCAGGGTCAGCTCGCCGCCGTGCTGATGCACCAGGGTGCGGGCGATGGCGAGCCCCAGCCCCACACTGCCCGACTCTGTGTTGCGGGCCTCGTCGAGGCGCACGAAGGGCTTGAACACCTCCTCCAGCTGGCCCTCGGCTATGCCAGGCCCCCGATCGCAGACCAGGATCAGCAGC
Source organism: Aeromonas genomosp. paramedia (assembly GCF_023093515.1). Lineage (NCBI taxonomy): Bacteria > Pseudomonadati > Pseudomonadota > Gammaproteobacteria > Aeromonadales > Aeromonadaceae > Aeromonas > Aeromonas genomosp. paramedia. The sequence goes on from NZ_JAAROG010000022.1 coordinate 21,154, forward strand.
TCGGATTCGGTTCGCTCCAGGGACACCTCGGCCCCGCCCGCGTACTTGATGGCGTTGCCGATGAGGTTTTGCAGCACCCGGCGCAGGGTATTGGCACGGCAGGCGTAGACCTGCTTGCCCTCGGCCAGGCAGATGACGGGCTGGCCGGTATCCGCATAGTCATCGCACAGGCTCTCCAGCAGGCTGACCAGATCCAGCTCCCGGGTCGCCTCCTGCTGCCCCTCCTCCCGGGCGAAGCTCAGGGTCGCCGCCAGCATCTGCTCCATCTGTTGCAGGGTCTGCTGGAAGCGCTCCTTGTCCTCGCCGTCTGTCAGAAACTCGCTGCGCAGCCGCAGGCTGGTGATGGGGGTGCGCAGGTCGTGGGAGATGGCGGCCAGCATCCGGGTCCTGTCCTGCACGAAGCGATCGAGCCGGGTGTGCATGCGGTTGAAGGCCTGGATGGACTCGCGGATCTCGGTGGGCCCCTCCTCGCGCAGGGGCTCTATGTCCTCCCCGCGCCCCAGCCGGTCGGCATTGGCAGCCAGCTGCTTGAGGGGCAGGGTCGCCCGGCGGAACAGCCAGATCATCAGGCCTATCACCAGGCTCGCCACCAGCAGCAGGTTGAGGGTAGTCTGCCAGGACCAGCTCACCGCCTCCTTGTCCACCAGGGAGCTGAACTGCAACCAGCCCCCGTTGGGCAGCTGAATGGAGCCATAGAGCCGCATGTCCTGGGGTGGCGGCATGCCGTTGCGATCCTTCATCATGCGGTTGTGGTGCTGCCAGGCCCGGCTGCGCTGTATGTCCTGCTTCAGCTCGGCGCTGATCTCCACCGACAGGGACGACGGATACCCGAGCTTGGCCCGCACCAGCTTCTCGAAGCGGGGGCTGCGGTTGTCCGGTTGCAGCGGCTCGTCGGCCAGACGCAGCAGCAGGGTCTCGCTGCGGCTCGCCTTGAGGATCTCGTGATAGAGGGAGGGGGGGGAGAGGGAGAGCAGACGCACCACAGAGATGATCCGCTGCATGGCGTTGCGGCTGTTGACGTAGCCGAGCGCCTCCTCCCGATCCGAGCGGTAGATCTGGATGCTGAGCAGCTGGATCAGCACCAGTCCCGCCAGGGCCACCAGCACTATCTGGCCGGTCAGCCCCTTGGGCAGCAGCCTGGCGAAGAAGCCCTTGATCATGCCGGCCTCACTCCTGGGTCACGTCGGCGGCGAACAGGTAACCGCCACCCCAGATGGTCTTGATGAGCTCGGGATTCTTGGGATCCCGCTCCAGCTTGCGCCGCAGCCGGCTCACCAGGGTATCGATGGCGCGATCGAAGGCGACCGCCTCCCGGCCACGGGCCAGATCCAGCAGCTGATCCCGGCTCAGCACCCGCTGGGGCCGCTCCAGAAACACCTTGAGCAGATCGAACTCGGCGGTGGAGAGGCTCATCCCCACCCCCTCCTCGTCCACCAGCTCCCGGCGATTGATGTCGAGCAGCCAGCGATCGAAGCGCAGATCCCGGGTCAGGGCCTCGGGGACGGGCTGGATCTCCGCCTGGGTGCGGCGCATCACCGCCTTGATGCGGGCCAGCAGCTCCCGCGGGTTGAACGGCTTGGCGAGGTAGTCATCCGCCCCCATCTCCAGCCCTATGATGCGATCCGTCTCCTCCCCCATGGCGGTGAGCATGATGATGGGCAGGCGGGACTTCACCCTGAGCTCGCGGCACAGGGTGAGGCCATCTTCCCCCGGCATCATCAAATCCAGCACCAGCAGGTCGAACTCCCGCTCGTCCAGCAGCCGCTTCATCTCCTTGCCATCCCGGGCACAGCTGACGCGCATGCCGTGCTGTTCCAGAAAACGCTTGAGCAGATCGCGGATCTCGCTGTGATCGTCGACCACCAGAATATGAGGGCTGCCTTGGTTCATCATTGTCTCTCCCGTTATCGAGCTGGGGCGATTATACGAGAATCAATCGGGCGGGTTGTGTCAAAGTGTGCCAGAGCGCCAAGATGCCACACTCTGCTACAAAATAGGCTTCAACTGGCAAAATTCAGACACTTCCACGGTGTTTACTGGATACCAAGGCGAAACAGCCTCTACCCGTATTCATCCGACAGGAGTTACCCATGAAAAAGCTGACCAAGACCCTGCTGACCGCCACCCTGATCCTCGGCCTGCCTCTGGGCGCCTATGCCGCCAGCGAGGCTGTCTCCACCGCCCAGCCGACCCAGGCCACGGCGACCGGTTGCCCCATGGACGGTTCCGGCATGATGGGCGGCAAGCACCACGGCGGTCGCCACGACAAGATGGCCCGCATGAAGAACATGACCCCGGAACAGATCCAGGCTCACCTGCAACAGCGCTACGACAAGATTGAAGACCCGGCCAAGAAGGCCGAGTTCGTGAAAAACCTCGGGCTGCGTGCCGACGGCATGATCAAGCACGCAGAGGTGATGAAGCAGTTTGCAGAAGCGAACCAGTAAGTCGAGGTCATGAAGTCGTTTGCCGAGGCAAATCAGTAAACCGATACGACGAAGCAAGCAAGATGACGACGGGGTGGCCTTGGCCACCCCGTTTTTTTCGCATCTGCTCAACCGCCCCGCCCTGCGGTTGACGCCGCCATGGCGCCACTTTTCTGCCCCAGCACCGGGATATGTGAGCGATAACAAACGTTTTATGTTCGAAATAGCTAATAATGGCGGCTCAAACAACAGGATCGGGCAAGGCCCCGGCCACGGTGGACAGGAGTCGTTATGGGATGGAATCTGGGCACAATCAAGGGGCGCTATACCGCCGTCTTTCTGGGGTTCATGGCGCTGGTGTGCGCCCTGACGGTGATCGGCATCCAGCTCTGGATCAAGCCGGCGCTGCAGAAGGCCGGCGAGCAGAATGTGGCGCTGCGGGTCAGCGAGATCGCCACCGACATCCGCGACCAGCTCAACGGGGTGCAGAGCCAGTCCCGCAGCATCACCCAGCTGGTGGCACAGCTGCCGAGCGAGCAGATAGACGCCCTGCTGCCCGCCCTCATCGATCAATATGGCAACGCCATGGTCTTTGGCGGCGGCATCTGGCCCCTGCCGGAGAAACGGGAGGCGGGCCGTGCCAAGTTCAGCACCTTCTATCACAGGGACGCGGCCAACGCCCTCATCCCCAACACCTACTGGAACTCGGCCGAGGCGCCGAACTACTTCGAGCAACCCTGGCACAAGGCGGGGCAGCAGGCTCCCCGCGGCATGTGCGTCTGGGCCGCCGCCTACAAGGATGGTGCCAGCCAGCAGCCGAGAACCAACTGCGCCATGGGGATCTACAAGGACGGCGCCCTCTACGGGGTGTCGACCATAGACGTGACCCTGGGGTTCTTCAACGATCTGGTGGCCAGGAAGGAGCAGGAGATCGGCGGCCAGGTGATGATAGTCGAGGCTGACGGCAAGATCCTGAGCAAGAACGCCCGCCTCGGCGGCGATGTGGTGCTCGGCAACCTCTCCGCCCACGCCGACTACCCCTTCGCCGGTGCCATCGCCGGCCTGCTCGGCCAGGACGCGAGCAAGGGCTTGCTGCGCACCACCTTCCAGGATCAGGGGGAGGAGCAGACCCTGCTGATGGAGGCCATCGACGGCACTCCCTGGCTGCTCGCCACCGCCCTGCCGACCCGCGTCCTGACCCAGGAGAGCCGGGACGTGCTCGCCACTCTGGCCAGCATACAGCTGCCCCTGGTGGGACTGCTGTTCGTGCTCATGGTGCTGGCCATCAGCCAGCTCGGCCGCCGGCTGCAGACCCTCAGGCTCAACATAGATGCCCTCAGCGCCGGCGATGCGGATCTGACGGCCCGCATCCAGGTGAAGGGTCATGACGAGCTGGACAACATAGCCCTGTCGGTGAACCGCTTCATCGCCTACCTGCAGCAGATGATGGTGCAGGTGACAGACGCCACCGACCTCATCACCCGGGAGCTGGCACAGCTCGATCAGCAGACCGGTCAGACCCGACGGATCCTGGGAGAACACGCCAGCGAGACGGATCAGGTGGTCACCGCCCTCACCGAGCTCAGCTCCACCGCCGACAGCGTGGCCCGGCACGCCAGCGACTCGGCGAGCTTCACCGAGGCCGCCAATGGCCAGGCCGCCAACTCGCGCAAGGTGGTGGGATCGGCCTCCGCCAGCGTGGTGGCCCTGATCGACGAGGTGGATCTCGCCGCCGCCAAGGTGCTGGAGATGCAGGAGGATGCCAAGCAGATCGGCAGCGTGCTCGGGGTGATAGGCGGCATCGCCGCCCAGACCAACCTGCTGGCACTCAACGCCGCCATCGAGGCGGCCCGGGCCGGGGAGCAGGGACGAGGCTTTGCCGTGGTGGCCGACGAGGTGCGAGCCCTGGCGGCCCGCACCCAGAACAGCACCGCCGAGGTGGGCAGCATGCTGTCACGGCTCACCCAGGGGGTGGCCGAGGCCGTTGTCGCCATGGAGCAGACCAAGCGCAGCTGCCAGGCCGCAGCCGACACCACGGGTCAGGTCACCGGCGGGCTCGACAGCATGGCCGACTCCGTGGTGCAGATCCACGATCTCAGCAGCCAGATCGCCACCGCCGCCGAGGAGCAGAGCCGGGTGACCGAGGAGATCAACCGCAACATGGTGAGCATTCGCGACATGCTGAACTTGCTGGTGCAAAACGGCAGCCAGACCGAGCAGAGCGCAGCGTCACTGCTCGGCTCCAACCGCCAGCTGCTGGCCCTGGTGCGCCGCTTCAAGGTGTGATGGCGAACGCCAGCCAGCAAAAAGGGGCCCACGGGCCCCTTTTTCATGCACGTCACCAGGACTCAGGCCTTGTTGGCCAGGTTCAGGGTCTTGACGGTCTCGCCTTCGAACTTGATCACCACGTTCTTCTGCGCCACTTCGGAATCCTTCAGCAGGGACTTGGTGGTCTCGGCCAGCAGCGGAGAGGCCTTGTTCAGGGCGCTCAGATCATAGGTCCACACTTCCAGACCGGCATCGGTCTTGGTGCTGGCCGGGGCGCCCAGCTTGTCCTTGATGGCCTGCTTGTTGGAGCCGCCTTCCTTGATATCCAGGGCCGTTTTGATCGCTTCGTTGGAGGCGCTGTCCACGGCAGTGCCGGCCATCTCTTTGGCGGTGCTGGTGACGCTGCTGGTCACGGAGTCGGTCAGGGAATCCATCAGGCCGGCGTGGGTAACCAGGGGCAGGGCGGTCAGGGCAATCAGAAGGCACTTTTTCATTAAGATACATCTCACAGGAATGAAAGAGCGCGCATCAGACCAGTGTGCTCGATTGGAGTCAAGATGATCCCAAGGTCAAGCCGCATTCGGGGGGCAAGGGTCATTCCCTTGAGTGAAGATGGCAGCGTGGATGGATAGCGGCCCCCCTAGCCAGAGAGCTGATCCTTGCCCGCCAGCTTGGCCCGGTAGAGCGCCCTGTCCACCCTCGCCATCAGCTGGTTCAGGGGTTCATCCGGCCTGGATTCCACCAGGCCGAAACTCAGGGTGATGGGCTCCACCCCCTTGACCCTGGCATGGCCCAGTCGCTGTCGCAGCTTTTCGGCCACCACATGGGCCTCCGCCAGCCGGGTGTTGGGCAGCACCAGCATGAACTCGTCGCCCCCCCAGCGGGCCAGCAGATCAATCTCGCGGATGGCGCCGCGCGTCAGGCGCACTATGTCGATCAGGGTCTGATCCCCCACCCCGTGGCCGTGGCGATCGTTGATCTGCTTGAAGTCGTCCACGTCCATGGCGATCACGGCGAAGGGCTCCTTGAAGCGCCGGGCCCGCTCATACTCCAGCCGGACGGCCTGCTCCAGCCGATAGCGGCTGGCGGCCCCGGTCAGGGAGTCCGTCTCCGCCAGGCGACGGTTCTCCTCCACCTGATGCTGGAGCGCCAGGTTGAGTCGCTCCAGCTCGGCGGTGCGCTCCGCCACCTGCTGCTCCAGGGTGCGATTGTGCAGCTCCAGCCGGGCGTAGAGCTCCCGCTGGGCATGAATGTCCCGGTGCGCCCCTATCATCCTGGCCACGGATCCGTCCGGGTTGCGCGCTATGATGCGGCCACAATCCTCAACCCAGATATAGTCGCCGTTGCGGCAACGACAGCGGTACTCGGCCCTGTAGTCGGCACTCTGGCCGCTCAGATAGGCATCGAAGCGATCCATCACCCGCGGCAGATCGTCCGGGTGTATCACGTTTTCCCAGGTGAAGACGTTGTTGTCGAGGGAGTGCGGCTCATAGCCCAGCATCTGGTACCAGCCCGGATTGCGATAGACGAAGCCGGTGTTGGCATTCCAGTCCCAGACCCCGTCGCTGATGACCTCCAGAATGCCGTGCACAGCGGCGTCGTTGAGATCCGGGATCCTGATAGTGTCATTGTCCTGCAGCATGGAATCCATCCTTGTTCTGCTCCCCCGCGCCACTGCGGGTGACTCGAGTCCGACGGTTGAACATCATTGAAAAATGCGGCCGCCTGCCGGGCTACCCGACGACGACTGCCTGCCTGCAATCCCTGTCATGACAAGGTTATCGGCCGTCCCCTGGTTCCCCTGAATAACAGTAGCAGCAGGGCCTGCCGCCGGTCTTGAGCGCCGTCACGCCTTCCCCCTTTTATCTGCCCGCCCCCTTGCACCAGGGCGGTGCACCGCCTTGGCGCAACCCTGCCCAAATAGGGCGTCTCTCGCCAGTCTCTCGGGCACATATGAATTAAATCATTGAATAAATAGGGGAAAATTCTTGGCGCAATATTTGCGTTTGCCTGAATGAAGCACCAAGGATTGGGGACATTGCATGAAGTTAATCACTGCCATCATCAAGCCGTTCAAACTCGATGACGTTCGCGAAGCCCTCGCCACCCTCGGCGTAGAGGGGCTGACGGTCTCCGAGGTCAAGGGGTTTGGCCGTCAGAAGGGGCACACCGAACTCTATCGAGGCGCCGAATACCAGGTGGATTTCCTGCCCAAGGTGAAGCTGGAGATCGCCACCCAGGCCGACAACGTCGAGCCCATCATCGAAGCCATCAGCCAGGCCGCCCACACCGGCAAGATAGGCGACGGCAAGATCTTCGTCTGCGACCTGCTGGCCGCCGTGCGGATCCGCACCGGCGAGACAGACACAGACGCCCTTTGATACGACTGGAACCGAGGAATACGACATGGAAGAGTTGATCACATCCGTCAGCGAGCTGCGCTATGCACTCGACACCTTCTACCTGCTGATCTCCGGCGTGCTGGTCATGTGGATGGCCGCCGGGTTCGCCATGCTGGAGGCGGGCCTGGTCCGCGCCAAGAACACCACCGAGATCCTGACCAAGAACATCCTGCTCTATGCCATCGCCTGCGTCATGTACCTGCTGGTCGGCTACAACATCATGTATGTGGACAACGGCGCCGGCGGCTGGCTGCCGAGCTTTGGCAGCCTGATGGGCAGCCAGGCGGACGACGCGGGCCACTCCCTGCACGCCGACTTCTTCTTCCAGGTGGTCTTCGTGGCGACCGCCACCTCCATCATCTCGGGGGCGGTGGCCGAGCGGATGAAGCTCTGGTCCTTCCTGCTGTTCTGCGTGGTGATGACCGGCTTCATCTATCCCGTCGAGGGCTACTGGAGCTGGGGTGGCGGCTTCCTGAAAGAGGCGGGCTTCTCCGACTTCGCGGGCTCCGGCATAGTCCACCTGGCGGGCGCCGCAGCCGCCCTCGCCGCCGTGCTGCTGCTCGGCCCCCGTCGTGGCAAATATGGCAAGCAGGGGGAGATCCACCCCATCCCCGGCTCCAACCTGCCGCTCGCGACACTGGGCACCCTGATCCTCTGGATGGGCTGGTTCGGTTTCAACGGCGGCTCCCAGCTGGCGCTCTCCAGCGCCGCTGACGCCACCGCCATCGGCACCGTCTTCGTCAACACCAATGCCGCCGCGGCGGCCGGTGTGGTCGGCGCCCTGCTGGTCAGCAAGCTCACCTGGGGCAAGGCGGATCTCACCATGATCCTCAACGGCGCCCTCGGCGGTCTGGTCGCCATCACCGCCGACCCTGCCTCCCCCAGCCCGCTGTTCGCCAGCCTGATCGGCGCCCTGGCCGGAGCCCTGGTGGTCTACGCCATCGTCGCCTTCGATCGCCTCAAGGTAGATGACCCGGTCGGTGCCATCTCGGTACACGGGGTCTGCGGCCTGTTCGGCCTGATGGTGGTGCCCTTCTCCAACGCGAGCGCCACCTTCGGCGCCCAGTTGCTGGGGGCCGCCGTCATCTTCGGCTGGGTCTTTGCCGTCTCTCTGGTCGTCTGGAGCCTGCTCAAGGCCACCATGGGCCTGCGGGTGAGCGAAGAGGAAGAGATGCTGGGCGTGGATCTCCACGAGTGCGGCGTCGATGCCTACCCCGAGTTCGTCAGCATCAAATCCAGCACCTGACACCGCCAGTGGCGTGCGGGGCCCGGGGGAGACCTCGGGCCCCGCACTTTTTTGGGGCGCCCTCAGCGCCCCTTGAAGGCGGGGTGATGCAACCGGCGATAGTGACTCGGGGCCAAGCCGTGCTGGCGCTTGAAGGCGGTGGAGAAGTGGTATTCGTTCTTGAAGCCGCACTGGGCGGCCAGCAGTTTCACCGAATCGGCCCGGCTCGCCAGCAGGAGCGCCGCCCGCTGCAGCCGCAGCCGTTGCAGCAGCGCCATGGGGGCCAGCGCGAAGTGCTGCTGACAGAGCCGATAAAGCTGGCGCTCCGAGAGGTGCAGGGCGTCGGCCATCCGCCCTATGTCCCAGCACTCGGTCAGGGTTTCCTTGAGCAGCAGCTCCAGGCGCAGGGCCAGCCGCTCGCCGCGACTCTGCCCCTCCCCCTTCTGCAGCAGGCGGCGCAGGTAGAAACCGAGCTGCTCCACCAGAAGCGCACTGAGCAGCGGGTCCTGATGGCGCTCCTGCTCCGCATGGAGGTTCTCAATGGTGCGAAGCAGGGTCCCCTGCTGGGAGGTGCAACCCAGACGGGGGCGGCTGACAAAGGCATCCCAGGGGGAGCCTTTGTGCAGCAGCAGCCACACCAGATCCCAGTCACCCCTAGCGGCCGGTTGTGGCTGCTCCGGCGCTGGCCACTGCGCTTCTGGCCATCGCGTCTCTGGCAATCGCGTCTCTGACAATCGATAGCAGAGCGGCTCCCCCGCCGGGATCAGCGCCCACTCCCCCACAGGCAGCCGCTCGAAGCGATCCCCCAGCAGCACCTCCCCCTCGCCTCCCAGGGTCAGCAGGAAGCAGTGTACGTCCGCCAGGCGGCGCTCGATGCGATAGCGGGTGCGCAGGCGGGAGTAACCCGCCAGCCAGACCCGCTCCTGCGCAAGGGCGGGCAGCAGGCTGTCGCAGCAGATCTGCTCGCGGCAGTCGGGGGAGACGTCGATAAGCTCGGGGTTGGCAGTGTCGGACATCATCAGGACGGGCTCAGCCATGTCGAAGGGGAAGGCCCCAGCATAACATCAAGGGCGCCGAGTCACAGGAGAGCAGCCATGCACCTCCATCACGTCGCCATCCTGGCGCAGGATCCGGAGCCGCTCAAGGCATTCAACTGCCCCCTGTTTGGCGGGCAGACCAATGGGCGTGACCACAAGCCAAGCCGTTCAACTCCTGCTTCGTACGCTTCGAGGGGCCAGTCTGGAGCTGATACACAGCCCCAGCGGCTGGCGGCGCAGCCGAGATAAAGGTCACTGCCTGGCCAGATCGTCGATCCCCGGATCCGCTCCCGGGCAGCGGCATATATACACATGAGGCAGTCGATGGATACGAGGGGTTATTGTTGAATGAATCGCCCCGCAACATGGCGGGGCGCTTGAGGCCGCCGGGGAAAGCCGTCAATCCGCCCGGATAACGGCCAGCGGCACTGACTGCGCGACCCGCCGATGTCCTTCAAGATTGAGATGAAGGTGATCCCCGACATCGTAGTGCGCGCCGAGCCGCGACATGCATTCCGGATCCCGCACCAGCAGGTCGCTGTCAATGACGGCATCAAATTCCCCGCTGGTGCGCATCCAGTGATTCACGGCCTGCCGGACAGCCTCTTTTTCAGGCTGATAGAAGCGCTCAATACCATACTCACCGGCTCCCCGCAGCGGCACCAGGGTGACGCCTGTCATGCGGATATGGTATTCCCGCGCCCTCTTCAGTAATTGTCGATAGCCGTTGATCAGCACCGTTGCCGCCGGCACCGGACTATCCGGATCCAGTGCCGTGCCCGCCAACCCGATATCATTCAGCCCGACCTGCACAATGCAACCAGTGACACCGGGTTGCTCAAGCACATCACGCTCGAAACGCGACAGGCTGGCGATGCCGACGCCGTCTTTCAGCAACCGGGAACCCGACTGCCCGGCATTCACCACCGCAATATTGTCGGCAACAAGGCGCTCTGCCAAAAAATCTGTCCAACGGCCATAGCTGTCCATCTCCACGCCGTTGCCATCCACCATAGAGTCACCGATGACGACCAGAGTGCGGCACGCGGATCCCGGCTGAACCTGGACACTTTCAACCAGCAAACGGGAGCTGATTCTCTGACCGTCGCCGGCCTCTTCCCTGACGGCCTGATTACCCGGCTCAAGCAACGAAAAATGACGGGCATCCCAGTGGAAGGTATTGACCGGAATCGGCTCCGGCAGATAGGTCCGCAGAGTGATCACCGATAACGAGGGAATATCCAATGAAATTTCATCACTGCACAGAGTGCCCCCCGCTGGAATTGTCGCGCCGGCTTGCCCATTAAAGGTGACAGCCAGTGCGCCGCACAGATCAGGCACGGAAATATGGCTCTCGCCTATGACCAGCGGCTGGGCGCCATAACGATTGGAAAAGATCAGCCGCAGCTTGTGACCGCCCAGGCTGATGCGCAGTGACTGCCGGAGTGTCTGATCCCCATCAATGACCGCTATATCCGATGGAAACGGAAACGCCTCTCCCGATGCAGGCTGGGAGCTGGAAAGCCAGGTGCATATCCACTCCTCGCGCATTGGCGGGGCTGAAGGCACTGAATATGACATCAGAAATTCTCCTGAAAGAAACAACCGAATTATTGCGCGCCCGGCGGGGCCGTCATGACATCGAAGCCTTGCATGGCGATATCCGTCATTGCCAGCAGACGCGCCCGACTGACGCCATCCCGGGCCTGGATGGAGATCCCGTGAAACACGGTCGCCACATAATCCCCGAGCCCCTGTATATCGGTGTTTTCCGGCAGCTCACCGGACTGAACGCCCTGCCGGATGCGCTCAATGATGCCCTCTATCCGCTCCCGGCGGTAACCGGCCAGCCATGCCATGATCTCTTCGTTATCACGGCCATAGTTGGTCAGCGACAGGACCACCATGCAGCCGTGAGGCCTATCGTCACGGGTGTAGGCTTCGACCGCGTTCACCAGCAGTTGCCTGACAGCCTGGCGGGTGTCCGGCTGTGACAGGGCGGCGTCAGCAAAAGCCCCCTCTTCGGCCAGATAAAGCGCTATCGCCTCACGGAAAAGATTTTCCTTTGAGCCGAAGGCGGCATAAATCCGTGCAGACGCAATCCCCAGTGCAGCCACCAGATCAGACAGGGAAGTCCCTTGATAGCCACGCTGCCAGAACACCTCTTTTGCTATGCGCAACGCCTCTTCACGATCAAATTCTCTTGGTCTACCGGCCATAACACACTCTCCGCATCTGTCATTTCAGACCAAGGCTACCAGTTCATTGTCGACTAACAAAGAATTATTTTTTGGTGATTGACAAAGATTGAGACGCCCTCTTACCCTATTCGCTGTTGATCGACAAACAATAGCCAGCATCCCGGTTGGCAGACGCCTTGTCTATGGCCTTCTGCGGTGATTTTTTATAGATAATTCAAACGGAAAGGGTATGAACACATTCTTCAGAGTATCTCTTGCGGCAGTCATGCTGCTCACATTGCAGGGCACTGCGGTCGCGGCCAATACACAACGCCCGGCAGTGACGTCAGTAACAACACAGGTCAATGAGGCCGATTTTCAGCATCACTATGTCAAGGTGGCGGGGCAGAAGATCCATTATGTGACGGCGGGAAAGGGGGAGCCCGTGTTGCTGATCCCGGGCTGGCCGCAAACCTGGTATGCCTGGCGTCATGTGATGACCGGACTCGCCGCCGAAGGCTATATGGCGATAGCGGTTGATCCGCCGGGAACCGGTTATTCCGATCGGCCGAGCACGGGTTACGATACCGGGGCTGTGGCGACCACATTGCACAATATGATGAATCAGCTCGGTCATAAGCAATATTCGGTTGTCGGTCACGACATCGGCATGTGGGTGGGTTATGCCCTGGCCAGTGACTATCCTGCAGACATCAAGAAAATCGCATTGACCGAAGCGGTTATTCCGGGCCTCGCACCGGCACCGTCCATCTTCGTCGATCCCCAGGACAATATTTTCCTCTGGCACTTCATGTTTAATCAGGTACAGGACTTGCCGGAAATGCTGACGGCCGGCAAAGAGCGGGAATATCTGAATTTCATTTTTGACCACTGGTCCTATCGTCGTGATCGCGTCGCAGCACAAACCTATATAGATGCTTATTCCTCCCCTGGCGGATTGCGGGCAGGCTTCGCGTATTACCGGGCGATTCCGCAAACCATCGCACAGAATAAACAGCGGGCAGAGAAAAAACTGCTGATGCCGGTGCTGGCAATAGGTGCGGATCATGCCACCCGTGACGCCCCCCAGCAGACGATGCAGGGACGAGCGGTGAATTTGCAGGGAGCCATGCTCGGTGAATGCGGTCACTTCGTCACGGAGGAGTGCCCGGAACAGCTGATGACGGTATTGCTGCCGTTTTTGAAAAAATAAGTCCGCGATCTTTTGCGAGTGATATCAAGACAGGCCTCCGACTCGGGGGCCTTCTTCTTTATGCCCAACATAAGCAGACCAGCGAGTCTTCGCCTTACACCGGCTCAGCGTGGCGCAGTTGGCTCTTGGCACTCACCCGATCTCGGGTGCGCCGCAATCTACCGAAGATGATTGGCAGTTTCAGACATCATCAGGACGGGCTCAGCCATGTCGAAGGGGCAGGCCCCGGCATAGCATTGGGGGTATCAAGTCACAGGAGACCAGCCATGCATATCCATCACGTCGCCATCTGGGCGCAGGATCTGGAGGCACTCAAGGCATTCTACTGCACCCTGTTTGGCGGGCAGGCCAATGAGCGCTACCACAACCCGACCAAACAGTTTTCCTCCTACTTCGTGCGCTTCGAGGGGGGCGCCAGTCTGGAGCTGATGCATACCCCCACCCTGTTTCCGGCAGATCTCGCTCTGCCGCACCCATTGCAGGGGCTGGCCCATATCGCCTTCTCACTCGGCAGCGTGGAGGAGGTGGACAAGATGACCGCCCGCCTCAAGCTGCTGAAAAGCGCCGAGGTGAAACACCTGGACGGCCCCCGCTGGACCGGCGACGGCTATTACGAGAGCACCTTCCTGGATCCCGAAGGCAACCGGCTGGAACTGACCATCTAATGGCTGAATGATCCCCTCACCCTGCCCTCTCCCAAAGGGAGAGGGGATAAAGCAGCACCGAGAATATGATCGCCAGCCATGCTGATTCGGTTGACGGCAAAAAATAGTCAGCCACGTAGGTTCGATTAGCGAAGCGTAATCGGACAGCGTATTTTCTCCCTTCTCCCCTTGCGGGAGAAGGGTTGGGGATGAGGGGGAGGGAAAAAGAGGTTTCACTGTAAACGTTGGGCTTCGCCACGCTCAGCCACAACCTACACAATCGGTAGGTTGGTGCTGAGCCTGCGAAGCCCAACATACGAAAATTTTAAAATATAAAAAGTTGTTATACGAGGTAGAGTGCAAAGCTCAATATATATAGCCAATATTTTATTGTGTTTGCTCTCACCACAATTTATTATGACTTCGCTTACTTATTTAGGAAGTAAGGTGTATCACAAGCTGTCAAGTAGAACGCGCACCAGTACACTGGCTAGCAGACGACTTGCATGGCCGCAGATGGCTAGGGAAGGTGCGAACAAGTCCCTGATATGAGATCATGTTTGTCATCTGGAGCCATGGAACAGGGTTCATCATGAGTCAT
>NZ_JAAROG010000023.1:0-46694 GCF_023093515.1 Aeromonas genomosp. paramedia
AAAACGGCTCAAACATGAAGAAATGAAATGACTGAGTCAGCCGAGAAGAATTTCCCCGCTTATTCGCACCTTCCCTAGTAGACTCACGTCGAACACTCCTGCGATGATGGTATCATATATCATATCTGACATTCGTGGCCGACATCATATCGATGTTGTGAATGCGTATTTAAGTACGTTTGTTAAGCCCGGATTGGGAATCGGATGGCCACAGTCCTTTACCTTTCCGGGTTTTGCAATTTAAGGCTTACATGATGAACTCAGAAAATAAATGGTTTCGGAGTCGTGGCTACTTACATTTTGATTCTCCAGTAAAATTACGGAAAGCATGTAAAATAGTCAGATCTCCCCTTAATGTCGCCCAGCATGCTTTCTTCCCACTAATCAAGTACGATATACAAAGTCTTAAAATATCAATAGACAAAGATGGCAATGTTCTAAAAAAAATTAAAACAAGACCAATCTCATACGCATCACATATCGACTCTCACATTTATTCTTACTATGCAGAGTTATTATCTGATTTATATGAAAAAGCTCTCGATAAATCGCAACTGCAAGACTCCGTGCTTGCTTTTAGAGCTCTTGGAAAAAGTAATATTGATTTTGCTAACATAGCCTTTGAAAAAATAAAGGCTCATAGCGATTGCACTGCAATCGCTATGGATATCTCTGGTTTTTTTGATAATTTAGATCATGAGATACTCAAATCAATGTGGTGCAAACTACTCCAAAAAAATTCATTACCCAATGACCATTTTAATATATATAGGTCTCTAACTAAATCTTCTGTGGTCAATAGAGACCTATTGTATACAGCACTTAAAATATCGAAAAACAACCCCAAAGCTGCAGGATTAAGGCTTTGCGATATAAAAACATTCAGAGAGAAAGTACGAGGCCTTGGGTTAATAAAAACCAACTCGACTGGGAGAGGCATACCACAAGGAACATCTATAAGCGCCCTTCTTTCTAATATATATATGCTGGATTTTGACAAGAAAATAAAAGACATAGTTAAATCTATTTCAGGAGAATACTATCGCTACTGTGACGATATGCTTTTTATCATCGACAGTGATAATACTAGCGAGTTAATGTCTCTAGTGACACAAAGTATCTCCGAACTAAAAATAGAAATAAATGATAAAAAAACAGAAATTAGAACTTTCCATACATACCGTGGAGTTCAAAAATGCGACAAGCCACTACAGTACTTAGGCTTTATTTATGATGGCGAAAGAAAATTAATTAGATCAGCAGCCCTAGCTAGGTTTTCAGGCAGAATGAAAGCTGGGGTAAGGTTAGCTAAAAAGACACACCAAAAAGCCAACCTCAATGAAGAAAAAGATGGCGTGGCTAAAACACCACTATTTAAAAAGAAAATTTATGAGCGTTACTCGCATTTAAGCAAGAGAAATTTCATCACCTATGGCCATAAGGCAGCGAATATAATGGGTTCTAATGCAATCAGAAAACAATTAAAGCCTCTTTGGGGACGCCTTATTAATGAAATAAATGAAAAATAATATTTCATTCCTAAAAAATTATACGTTGACGGCAGCGAATCCCTTTACCGCCGTCCCATCGTTCACTCCCCCAACCTCTCCGCCAATCCGGAATAACGCTCGGTCTTTTTACGCACCGCTTGTGCCAGCAGGGCGCGATCGCCGTAGAGATCGAGGCGGGCCTTGGCGCGGGTGATGCCGGTATAGACCAGTTCGCGGGTCAGCAGCGGACTTGGGCTGTCGGGCAGCACCAGCACGGTATGGGCAAACTCCGAGCCCTGGGATTTGTGGATGGTCATGGCGTAGACGGTCTCGTGGGGGGGCAGCCGGCTCGGCAGAAGTGCGCGCAGGGAGCCGTCCGGCTGCTCGAACCAGACCTTCAAGCGGCCAGTTTCATCCGGCAGGCAGAGCCCCATGTCGCCGTTGTAGAGGCCGATGCCGTGATCGTTGCGCACCACCATCACAGGGCGACCCGCATACCAGTCACCGTCGCGGGCAATCAGCCCGGCCCGAGACAGGGCCAGTTCGAGGCGCTCGTTGAGCCCCTCGACGCCGAACGGGCCGTCCCGCAGGGCGCAGAGGATCTGGAAGCCGTTGAACGCCTTGAACACGGCGGACGCCTCTTCCCCCGCGCGGGCCGCCTTCAGATAGTTGCCGTAACCGGCGACCCCCTCTGCAATCAGCTCGTCATAGGCCTCCCCCGCCCAGGGGTGCAGGCTGATGTCCTTGAATCCCGCACTCCAGACAGCTTCCACCGCCGCGGCATCGCCGCCGTTGCAGGCCCGTGCCAGCTGACCGATGCCGGAGTGCTGATCGAAGCGCCAGCTCTTGGCCAGCAGACAGAGGCTGTCGCGCACCGGGGCGCCTGCGGGCGAGCCCTGCAAGCGGTAGCCGGTCTGGCGGGAGAGCCACTGCGCCTGCGCCGGGCTGATGCCCTGTTCGATAAAGCTGCAGATATCGCCGAGCACGGCCCCCGCCTCCACAGAAGCGAGCTGATCCTTGTCGCCGAGCAGGATGAGGCGGGCGTGGCTTGGCAGCGCATCGAGCAGGCGCGCCATCATGGGCAGGTCCACCATGGAGGCCTCGTCCACCACCAGCAAGTCGAGGTGCAGCGGGTTGCCTGCGTGGTGGCGGAACTGGCTGCGCCCGGGGATCACCCCGAGCAGCCGGTGCAATGTACCCGCCTCGGTGGGGATGGCCTGGGCCCACTCGGGGGGCAGATCGAGGGCCTGCAGGGCAGAGCCGATACTCTCGGTGAGGCGCGCCGCCGCCTTGCCGGTGGGGGCCACCAGCCGGATCGCCGGGGCCTTGCCCCCTTGCAGGCCGGTCTCCACCAGGATGGCCAGGAGCTTGGCGACCGTGGTGGTCTTGCCGGTGCCGGGGCCGCCTGAGATGACCGCGAAGGGGCGCGCCGCCGCCGTGGCCGCCGCCAGTTTCTGGCCGTTGCAGCAGAGCGCCTCGGGCACCAACGCATCCAGCTTGCTCAGCTCGCTTGCCGCCTGGGCGCTGGCCAGCAGGGCCTCGATGGCGGGCCAATCCACCTCACTCGGGAACACCAGATCGAGATACTTCTCGACGAAGTGGCGGGCGGAGAAGTCGGGAGCGAGGCGGGCCTTGAGCAGCGCCGAGAACACCAGGCCGTAGTCGCGGGCAAATAGCCGCGACAGGGCCGGGGCAATCTCCGGCCATTCGGCTCTTTCACTCAAGGCGCGCAGATGGCGGGCCACCCCCAGCTCAAAGTCGTGGTAGCGGGTGAGGTAGAGGCGATCGCGCCAGAGCCGCAACGGCCAGCGCGGGGCAAGCCCCTCATCCTGTTCCGTACCCACGAGCGGATTTGCCGCAAACAGGGCGGGCCAGCGGGCAGGATCAGCCAGATCCCCCAGCAGATCCCGGCTCTGATCCGGATCCAGCCCGAAGGGGCGCAGGGAACCGGCCGTTAGCATTTCAAGGGGCAGGCAGACGTGGCCGCGCCCCAGCTCGAAGCAGGCGAGCGCGGCCCCCAGCACCAGCTCGGGGCCGCCGCCCAGATCGGCCACCAGCTTGGCAAATTGCAGATCCAGCTGGCGGATACGCCCCGCCAGCGCCAGGGCTTTCAGCCGTTCGATCATCCCGTCGCTCTTCATCTCGCCCCTCATGCCTCTGCCTTGTTTGATTTTTCTAAACGATGATCGTCAGGCTCCACACCTTCACTAAACAACTTGTCGAGCCCCAGCACCAGTTCACGGCTCGGGCGAGTATGGAATACCCCCCCCTGCGGCATGCCGCGCAGGAACAGATAGAAGATCCCGCCAAAGTGCCGGTCGAAGTCGTAGCCCGGCAGCCGCAAGCCGAGCAGCCGGTGCAGCGCCAGGGAGTAGAGCTGGTATTGCAGGTCGTAGCGGTGTTCCGCCATCGCCCGCTCCAGCGCCGGACGGCTGTAGTCGGCGGGGCTCATGCCGAGGTGGTTGGATTTGTAGTCGAGCAGATACCAGCGCCCCTGCCACTCGAACACCAGGTCGATAAAGCCCTTGAGCATCCCCTGCACTGTGGCGAAGCCGAGCGGCTTGTTGCCCCGCGACAGGGGGTCGTGCTGCTGGCAGAGGGCTGTCAGCGCCGGGGCCGTCACCCGCCCCATGGGCAGGAAGAATTCCAGCTCCACCTGCTTGCGCCCGGGCGCCAGATCCCGCAGCCGCACCGGATCGCCAAGGCCCGTTTCCAGCGGGGTATCCAGCACAGCCTCCACCTGCTGTTGCAGCACGGGGGCCCAGTTTTCGTCGAAGCCATCTTGCGCCAGCAGGCCAGCGATATGCTGCGCCAGCGGCTCGCCCGCCGCGCTCTCGAAGTCTATGGTCTCGAACAGGCTGTGCAGCAAGGTGCCGGGGCGCGCCCCTTTCGGGAAGGTGAAGATGGAGGGCTGGGGCGCCTCCTCCGGTTGCTCGGAAGCCAGCGCGGCCGCCTCGGTGACCACCTCGTCATCGAAGCCGGGATTGGCCAGGACCCCCTTGCCGTGGCCGTTCCCCTGAGCCGCCAGCCCGGAGTAGGAGCTGATCCACCAGTCCCGCTCCAGCCGACCGCTAAAGTGGCGCACCTGGGGCTCCCCCAGCAGCTCCTCTTCTTGCGGCAGCGGGGCTGGACGGGTGAGCGAGGGCTCACCGACCGCCACCCCGGGCAGCGCCTGGGCAAGCTCGGTGAGGGCGGTCGCCAGGGTAGTGGCGTCCCCCTCTTCCCCCTTTTGCAGCAGGTAGCCGATGGCGGTCTGGTGCAGCTCTGTCTTCTCCGACTTGCCGTTGCCCGAGCGCACCGGGGCCAGCCCCAGCCAGGTGGCGTAGACACCCCGGGTCAGGGCCACATAGAGCAGCCGCAAGTCTTCGGCGAGGCGCTCCCTGTCCGCTTCCGCCAAGGAATCCTCGGCGCCGGTGAGATCGAGAATGGTGCGATTGCCCGCCTCATCCGTCTCGTGATAGAGCGGGGTCTCGGCGGTTCTGTGGCTGCAGATGAAGGGCAGGAACACCAGGGGGTACTCCAGCCCCTTGGATTTGTGGATGGTGACGATCTGCACCAGCTTGCGCTCGGATTCGAGGCGCAGTACCTGCTCCGCATCCTGGCCATTGGGGCGGCTCACCGCCTCCCCCAGCCAGCGCAGCAGGGCATATTCCCCGTCCAGCTCGCTGCTCACCTGTTGCAGCAACTCGCCGAGATGGAGGAAATTGGTCAGCCGCCGCTCGCCGTAGGGGCTCGCCAGCAGGGAGGAGGCGAGATTGCGCCTGTGCAGCAGTGCCCGCAACATGGCCAGCACGCCGCGGCGATGCCAGATCGATCGGTACTCCATAAACTCCTGCACCGCGCTCTCCCAGGCCCGCTCATCTGAAGCCAGCGCATCGAGCGCCCTGGCATCCAGATCAAACAGGCCGGTGGCGAGCGCCGCCCTAAGGCTGCGCTCCTCGCTCGGGTTCTGGCAGGCGTGCAGGATCAGCAAGATCTCCCGCGCCTCCACCT
Source organism: Aeromonas genomosp. paramedia (assembly GCF_023093515.1). NCBI lineage: Bacteria > Pseudomonadati > Pseudomonadota > Gammaproteobacteria > Aeromonadales > Aeromonadaceae > Aeromonas > Aeromonas genomosp. paramedia. The sequence continues at coordinate 5,484 of NZ_JAAROG010000023.1, forward strand.
GCTCCAGCACGCTCTCGCGGTTCGACAGATAGACGGAGGCGATGGCGAGGCGCGCCAGCTCCTGCTGCACCAGCTTGCCCTCGGCGCCGGTACGCACCAGCACGGCGATATCCCCGGCCTTCACCGCCTTGTCGCCGATCTGCGCCTTGCCCTCGTGGGCCAGGGTCAGCAGGCGGTGGATCTCGGCGGCGGTGGCGCGGGCCATCTTGCTCTGGTAATCCCCCCGGTTGAAGGTGGGCTGGCCGGTCAGCTGCCAGCAGTGGAGCACGGGGGCGGTGACGCCATCGATCTGCAGCGCCTTGCTCTTGCCCTGGGCCTCCACCGGCAGGAAGGGGATATCCGCCTCGTAGATAAAGGGATCCTTGGCTCGCTCGAACAGGCCGTTGACCGCCCCCACCAGGGCGCCGCTGGAGCGCCAGTTGCGCCCCAGGGTGTAGTGGGCGCTCACATTTCGCCTGGCCTGGATGTAGGTGAAGATGTCGGCGCCGCGAAAGCCGTAGATGGCCTGCTTGGGGTCACCGATCATCAAGAGCGCCGTGTCCTGGTGGCCGCCGTAAAGCCGGTGGAAGATGCGGTACTGCTGGGGGTCGGTATCCTGAAATTCGTCGATCATCGCGACCCTATAGGTGGCGCGAATGCGCTCGCACAGCCGCTCGCCCAGGCTGGAGCCGAGCGCCCCGTCGAGGTCTTTGAGCAGGTCATCGAACGAGAGCTGATGGGCCTGCCGCTTGCTGGCCTGCATCCGGCTGCGCACCACCTTGGCCGCCCGTTGCAGGATCAGATCCCGGATACCGGGGCGGCTCGCCAGCAGCTGGTCGATCTGGCTGAACAGCGGCAGGGTCGGTAACGCCTTCCCCTTGCTCAGCTTGGCCTCCAGGGTTTCCTGGCCGAAGCGCTCGAGATCCTTGGGCAGGGTATAACCGCTGGTCGGATCCTGTGCCCAGTCGCCTATCTTGGCGAGCCAGCCTTCGTAGTTCTTGCCGGTATAGAGCTTGATTTGCCCCTCGGTCTGGCGGCGGATCTCGTCCGTCTGCGCCAGCCAGGCATCTTTCACCGCCCCGATGCGGGCCATGGCGGCCTGATGGCGGGCGGCCAGGGTTTCGTCACCCAGCGCGGGGTGGATCTCCAGCTCGCTGTTGTCGAGCCAGCCGTTCATCTCCCGCAGCAGGGCGGCGGGGCTCGGCCAGAGCGCGCGCACCGAGCTGGCCAGGGTCTTGTCCACCGGATAGAACTCGGCGCGCCAGTAGTCGCTCACCGCCTGCAGCCTGAGCTGGCTGTCGTCGGTAAGAAATTCGGTTTCAAAGAGGGCGCCCGACTCGAAGGCGTTCTGCTTGAGCATCCGCTGGCAGAAGCCGTGGATGGTGAAGACAGCCGCCTCGTCCATCTGCCGCTCGGCAGCCAGCAGGCGGCGGGCCGCCAGTTCGTGATCCCCCACCTCTGCCAGCAACTGGGCCAGCAGGGTGTCACTGCTGTGGCCGCGCATAAAGGCGAGCCGCGCCTCGTGGATGCGACCGCGGATCCGCCCCCGCAGCTCGGCGGTGGCCGCTTCGGTAAAGGTCACCACCAGGATCTCGGTCACCGAGAGCGGCCGCTCGTGGGCGCTGGGCTGACCGGCGTCTTCCCCCTCTTCGATGAGCGGGCCGTGCCCCAGCAGCAGGCGCAGGTAGAGACCGGCGATGGTGTAGGTCTTGCCGGTACCGGCGGAGGCTTCGATCAGTCGTTCACCATGGAGGGGAAAACGCAATGTATTGAGCGGGTTAGCCATTATTTCAGCTCCTCCAGGGTCTTGAGCAGCGGGGTCAGGTGTTCGCGGGCCAGGGCCTGCAACTGGTCCAGCACGGCGTCATCCAGCTCGGGGAAGCAGCGGGCGACATAAGGGTCTTGCCCCTCCCCCGTCACCATGTAGCCGCCGTTGAAGCGGGTGAGGGCAGCCTTGTCGGCCGCCTCCGGCTTGTCCGGATCCTTCTCGATCGCCTTGAGCCACTCCCAGGCGGTGCTCGGGAAAAACGGCAGCGGTCGCTTCATCCCCTGGGCCCAGAGCGCCACCAGGGCCGCCAGCCTGGGGCGCGCCTCGTCGGCAGAGAGCCTGGGCAACCGCAGACTCTGTTTGGCATCGAACAGCAGGGTGTCGCCGGGGGCGCAGCTCAATGAGAGACAGAGGTGCTGAACCCAGCCCAGCAGCAGATCCTTGCCGTTGAAGCTGCCGGGTTTGACCACCAGCGCTCGCCCCTTCTGGGTGTCGATCCACCCTTGCAGCTGGCCCTGGGTCAGGGAGATATCGATCTCCACCGCCTGTTTTTCAGCCTCATCAGCCGCAACCCAGGGGCGCAGCCGATCCGCCAGCTTGCCCATCTCGGCATCCAGATCGTCCAGCAGCAGGCTGCCGAACCACCCTTGGGGCAGCAGGCCGGTCAGCTGCAACCGCGCGCGACGCACTGTACTGTCCCCTTCCGCCAGATGGGCATCGAGCAGCAGATCTTTCAGCTGATAATGTTGCAGGCCGTCCAGCTCGAACGGCTCGCTATCCTCGATGTTGGCCTCGTTCAGTTCAAACCACACCTTGAGGCGGCGGTTGAGGAAATATTTGGTGGGCTGCCGATAGAAGCGCAGCAGCTCCGCCAGCTCCAGCCCCTGCTCCTTGCCCCATTCGGGGGGTAAAGGCAGCTCGCCGCTCTGGAAGTTGGCGGCGCCGCGCACCGGATTGAGGGCGGGCAGCCAGTCGGCGGCATAGGTGAAGAGCCGCGACCCCGCCTCCGGGTAGAAGTAGTTGCGGCTGTAGGGGGTGAGCGGGTGCGCCACCATCAGGTGCTGAAGCAGCCGCTTGCCTGAGGTCTCGTCATCGAGGCTCTCATCCCCCGCCAGCACGAAGCCCTGCCGCACATAGTCGATCAGCTCCGCCAGCAGCACCGAGGGCACCTTGTCGCTGTTGTCCTGGGCGCTGAAGCCCTGATAGCTGATATAGAGCCCCTGCTGGGCGCTCAAGAGCGCCTCGAGGAAGAGGTAGCGGTCATCGTCCCGGCGGGAGCGATCCCCGCGCCGCCCGGCCACCGCCATCAGATCGAACCCCATGGGGGCCAGGGTGCGCGGGTAGACGCCGTCGTTCATGCCGAGCAGGCAGACCTGCTTGAAGGGGATGGAGCGCATCGGCATCAGGGTGCAGAAGTTGACCTGACCGGCGAGGAAGCGCTGGCTGGAGCGGGACTCCCCCAGCACGCTGCCGAGGTAGTCCTGCAGCAGGGAGGCCGAGATGGGCTGCTCGAAGCGGGCCTCGCCGAGCCGGGTCTGCCAGTCGGCCAGCTGGCTGCGAATGAGCTGGAGCTGACGCTCTTCCTCCTCGTCGGCCAGATAGAAGCGCTCCAGCAGCGCCAGCAGGCAGGCGTGCCACTCCGTCAGCGGCTGCGCCTGTTGCAGCCGGGGCAGGAATTCGGCCAGGGAGTCGACAAACCAGGCGAGCTTGCCGAGCGCCAACCCCTGTTGGCCTTCGATATCGGCGTAAGGCAGGATGCCCGCCACCGGCTCCCCATCCCCCATGGCAAAGCCGAGCAGCATGCGGCGCAGGCCGAACAGCCAGCTGTTGCCGGACATGGGAGGCAGATCGAAGCGCTCAGGGTAGCCGTCGTCCAGCCCCCAGCGGATGCCGGTCTCCTGCACCCAGACCCGCAGCTGGTTGAACTCGTCGTCATCCAGCTCGAAGCGGCGCAGCACGGCGGGCACCTCGAGGATGGCGAGCAGCTCCCCCGCCCCGAAGCGGGCGTTGGGCAACCTGAGCAGGGCGAGGAAGCTTTGCAGCAGCGGGCTCTCCTGACTCGCCGCCCGATCCGAGACCGCAAACGGGATCTGGCCACGGGCGCCAAACACCGCCTGAATGTAGGGGCCGTAGCTGTTCACGTCCGGCATCATCACCACCACGTCTTTCGGGGTGAGGGACGGGTCCTGCTCGAACAGCGCCAGCAGCCGGTCGTGCAGCACTTCCAGCTCCCGCATCGGGCCGTGACAGGCGTGGATCTGCAGGGATCCATCCGCCGGGCTGATGGGGCTCTTGTGGTGGCTGCTGTCGAGATCAAATTGGCCCTCGCCCCGTGAACCTAGCTCCAGCACATCCTTCTGGATGGCGCGCAGCAGGCTGACATTGCCCTGCTCGTCCACCTCGTCGATGTCGACGAAGGCCTCGATTTGCGGCACCTCCAGCTCCATCAGCTGATGCAGGTAGTCGCGCCCCAGCTTGCCCATGGAGGCGAGCAGCGGGTTGGCGGGGCCTTGCAGGGTCTCGATATCGGTGCCGGGTTTGAGCCTGGTTTCGAGGCGTGCCAGGGTCTTTCTGTCCAGCAGATCCCCCCAGTAGTAGCGGCATGGGTTGGTGACAAACAGGTGCACCTCCACCTCGTCCCGGCTGCCGAGGGCCAGCAGGGCCTCCACATAGCGCGGCGGCAGCGCCGAGATGCCGAACACGAAGACCCGCTGCGGCAGCTTGCCCGGCAGCTCCCGGGTGCGCGCCAGCTCGTGGATAAACTCCTCGTAGAGGTTGGCTCTGTGGTAACCGCTGGGGGAGAGCGCCAGCGTGCGGGCCACCAGCTCGCGCCACAGCTCCGGCTGCCAATCCTGACCGCTCACCCCGGCCAGTTCGAGCCCCAACCCCTCCCCCTCTTCCCAGCGGGCGATCCAGTCAGGCCGGTAGACCAGATACTGGTCAAACAGATCCGCCACCTTCTGGCAGAGCTGCCAGAGCCGCACCTGCTCGGGATCCTGGGCAGGATCCTCCTCATCCCCACCGCCCAGATAGGCGGCGAGTGGCGCGAAGGCGGGCCTGCCGAGCAAGGCAGGCAAGATGGTCATCAGCTGCCAGCTCATGGAGCCCTTGTTGTAGGGGCTCTGGCGGGGCACGTCCGCCAGCACTTGGGTGAACATCTCCCAGATAAAGCTGGCGGGCAGCGGGAAGTCGATATTGGCGGCGATGCCGAAGGCCTTGGCCAGCTCCAGCTTGAGCCACTGGGCCATGCCGGGACTCTGCACCAGGATCTGCTCGTGCTCGAAGGGGTGAGAGAGGGGCGCCTGCCGGATGCGGCTCACCAGCAGCTCCTTGAGCAGATCCAGCTGATTGGAGTGGTAGAGGGTAAACATGGACGACTCCCGCCAATTTCATGAAGAGGGGTGCGCGCCGGAAAAGGCGAGCCATTTCCGTCACTTCACACGAAATGGGATTGTCGGGGATCGGGGGATAAGATGCAAAAGGCGCTTGCCGCCGCCAGGGGCCTCGTCACAGTACCGGCATTCGCCCCCTGGCGGGCATAAAAAAGCCGGTGCAGCTGCACCGGCCAAAAGGCGTTGGAAAACTTGAACTATCAGGGTATTACCAGCACTTGCCGAGGCGGGCATCCAGGCTGAAGGCCCCAGGACCGGCTGCCGCCAGGGCCAGGAAACCACCGGCCACCGAGAGGTTCTTCATGAACATCAGCATCTGCATCTGTTCGGCAGGCTGATAGTGGAAGATGAAGGCGGCCATCAGGGTGAAGCCGGCCAGCAGCACCGAGAGGCTGCGGGTAAAGAGGCCCAGCACTATGGCGAGACCGCCACCCAGCTCCAGCAGGATCACCAGGGGCAGCATGAACCCGGGTACGCCCATGGCTTCCATGTAACCCTGGGTACCGGCGTAACCGCCGATCTTGCCCCAGCCTGCCATCACGAACATCAGCGCCAGCAAAATACGACCCGCCAGCAGTGCCACATCTTTCATCTTGTCCATCGTCAGATTCCTTTGATTACCCATCTTGGTAATAAACAGTGTAAGAGCTAATTGTTAACTCATTCATTTCGCCGTGATTTATCTATCAGGGCAGATCAAACAGCAGGGCTTCACTCCCCTCGGAGGCGGTGAGCGTCCAGGACGCCTCATCGCGACTGAGCAGGCCGTCGCCGGGTCGGGCAGCCAGACCGTTGCCAGTCAGCTCCCCTGAAATCATATGCAGGTAACCATGACGCCCTTGCAATGCCCATTCGAGGGTTTCCCCTTCGGCAAGTTGCAGCCGCCAGATGCGGGCCTGCTGGCGGATCCTGAAGGATCCATCCTCCCCATCCGGTGACGCGACCAGCGTCAGCCCGGGCTGGGTGGCTATCTTCTTCTGCTGATAACCCGGGGTAGTGCCGACTTCGTTCGGCTCTATCCAGATCTGCAACAGGGAGAGGGGCTCGGTCTGCGAGGGGTTGTACTCGCTGTGCCGGATACCGGACCCTGCGCTCATCAGCTGGAAATCCCCCGCCGGGATCTGCTCGGCATGGCCGAGGCTGTCCCTGTGCTCTATGGTGCCGCTCAGCACGCAGGTGAGGATCTCCATGTTGGCATGAGGGTGGGTAGCGAAACCGCCACCCGGCGACACCAGATCCTGGTTGATGACCCGCAGGACGGAGTGCCCCATCCAGTCCGGGTCATAGTAGTGACCGAACGAGAAGCTGTGGCGTGCATCCAGCCAGCCGAAGTTGGCATGACCCCGTTCTGCTGCGGCTCTCAATTTCATCATGGTGTGCTCCTCCAATACCTTGAAACGGTTGATTAGCGCTGGCGACCGTCACCCAGACCGAACGGGATGCGGTAGCTGCTGCTCTCGCTGCCCAGGCTGACCGTCAGGTTGCCCTGGGTGCGGCTCGGGATCTTGACCTGCTGGGTGCCCATCAGGCTGGCGTGAACCGATGCCAGCAGATCGCCAGACTCATCGCGCACCTCCAGCATGGGGTTGGCCTTGCCAGCCATGGCGGCGGTCGCGTTCCAGTTCACGAACAGCACGCCAGGGGCGGCATTGATGTCGGCCGGTACGGCAGCCTGGGCGAAACCTGCGGTCATCAGGCCTGCAACGGCCAGCATCTTGATTACGTTTTTCATGTTCATTCACTCTCTTGGTTTTTATGTCATTGCCAAGGCCGGTCTGGCCCGAATCAATGCATCCATGCAAGAGGTTATTCAAATAGTGTGTTGTTCTTTCACCTACAGCAGACATCGTTCTGTGTGATGTCTCAGCCTGGAACTACCTTTTATTTGGCCGCTTGGCCTTCCTGCCTAAGCGTTGATTGAATATTAAAGTCACTTGCCCTAAGTTGTTAGCGAGATAATCTGGCAAACATGTTCAAAAAAATTGAAGGTTAGATATGGCCAAGGAATCGAACAAGGAGCGGGCGCTGACCCTGGAGGCGATCCGGGTGCTGGACGCCATAGACCGCCGTGGCAGCTTCGCGGCGGCCGCCGACGAGCTGGGCAAGGTGCCCTCGGCGCTGAGCTACACGGTGCAGAAGCTGGAAGACGAGCTGGACGCCATGCTGTTTGATCGCAGCGGCCACAGAACCAAATTCACCCCCGCCGGACGCATGCTGCTGGAGCAGGGTCGCCTGCTGCTGGAGGCGGCCGAGCATCTGGTGGGAGAGACCCGGGCCCTGGCCCGAGGCTGGGAGACCGACATCACCATAGCCGTCGATGCCCTGGTGCCGCTGCAGGCGCTCTACCCCCTGGTGGAGCGGCTGGCCGAGCTGACGGATACCCGGCTGCGGCTGCGGGCCGAGGTGCTGGCGGGCAGTTGGGAGTGTCTGGAGGATGGCCGCGCCGACCTGCTCATCTCCTCCCTCAACCCCGACATCACCCTGACCGGCATCAAGCACCAGCCCTTGCAGGAGGAGGTGATGCTCTATGTCGCCCACCCGGATCACCCCCTGCACCTGGAGCCCGAGCCCCTGGCGGACGAGACCCTGCGCCGCTACCGCGCCATCGCCATTGCCGACACGGCGCGGCGCAAGCCCGCCCTCACCTATCGCCTGCTGGACAAGCAGCCGCGCCTGACCGTCAGCACCATGGGGGAGAAGCGCGATGCCCTGCTGGCGGGCATTGGTGTCGGCACCATGCCCCTGAGCTGGATAGAAGAGGACATCAAGGCGGGCCGCCTCAAGGTGATCGGCCCCGAATATCGCCATCAGGTGCAGGTCGTGCTGGCGTGGCGGCGCGATACCATGGGCAAGGCCAAGAGCTGGCTGGTGCGGGAGATCCCCAAGCTGTTCCCCTGCAAGGGGGAATAGCCCTCGGGAGGACGGCGCAGGAGGTGCCAAAAGATGCGCCCCTTCCTTGACGGCGGGCTCAAATTCGGAGAAAAGAAAAAAAGCGGACCTCTTGCGAGTTCCGCTCAATGCCAGGAAAGAATAAAACCTTGCGGTTAAAAAAACCCTTAAATTGGAAGCAAACAATCGTTTTCTCAACCAGGAAGGTATTGAATCCGATTCGTGTTGGATTATGTGCGATGTAATATGCATCACCAGCAAAATGTTGGAAGGTTGAAGGATATGCACCACCGAGTGTCATTATCTGCCACCTTGCACCACAACTGGTCAGGCCATTTCAGCCGTTATCACCGGATTACTCTCCTCTGGTTTTTCTAGGTGTCAAAAATTGAGCCCGATACAGATAAATGACTCACTTTCTGGCACGACTAAGAATGCAGATAAAGGAATAGTTGCATGACCTACAGCCAGACCCTGGCCAACCACATTCTCGACACCCTGAAGAAGACCCTGACCGACAAGGGGATCCGCTATCAGACCCTGGCGGAAGCCATGGGGGTCTCCATCGCCACCGTGAAGCGGATGATGAACAAGCCCTCTCTACCGTTCGACACCCTGCTGGAGATCTGCCATCTGGTGGGACTCTCGTTCGAGGAGCTGCTGGATCGCACCCAGGACGCCCAGAGCCGCCGCGCCGTCTTCACCCAGGAGCAGGACGAGGCGTTTCACAAGGAGCCGGGGCTCTACGCCTTCCTCGCCAACATCTTCTGGCGCGACAAGACCCTGATCGATCTCAAGCGGGAATACGGCCTGACCGATGCCTCCTGCTACCTCTATCTGCGCAAGCTGGAGAAGCTCGGCATCTTGCAGCTCGGCATCGACAACAGCTACCACTTCCTCATCAGCGAGCGGATCAGCTTCGAGCAGCACAGCCGCTTCGCCCGCCAGCAGGCACGCCAGGCCATGTCGGTGCTGGGGGACTATCTGGTGGAGAACATGCACAAGTCGAACAACTACATGGCGCTGTGCCAGCTCCACCTGGACGAGAGCGAGGCCATGGCCCTGATCGATCGCATGAAGGAGTACTGGCATCAGGAGCTCAAGCTAAACCGCCCCGCCATAGGCCAGCGGGAGGGCAGCAAGACCTACACAATGTCGCTGCAACTGGCGGACTGCGGCTACCAGAGCTTCGACGACCTTATCCCCAATATCGACAACTGATCCCGGCGGATCCTGCGGGATCCGTCCGTTTTCGCTGGCGCGGCCGTTAGCCTGACATCGGCCATTCAGACCCTCTTGCCGCCTTCGGATGCAGCGCCCCTTAATCCGCGGGCTGCTGAACCTTCTGCGATCTGCCTGTGGCCGGTTGCAGCGCCCGGGTATCCAGACAGATACGGATCGCCACTGTGCCCGACAGTGCTCTGGATAGTCCCTAATCGGCGAGCCGGGTTTGTTGCAGCTTGCCTGCAGCTGATTGCAACGCCCGGGTATCCAGACAGATACGGATCGCATCCGGCCGCCAGTGCTCGATATCGCAATCCACCAGCGCCCCCCGCTCGTCATAGTTGACCCGCACCAGCCGCAGCACGGCGCTCCCCTGGGCCAGATTGAGGGCGCGGGCTATCTCTCCCCGGGCCGCCGAGGGAGTGATCTCGAGACTCGCCCCGCCCTGGCCTATGCCATAACGCTGCTGATAGAGCTCGGTGAGGGAGCTGGCCAGCGGCGCGCTGGCAATATCGGGAAAGCGGCTCGCCAGCAGGTGGTGGCTGACGTGGAGCACAGGTCGTCCGTCGATCAGCCGCAGGCGGCGGATTTCATAAAGTGGAGTGAAGGGTGCCAGCCCCATCCGGCTGCACAACTCGCTGCTGGCAAGCTCGCTGCCGTGGGCCAGCACCCGGGTTTCGGCGGTGCGCTGCTGCTCGCCGATCCACTGGTGAAAGTGGGTGTGGATGGCGGGATCGTAGGTGAGTCTTGGCGGCGCCACGAACCAGCCGCGCCGCTCGGCCCGGTAGATAAGGCCGTCTGCCTCGAGGTTGGAGAGCGCCTCCTTGATGGTGATGCGGGTGGTGGTGAAGCGCTCGCTCAGGGCCCGTTCGGCGGGCAACTGCTGCCCGGCCCCCAGCTGGCCGCTGCCGATATAGCGGCGCAGGGTCCGGCAAATCTGTTCGCACTTGGAGGGGTTGCGGCCATCGGTCAGCCCCTGTTCACTCAATCGCTCTGTCACTGTCACATCCCTGTCGGTCATTCCGGTGTGCGCCCCCTGGAGTAGACCAGCGGCTGTCGGTCCCGAGTTGTAACCGCTATGGATGACAGCGCCATGACAGGGCGATTGTCACGAAAACGCCATCAAAGCGCCCCGCCACCGTCATATTTCCCCTCTAGCATCCCTCTCGAACCTTAACTGACCTAGTCCAGAGGGATGGGATGATGAAAAGCGTGATCGCAAGTGCACTGGCCCTGGTGGCCATCAGTCAGCCACTGTTTGCCGCCGAGAATATCGCGGATCTCGAAAAGGCCGCTCGCGGCGAAGGGCAACTCAGCAGTATCGGCATGCCCGACAGCTGGGCCAACTGGAAGGATACCTGGCAGCAGCTCGGCAGCATCTACGGCATCAAGCATCAGGATACCGACATGAGCTCCGCGCAGGAGATCGCCAAGTTCGCCGCCGAGAAGGCCAACGCCACTGCCGACATCGGCGACGTGGGCGGCGCCTTCGGCCCGGTCGCGGTCAAGCAGGGGGTCACCCAGCCCTACAAGCCCTCCACCTGGGCCGATATTCCGAACTGGGCCAAGGATGCGGACGGTCACTGGATGCTGGCCTATACCGGCACCATCGCCTTCCTGATCAACAAGGATCTGGTCAAGGCTGCCCCCACCAGCTGGCAGTCCCTGCTGGGTGGCGACTACAAGGTGACCCTGGGTGACGTGGGCGTTGCCTCCCAGGCCAACAACGGCGTGCTGGCGGCGGCCTATGCTACCGGCGGCAGCGAGAAGAACCTCAAGCCTGCGCTGGAGCTGTTCGGCCAGCTGGCCAAGCAGGGTCGTCTCTCCCTGAACGACCCCACCATCGCCAATATCGAGAAGGGCGAAGTGGAAGTGGGGGTGCTGTGGGACTTCAACGCCCTGAACTACCGCGACCAGATCGACCCCAAGAAGTTTGACGTGGTGATCCCGAGCGACGGCTCCGTCATCGCCGGTTACACCACCATCATCAACAAGTGGGCCAAGAACCCCAACGCCGCCAAGCTGGCGCGGGAATACATCCTCTCCGATGCCGGTCAAATCAACCTGGCGCGCGGCTATGCCCGCCCCATCCGCAGCAATGTGACCCTGCCGGATGATGTGAAGGCCAAGCTGCTGCCAGCCGAGCAGTATGCCAATGCCAAGCCGGTTCAGGATCACGCCGCCTGGGAGCAGAGCTCCAAGGCCCTGCCGCGCCAGTGGCAGGAAACCGTCATGATCAACATGCAGTAAGGGAACCCAGTGCAACACAAGGTGATAGTGGTACTTGTGGATGGTCTGGCAGCCGAGGTAGCCCATTGCATGGGCTACCTTTTCGGCATGGTGGAGGCGGGGCGGGGCCTGCATACGACCCTGAATGCTGCCCTGCCCTCTCTCTCCCGGCCCCTCTACGAGTGCATCCTGACCGGCGTACCGCCAGTAACCAGCGGCATCACCCACAACGGAGTGAGTCGCCTGAGCCAGCACGAATCCATCTTCCATCTCGCCCGGGCCGCGGGCAAAAGCACCGCCGCCGCTGCCTATCACTGGGTAAGCGAACTCTACAACCAGAGCCCCTGGCTGGCGGCCCGTGATCGCTATACCCATGACGAGCAGCTGCCGATCCAGCACGGCTGCTTCTACTGGGATGACAACTACCCCGACAGCCATCTGCTGATGGATGGCGAGTGGCTGCGAACCCAATATGATCCCGATTTTCTGCTGATCCACCCCATGGGAGTGGACGATGCGGGCCACAAGTTTGGCCTGAATTCCCGCCAGTACCGCAACCAGGCGCGCCGCATGGACAGCCTGCTGGCCGATCTGCTGCCCCAGTGGCTGGCGGAAGGGTATCAGCTGGTGATCACCTCGGATCACGGCATGAACGAGGATCTCAGCCACGGCGGCACCCTGGCCGAGGAGCGCACAGTGCCGCTCTGGCTGTTTGGCGATGCCTTTGTGGCCCAGTGGCCGGAGGGCGCGACGATCGCCCAGACCCAGCTCTGCGCCCTGATGGCTGACTTGCTGGGCATTCCCCACGACAAGCCAGCCGCACCACAGCTGCTCAAGGCGGCCTTTATGCGTGAGGTGCACTGATGATGCCTGCAACCACCGAGATCCTGGTGGATCAACCCGTGGCCACCAAGCTCCGGGTGCGCCGCCATTGGCTGCCCGCACTGGTATTGCTGCCGTTTATCCTCTTGATGATCCTGTTCCAGCTCGCCCCCATGGTGTGGGTGCTGGTGGGCAGCTTTCAGACCCCGGATGGCTGGGGCCTCGACTACTACCGGGAGATTTTGAGCTCCCCCTTCTACCTGCAATCGTTCGGCAACTCGTTGCGTATCGCCGGTATCGCCAGTCTGGCGGGGCTTGCCATCGGCACCCTCGGGGCGGCGGCGCTGCGTCACAGCGGTGAGCGGATCAAGCGGCTGCTGCTGGCCTTTGTCACCATGACCGGCAACTTCAGCGGGGTGCCGCTGGCGTTCGCCTTTATCATCATTCTCGGCATCAACGGCGCGGTGACCCTGCTGCTGAAATCATGGGGGCTGATCGACGGCTTCAACCTCTACTCGGGGTCGGGTCTCATCCTCATCTATACCTACTTCCAGATCCCGCTCGCCCTGCTGCTGCTCTACCCGGCGTTCGATGCGCTGCAGGATGAGTGGCCGCAAGCGGCCGCGCTGCTCGGCGCGAGCAAGGGGCAATATGTGTGGCACGTGGCGCTGCCGGTGCTGACGCCTGCGCTGCTTGGCACCCTGATCATCCTGTTTGCCAATGCGGTGGGGGCCTATGCCTCTGCCTACGCCCTCACCACCGGCAACTTCAATCTGGTGACCATCCGGGTGGCCAGTCTGGTCTCTGGCGACATCTTCCTCGAACCCAATATGGCGGCGGCGCTGGCGGTGATCCTGATGGTGTTGCTGGGGGTAGTGACGGCCGCCAACCAGTGGCTGCTGAAAAAGAGCTATGTGAACAAGGGGCAATCCCATGCATGATTTGACGCCGCGCTGGCCCAAGTGGGTGCTGGGTGGGCTGGTTGCCACCCTGCTGCTGCCGCTGTTGGCCACGTTTCTCTACTCCATCTCCACCCGCTGGGGTGCGACCCTGCTGCCGGATGGCTTTACCCTCGACTGGTATCTCAAGCTGTGGGGCGACCCGCGCTTTCTGGCGGCGTTTGGCCGCAGCCTTCTGGTCTGTTTCGCCACCCTGCTGCTGGGGACGCTGGTGCTGGTACCGACCGTGCTGGTGGTGGCCTACTACTTCCCCAGGCTGGATCCCTGGATGAACCTGCTGATCCTGCTCCCCTTCGCGGTGCCGCCAGTGGTCTCGTCGGTGGGGCTGCTGCAGATCTACGCCGATGGCCCGCTGCCGATTATCGGCACGCCGTGGATCCTGATTGGCACCTGGTTCACTGTGGTGCTTCCCTTTATGTACCGGGCGCTGGCCAACAGCCTGCAAGGGGTGCCGCTGAAAGATCTGATGGATGCCGCCCACCTGCTGGGGGCAAGTAGTCGGCGCGCCTTCCTGCTGGTGGTGATCCCCTGCCTGCGCAAGGGATTGCTGGCCGCGCTGTTTCTCTCCCTCTCCTTCCTGCTCGGCGAGTTCGTGTTTGCCAACATGCTGGTGGGCACCCGTTACGAGACCCTGCAGGTCTACCTCTACAACATGCGCGCCACCTCGGGCCACTTCACCAGTGCGCTGGTGATGAGCTACTTCCTGCTGACCCTGCTGCTCACCTGGGCGGCCAACAGATTTCATCGGTGACCCAAGATGTTTTATTTAGAAGTCAATCAGTTGCACAAATCCTACGGCGATACACCTGTGTTCGAGGGGATCGAATTCGGCATTCGCAAGGGGGAGCTGGTGACCCTGCTCGGCCCCTCCGGCTGCGGCAAGTCCACCCTGCTGCGGGCGCTGGCCGGGCTCACCCCGGTGGATGGCGGTCAGGTGCGGGTGGCCGGGGAAGACATCACCTGGCAGGCGCCCCAGAAGCGGGGCATCGGCATGGTGTTCCAGAGCTATGCGCTCTTCCCCAACATGACGGTGTGGGATAACGTCGCCTTCGGCCTCAAGATGAAGCCCCAGCCGGGGCGCGAGCTCGCCGCCAGCGTGCAAGAGGCGCTGGCGCTGGTGGAGCTGAGCGGCTTCGAGCGCCGCTATCCGGCCGAGCTCTCCGGCGGTCAGCGCCAGCGGGTGGCGCTGGCGCGCGCCCTGGTGGTACAGCCGCGGATCCTCTTGCTGGATGAGCCGCTCTCGGCGCTGGATGCCCGCATCCGTCGCAGCCTGCGCCAGCAGATCCGCGAGATCCAGCAACGCCTCGAACTCACCACCATCTTCGTGACCCACGATCAGGAGGAGGCGCTCACCCTGTCGGACAGGATATTCCTGATGAACAAGGGCTCCATCGTCCAGAGCGGCACGCCGGAGCAGATCTATACCCGCCCCGCCAGCGAGTTTGTGGCGGGCTTTATCGGCAACTACAACCTGCTCGGCGCAGAGCAGGGCAAGTCGCTGTTCGGCCCTCGTTTTCAGGGCAAGCTGGCGCTGCGACCGGAGTCCATCACCCTGTTGCCCGCCGGGGCGACCAGCAGCGAACCCAGCCTGCCCGGCATCGTGCGTCAGCAACAGCTGCTCGGCAACGTCATCCGCTATCAGGTGGAGTGCGAGGCGGGGTTGTTGACGGTGGATTGCCTCAACCGTTCTGTCAGCGATCTACTGGCCGTGGGAAGCGCCGTGACCCTGGCGGTGGCCCGGGATCAGCTCTGTGAGGTAGCATGACGCCTCGTTTCATTTTCGTTGTTACCGCAAGGAGCCCTCATGGCACTGGCACTGTTTGATCTGGACGAGACCCTGATTGCGGGGGATTCCGCCAGCCTCTGGCTGGAGTACATGGTGGCCGAGGAGCTGGCCCCGGCGGGCATGGTGGCCGAAGAGCAGGCCATGATGTCCCTCTACCATCAGGGCAAGATGGATATGCACCAGTACATGGCTTTCACCCTGCAGCCGCTGGCGGGCAAGTCGCGCCAGTGGCTCAGCCAGCAGTGCCACCACTTTGCCGAGCAGGAACTGCGTGAGTGCATCTACCCGGAGGGGGTGGCACGCATCGAGTGGCACCGCCAGCGCGGCGACGAGCTGGTGCTTATCTCCGCCTCCGGCGAGCATCTGGTAGCCCCCATGGCGCAGATGCTGGGGATGGATCACTGCGTGGCCATCCTGCTCGACGAGGAAGCTGGCATGCTGACCGGCCAGACCCGTGGCACCCTCAGTTTTCGCGAAGGCAAGGTGGCCCGCATCAACCAGCTCTTTGCCGGCAGGGAGAACCTCTGGCAGGGGAGCTTTGGCTACAGCGACTCCCACAACGACCTGCCGATGTTGCGGGCTGTGACCCATCCTCATGCGGTCAATCCGGCCCCCGCCCTGCGCCAGCAGGCCGAGGAGCTGGGCTGGCCGGTGTGGGCGTGGCAGTTGCTCCCTTGAGCCGCTGAATGAAGAAGAGGCCCTCAGGCCTCTTCCTTGCTCAGTACCCCATCGTCTTCCGGCGGCACTTTCTGCTGCGCCAAGGGGGCGACATCCCCCAGATAGATGCGGTTCTTGCCATCCCGCTTGGCGCGATACACCTCGGCATCGACGATATCGAGCAGCCCCTTGGCATCCAGACCGGGGGCACTCGCCACCAGGCCGCCGCTGAAGGTGATCCCGAGGCCGGGTTCACGCCAGTCCAGGGACGCAACCCCTATCCTGTACTGCTCCAGCAGCATCTGGCAGAAGTGGATGTCGGGGTTGGCGAACAGCACCACCAGCTCCTCGCCGCCGTAACGGCAGACCCAGCCGTGATCCTCCAGCAGCTGGTTGCCCAGCTTGGCCACCCGCTTGAGCACCACGTCCCCGGTCTGGTGACCATAGTTGTCGTTGACCAGCTTGAAGCCATCCAGATCGATCATGGCCAGACAGAAGCTGTGTTGCTCCAGCAGCAGCCGGTTCAGCCGTTCGTCGAAGAAGCGGCGGTTGTAGAGGCCGGTCAACTTGTCCAGATTCGCCTGCTGGCGCGCCTCGTGATAATCCTTGCTCACCTCCGCCAGCTCGGCGTAGACGTGCCTGAGCTCGTGCATGCCCCCATGGGGCACCCCATCGGGTGGCATCCTGCTGGCGCGGATCATGGTGGAGATCTCGTCCAGCATCCGCCTGAAGTAACGGGACCAGACCAGGGCCAGCAGCGCATAGAGCACGCAGGCCAGCAACACCACCCCGAGCACGTTGAGGGAGGCGCTCGCCACCACCGCCTGGATGCTCGACGCCGGCAGCACGCTGATCAGCACCCAGTTGCGATCCGGCAGGCGGCTGTAGGCCACGAACTGCCGGGAGTCCGAGTCCAGGAAGATGCCGTCCTCGGCGCTGAAGCGGGAGAGCCAGCTCGGGTGCGTCATGGGCTTGAGCAGCCGGGAAGGATCGGGATGGGCCAGCACCTTGCCGGACTGATTGACGATCATCTGATAACCGTTGTCCAGGTGCCGGTTCAGCTGGGCGGAGAAGGGGGCAAGCACGGCATCGACCGCGAACACACCGCGCACCCGGCCCTCCTGGTCGGTGAGCGCCCGTGCGAGCGCGATCACCAGATTGCCGTTGGTGTAGTCATAATAGGGCTCGGTCCAGACCATCTTGCCCACATGCTGGCTGGCCAGCCGATACCAGGGGCGCGTCCTGGGATCGAAGCCCGCATCCGCCTGCCACTCGGGGTAGATAAGCATCTGGCGCTCGGCGGTGCCGACATAGATGTAGATGAGATCCGCCATGACCCCCTTGTAGAGCTGCCACTCCTTGAGGTAGCTCTCGGCATTGTGCAGGCGGGGGCCGCTGATGTCGTCCACCTTCACCTGGTCGTAGATGAGGGTGAACTGGCGTTCCATTTCGTGCAGGTAGGGTTCGATGAAGACGTGACGCAGCTGGTGGTTGGTGGCGAGCAGACGGTGTTGCAACTCTCGTTGCAGGCTGCGCTCCATGTGCAGGTAGTAGATGGCGCCCAGCATCAGCACGGGAATGAACAACAGCAACAAGCCCAGACGCATCCGGGCAACCAGGGACCAGGTCTTTTTGGAGACTGCTCGTTTATCCAACCCTGACTCCTGCTATCCCCCGACGTCGTGTAGTGTCAGAATATCAGCCCCGCTCTATGGCGTCCAAAGGGAAGCTTGCCATGTGGCCAACGAGAAGGAACAGGCTCGGATGTTGAACCCGGAACTGCTGACCGCGCTCCATTATTGCGCCGTGATCACCCTGACCGGCGCCATCACCTCTGAGTACTTTCTGTTCCGGCGCGGCATGTCCATCGAGCAGGTGCGCAAGCTGCTGCTGGCAGACAGCCTGGCGGCGCTGGCGCTGCTGTTCATCTTCATCACAGGCGTGCTCATGGTGCTCGCCCACCCGCTGCAACCGGCGGCCCTGCTGGCCAATCCCGGCTATCGCACCAAGCTGCTGCTGTTCTTCGCCATGGCCCTCAGCTTCGGCTACCCCAGCCGGCTGTTCCATCACTGGCGCCGCTCCCTGCGTCAGGGGCGTGCCCCCATTGTCTCCATCCAGCAGCAGTTCTGGGTGATCTGGATCCTTCGGGGCAACCTGCTGCTGCTCGCCCTGCTGCCCCTGCTCGCCAGGCTGGCTGGCGGCTGGTAGCAGACTCGGACTGGCGCCCATCGGATTGCAAATCACCGGCGACAAAGCCCCCCGCTGACGGGTATCGTACTGGGAGGGGCCCGAGTGCCTCTGTCACTGCTCTCTCAGGGATGAATCCGTATGCGTTCAAACATGATGTTATTGATGGCCGCCGCCATCTGGGGGCTGGGCTTCGTCGCCCAGCGCCTGGGGATGGATCACATGGGGCCTTTCACCTTCAACGGCCTGCGCTTCCTGCTCGGGGCCGCCTCCCTGCTGCCGCTCCTGTGGTGGCTCAAGTCGCGCCAGCCCAGGCCGCAAGCCGGATCATCCGCAGGCGATCGCCGCCTGCTGCTGGTCGGGGGCCTGATCGCCGGGGGCGTGCTGTTCAGCGCCGCCTCCCTGCAGCAGGTGGGGCTGCTCTACACCACGGCCGCCAAGGCGGGCTTCATTACGGGTCTCTACATCATACTGGTGCCCGTCATCGGCCTGGCCCTGCGCCACAAGACGGGGGCCAACACCTGGATTGGCGCCCTTATCGCCATGGCCGGGCTCTACTACCTCAGCGTCACCGAGGAGTTCACCATAGGCTACGGTGATCTGCTACAGGTGATCGGTGCCCTGTTCTGGGCCGTGCACCTGCTGGTGCTGGATCACTACTCGAACCGGGTCGCCCCCATCCGCCTTGCCGGGGTGCAGTTCGTGGTGTGCGGTCTGCTCAGTCTTGGTACTGCCTTTGTCATCGAGACCCCGACCCTCGGCGGCGCCGTGGCGGGCTGGCAGGCCCTGCTCTACGCGGGGCTGGTGTCGGTCGGCATAGGCTACACCCTGCAGGTGGTCGGCCAGCGCGGTGCCCACCCGGCCCACGCCGCCATCATCTTGAGCCTGGAGACGGTGTTCGCCGCCATCGGCGGTGTGCTGCTGCTGGGGGAACATCTGGACGAACGCGCCATCGTAGGTTGCGCTCTGATGCTGGCGGGCATGCTGATCTCCCAGATCCGCTTGCGCTGGTGGTGGAAGTCCCGTCGGGACAAGGTGCCCAGCCAGCCCTGAACGAGCGAACCTTGGTGGGCTGCACCCCGATGCTGGCAGGCATGCTGATCTCCCAGATCCGCTTGCGCTGGTGGTGGAAGTCCCGGCGGGACAAGGTGCCCAGCCAGCCCTGAATCTCGTGATGAGCCTTGCTCCAAACGACAAGAGGCGCCCACAGGCGCCTCGTTTTATTGCCGTCTGCCTAGCGCACGCTGGAGAAGAAACTCACGTCGTCGCGCAGGGGATCGTAGCTCACGCTGTGATAGAGCTCGAAGCAGGGGCCGTCGCCGAACGCCAGCCCTGCGGAGACTATGTCGCCTATGTGCTCCTGCCAGCGCGGTCGGTACTGGTTGCGATCCGTGATGAGGTAGCGGGACTGGGCATAACGCCCGGCGGGGATGAGCTGGATCTCCACCTCCCCCTCGCCCCCGGTCTGGGGCGGCACTGTGATGCCGATGTCGGTGCGGCACTGGGCAGGCGGCGTCACCTCGGGGTTGTCGTGGTAGATGAAGATCCACTCCCCGTCCTCCAGCCCGCGCGCAGCAGCCCACTGGTGCAGGCGGTTGCTGACGGCGTCATAGCCCTCGCCATAGGGGCCTGTGACCCTGACATAGGCCAGGGTGCGGGCATCCATCTCGACGGTTTTCATGGTGTTGCTCCTTGCTGATGAGTGGCCTTCAGCATAAGGGGATGGACCATCCCATGCGTGTCCATCCTTGCTCTCATGGTGTCCGTTCTTGCCCTTGTCGCGGCGAAACTCCCCCGGGGTGCAGCCATAGTGACGGCGAAACGCCTTGGCAAAGGCCTGGGAGCTGGCGAGCCCCGCCCCCAGGGCGATGGCGGTGACGCTGGCATCGGTATAGCAGAGCTGCCAGGCCGCCCGCTGCATCCGCAGCCGGCGACACATCTCGCCGGGAGACTCCCCCACCACGGCGGTGAACACCCGGTGGAAGTGATAGAGGGAGAGACAGGCGCGGCTCGCCAGCTCCTCGATGGAGAGATCCGGCTCCTGCTCCAGTGCCCGCAGCACGGGAGTCAGGCGCTCGCGATAGTCGATCATGAGCGCACTCTCGCCATATAGAGGGTGTCAACCAGCACGCCGTGGCGCAGGCCGTAATCCCGGGCGACACCTTCCTGCACAAACCCGAACTTGCGGTAGAGCGCCTGCGCCGCCTCGTTGTCACTCCAGACGGTGAGCTCGAGGCGAGTCAGCCCGAGCCAGTTGTCCGCCAGATCCAGTGCGGCCGCCATCAAGTCCGAGCCCACGCCGCGCCCGGCCCAGTCATCACGCACCGCCATGCCGAGGCTCGCCACGTGGCGCCGACGCGGGTTGGGCTCCTGCCACAGGGTCAGGTTACCCACCACCAGACCATCGGATTCGGCCAGCAGCACAGTGACCCCGTCCCGCGGCTCGAGCCGCTGCTGCCAGTGGTGCAGCGAGGCGAAGGGGAGTTGCAGGGTACCGGCCTGGGCTTTGGGCATGGCGTAGAGATCGCGCAGGGGGGCGGCATCTTCCGGCCCGGCGCGGCGAATGGTGATGGACATGAGACCTCCTGATTGGCTGAGTCCCATCTTGCCGCAAGGCTGGCGTTCGTTTCCACCCCCATCAGCGAAACCAATCAAAGGGTTAGGCACACTCCATTGGAGCCGGGCGCGCCCTTCCCCTAGTCTGGCGGCTCATCACAAGGAGATGCCCCATGACTGACAAGACCCTGCACAGCGCCAACGGCGCCCCCGTCGTCGACAACAACAACAGCCTCACCGCTGGCCCCCGCGGCCCCGTGCTGATGCAAGACATCTGGTTGATGGAGAAACTCGCCCACTTCGACCGCGAGCGCATTCCCGAGCGGGTGGTTCACGCTAAGGGCTCGGGCGCCTACGGCACCTTTACCGTGACCCACGACATCAGCCAGTTCAGCAAGGCCGATCTGTTCAGCGCCATCGGCAAGCAGACCCCGGTGTTCCTGCGCTTCTCCACCGTAGCCGGTGAGAAGGGCGCCGCCGACGCCGAGCGCGACGTGCGCGGCTTCGCCCTCAAGTTCTACACCGAGCAGGGCAACTGGGATCTGGTGGGCAACAACACCCCCGTCTTCTTCATCCGGGATCCCCTGAAATTCCCCGACTTCATCCACACCCAGAAGCGGGATCCGCGCACCAACCTGCGCAGCGCCACCGCCGCCTGGGACTTCTGGTCACGCCATCCGGAATCCTTGCATCAGGTCACCATACTGTTCAGCGATCGCGGCATCCCCAGGAGCCTGCGGGAGATGAACGGCTACGGCAGCCACACCTTCAGCTTCATCAACTCGGCCAACGAGCGCTTCTGGGTCAAGTTCCACTTCAAGACCGAGCAGGGTCACAGCTTCTACACAGATGAGGAGGCGGCCAATGCCGTCGGTCAGGACAGAGAGACCAGCCAGGCGGATCTCTACAACGCCATAGAGCGGGGCGACTTCCCGCGCTGGAAGGTCTATGTGCAGGTGATGCCGGAAGCCGAGGCCCAGACTTACCAGATCCATCCGTTCGACCTCACCAAGGTGTGGCCGCACAAGGACTATCCGCTGATCCCGGTCGGCATGCTGGAGCTCAACCAGAATCCGGACAACTACTTCGCCCACGTGGAGCAGGCCGCCTTTACACCGGCCAACGTGGTGCCCGGCATCGGCTTCTCGCCGGATCGCATGCTGCAGGGGCGGCTCTTCTCCTACGGTGACACCCAGCGCTATCGCCTCGGCGTCAACCACGGCCTGCTGCCGGTCAACGCCCCGCGCTGCCCCTTCCATCACGGCGCCCACCGCGACGGCGCCATGCGGGCGGACAGCAACGGCGGCGCCAGCCCCAACTACCAGCCGAACCGCTTCGGCACCCAGCAACCGAGCGAGCAGCACGAGCCGGCCCTGAGTCTGGAGGGGGCTGCCCTGCACTACGACTTCCGTGACCATGACAGCGACTACTACAGCCAGCCGGGGGATCTGTTCCGCCTGATGGACGAGGGGCAGCGCGCGCGCCTCGCCGCCAACCTGGCGCGTTCCCTCGTCAACGTGGAGGATGACGCCATAGTCGCGGCCCAGCTCAAGCACTTCGAGCAGGCCGACCCCGAGTACGCCAAACGGGTCGAACTGGCACTGGCCGCCCTGCAGCGCTAAGTCGCAGGCAGTAAGCATCTGCAAACGCAAAACGGGGGCCTGATGGCCCCCGTTGTCGTGATGCTGACGGTGATAAATGCAAAAACGGAGCCAAAGGCTCCGTTTTTCAATGCGGTATCCATCCCGGACGCAGCGCCCTCACGCGCTTCCCGCTCCCTTGCCAACAAGGGTTTGTACCACCCGTTACGGCAACCAAGCAGTGCATTGGAAGAGCACCGCCGAGCTGGTGATAAATAAAAACGGAGCCCGAGGCTCCGTTTTTCAATGCGGTATCAATCCCGGACGGAACGCGCTTCGCGCTCTTCCCGCTCCCTTGCCAACAAGCGTTTGTACCACCAGCTACTGCGACGACGTTGTGCATTGGAAGAGCGACGAGCCATTTCTTAGGTTCCAGCCAAGAGAAGAAAGGAGCTGCATTATGCGACAGGGATCACGCCCGTGTCTGTAGCTGGATCAAGAAAAGGCTCACTGACCCACCCTGATCGTCTCCCTGTTGGCCGCCCCTTCGTCGACGGGCTCGTAGCTGGCGGGTTCGTGCCAGGCCAGGGGCCCGTTGCTCTCTTGGTCGTTTTGCGGGCCGCACTCCAGCCAGAGATCCCCCTGCTGGATACGCGATCCGAGGGAATATTTCTGATCCTGATACCAGCAGACCCGCTCGGGCAGCGAGCCCAGGGGCAACACCAGATCCGTGCCCACCGAGTGGCTGAGGGTGTTCGACGCCGGGGCCGCCTGGGCAGGGAGGAGCCCGCCGAGGGCAAACAGACAAAACGCGGTTCGGATCATGAGTGACACCTGTGACAACGAGAGAGTGATCCCCTAAAGCGACCACCAGCGTCGCCGACTTGACCAATAAGTGTCGGCTCATCTGGCATTCCGGAAGCAATATGATAGCCTGCCAGCGCCCGCCGATCCCCATGGGTGAAGGGCCGGGCCAGTTCGGGTCATGCTGTCGGGAAAAGACAGTATATAGCCTTATTAATCAAATAATTACTTGGATATGTTGTCGATGCGTATCATGCCGTTGCTCAAGGCCGCCTGCCTGAGTCTGATGTTGTCCGCCTGCGTGGCCCCCCTGCTGATGATGAGCCCCACCAGCCAGCTGATGTGGGCCCTGCTCAAACCCCTGGTCGGTTTCGATCCGAACGAGGCCAACCTGTTCGAGCAGCCGCTGATCAAGGACAGGATGACCGCCATGCTGGGGCCCAACTACGACAGCACCATGCAGCTGCTCAAGACGGCCAACGAGTTGCAGCAGGAGGGGCCGCTGTTTTACGTGGTCTCCCGCTACGCCCCTGTGCCGGATGTGGCCAAACAGGCCGGCATGGTGTGGAACGCCGACACCAACCAGCTCTCCGTCATGTTGCAGAAGGGCGATGGCGCCACCCAGGTGTTTGGCGAGAACCTGACGGCGGCGACCCCGACCTGGCCGAGCACCATGCAGGAGTGGCAAGCCGGCAACCCGACCGCCACCGCTCTCACCGACGCCGGCAAGGTGATGACGGGAACAAGCGGTTCCCTGCTTGGCAATGTGATGGGCAACCTGCAACAGAGTGCGACTCAGGCCCTGACCGACTCGACCAGCCAGATGATCGGCAGTACCACTGCCCAGGCGCAGCAGCAGGCCAGCAAGGCTGTCAGCGACTCGGCCAAACAGGCGGTCGGCAGTGCCACCGCCTCGGCGCAGCAGCAGGCCAGCAAGGCTGTCAGCGACTCGGCCAAACAGGCGGCCGGCAGTGCCACTGCCTCGGCGCAGCAGCAAGCCAGCAAGGCTGTCAGCGACTCCGCCAAACAGGCGGTCGGCAGCGTCACTGCCTCGGCGCAGCAGCAGGCCAGCAAGGCAGTGAGCGACTCCGTCAAACAGGCGGTCGGCAGCGTCACCACCTCGGCGCAGCAACAGGCCAGCAAGGCTGTCAGCGACTCTGCCAAACAGGCAGTCGACAGCGTCACTGCCTCGGCGCAGCAGCAGGTCAGCAAGGCAGTGAGCGACTCGGCCAAACAGGCGGTCGGCAGTGCCACTGCCCAGGCGCAGCAGCAGGCCAGCAAAGCGGTGAACGACTCGGCCACCCAGACGGTGAGCGATGCCACCGATATCTTGCGGCAAACCAACCAGGCCGTGACCCGCTTCGCCCAGCAAGCGGTCAGCGATACCGCCAAGCAAGCGGAAGCCAGTGCGCAGCAACAGGCAGGCAAGGCCGTCAGCGATACCGCCAAGCAGGCGGTCGGCAGTGCCACCGCCTCGGCGCAGCAGCAAGCCAGCAAGGCTGTCAGCGACTCGGCCACCCAGACGGTGAGCGATGCCACCGATATCCTGCGGCAAACCAACCAGGCCGTGAGCCGCTCCGCCCAGCAGGCCGCAGCCAGTGCGCAGCAACAGGCAGGCAAGGCCGTCAGCGACACCGCCAGGCAGGCCGCAGCCAGTGCGCAGCAGCAGGCAGGCAAGGTCGTCGGCGACACCGCCACTCAGGCCGCCAGCACGGCGCAGCAACAGCTGAACAAGGTGGTCAGCGGGGCGACCGGCACTGTGCAGGCGCAGGCCACCAAGGTGGAAACCCAGGGGATGAAGCAGAGCGATCAGGCCAGGGCGGATGCCGAGGCCGAGCTGGAGAAGCTGCTCAACTAAGTCGTGTAAGAGGGCGAACCCGTGCACCATGCAAACAGGCCATCCGAGGATGGCCTGTCGTTTATCTGCGAATGGGCAGGGGAGCCTTACAGGTGGTGGTCCTGCTCGGTGGGCTTGGCCACCTTGTCTTCGCTGTGCTCGATGGCGGTGCGAATGAGGTCGACGCCGGCCCGGATGATCAGCACTCCCATGTTGACCAGCTTGACGCAGACCCACATGAAGGTGATGAGCAGGATCAGCTTGAGCACTGTCTGGAAGGCCTCCAGGAAGTTCTGCTCCAGCTGGCTGGTGAGGCCATTGGCACTGGTCATCAGCCAGGTGTAGACCTCGCGCACGAACGGAATGCGGCTCGGCATCTCCAGCACGTCCAGTGCGGCAGGCAAGGCCTGGAAGATGACGATGCTGCCAAACAGTATCAGGATGACGCCGATGGCAATCCCCAGGAAGAAACCGAACTGTCGCATGAAAGGCCCCAAGATGTGTTGAATGAGAAGAACAATAGCCGCCAATACTAGGGACTGCCCGGGCCGACGGCAATCCTTGCGCCCCAGATTGGGCCGAGACACTCCCGCCCTGCACCGGCCATCCACCGGAAGTCATTGCCCAAGTATCTGATTTCTGTGACCCTTGTCCCCATCTATTCCCTTAGTGGCACCATCATGCCCAGACTCGCTCTCTTACTGCTTCTGCTGCTCGGCTCCCTGTCATCCTCCCTGTTCGCCGCCGAGGCGCCCCCAGGTGCGGCCGCCTGCGTGATCCGCCACCAGCAGGATCTGTTGCTGGTCCAGGACAGGATCTCCGATCGCTACAGCCTGAGTGGCGGCTACATAGACGGGGGCGAGACGCCCGCCCAGGCGGCTCTGCGGGAGCTGTTCGAGGAGACGGGGCTCCATGGCCGGATCACCGGGGAGCTGGGGCGCTGGCAGCGCGCCATGGTATTCGCCTGCCAGACGCTGACCCCCATCCGGGCCCAGCGCGGCTCGGGTTTTGTCTCCCTGCTTGAGGCCCCGAACCTCGGCGGCGAAATTCTCAACGCCAGGCTGATCGATGCCGCCAGCCTCCCCCAAGATCAGCGCCGCTTCCCGACGCAGCTCGACTGGATAACGCCAAGGCTGGCCCAGGTGCCCGAGAGCGAGGTGCAGTGGGTGCCGGACTTCAGTCCCGAAGGCAGCGCCCTGCACAGGGCAGAGCTGCCGCTGATCCAGCGCCTGCAGCAGTGGCTGGGGCCAGACGCGCGCTGGCTTGAGGTCGGCAATCTGCTGGGATCGGCGGCCTTCCAGCTGGCCCTGCTCCCCTTCTTGCTCCCCCTGCTGGGCTGGCCAAGGCTGCGCAACCTGCTGTTTGCCATGGTGCTGCTCACCCTGCTGGTGCAGCTGCTCAAGGAGGGGGTAGCCTGGCCCAGGCCCTTCCACCTCGATCCCATGCTGGGGCAAAGGAGCGCCCAGGGCTTTGGCATGCCGAGCGGCCACGCCGTCTCGACCCTGCTCTACTGGGGCCTGCTGCTCGGCGCCCTGACCTCCCTCAGAGCCTGGCAGGGCATGGGGCTGGCCCTGCTGCTGGCGGCCCTGGCCGGGCTGGCCCGCATCTGGCTCGGCGTGCACTTCCTCTCGGATGTGGCGGCCGGCCTGGGTCTCGGCGCCCTGCTGCTGGCACTGCGCGCCCCCCTGGCGGCACTGGCGCAGCGCCAAGCTCCCTGGGCTCTCCTGCTGCTGGCCTGCGCCCTGGCGGGCTGGCTGACCCAGTCCACCGCCCTGGCGGGGCTCGCCATGTTCACCCTGGGACTGGTATCGGGTAATCTGCTACAACTCGAACGACACCCAGCTCCCGCCCTCCATGCCACTCTGCTGGCCCTGGCGGGCGGTCTGCTCATTGGCGGGGGGCTGTTCGTGCTCCCTGTGCTCACCGACAGCTCTGTGCTGCTCCTGGCGGGAAAAGGGTTACTCTATGGCTGCCTGGGGTTCTGGCTGAGTGCCGCACTCTGGTGGCTGCTGTCTTTTATCAATACTGGCGCCGGATCCCGGGGCCCCACCCCTCGTTAAAGGGAACGCAATGCATATGAAAAAAGTGGATTTGGCCAAGATCACCCTGGGCCTGCTGTTTCTCAGCCTGCTCATCATCTCGTGCTTCATGGTGCTGCGCCCCTTCCTGCCCGCCCTGGTCTGGGCCACCATGATCACCATAGCCACCTGGCCGCTGATGCAGATGGCCCAGCGCCTGCTGTGGGGCAAGCGCACCCTGGCCGCCCTGCTGATGAGCGGCATCCTGCTGCTGATGTTCGTCATCCCCCTGTTCATGGCGCTGGCCAACGTGGCGGAGAAGGCCCCCATGCTGATCGATCTCGGCACCGAGCTGAGCCACTCCCCGCCCCCCGAGCTGCTCTGGCTGCAACAGGTGCCTCTGGTGGGCGACAAGCTGTTCGAGTTCTGGCAGCAGATCCTCGCGAGCGGCGGCCAGGTGCTGTTCGCCAAGCTGGCCCCCTACTTCGGCCAGACAGCCCGCTGGCTGGCGGCCCAGGCGGGCAACCTCGGCCTGCTGTTCGTCCACTTCCTGCTGACGGTGGCCATCTGCGGCCTGCTCTATCACTCCGGGGAAAAAGCCGCCGACGGCATTCGCCGCTTCGCCCACCGGCTGGCGGGCCAGCGTGGCGACAACGCCGTGGTGCTCGCCTCCCAGGCCATCCGCGCCGTCGCCATGGGGGTGGTGGTGACCGCCCTGGTGCAATCCTCGGTGGCCGGGATAGGCCTGCTCATCGCCGGCATTCCCTACACCATGATCCTGGTGGTGCTGATGTTCCTGCTGATCGTCGCCCAGATAGGCCCCTTCCCCGTGCTGCTGGCCAGCGTGGGCTACCTCTACTGGAGCGGGGATACCACCTGGGGCACCTTCCTGCTGGTCTGGTCCCTGCTGGCGGGCACCATGGACAACTTCCTGCGCCCCTTCCTCATCAAGCGCGGTGCCGACCTGCCGCTGATCCTGATCCTGGTGGGCGTCATCGGCGGCCTGCTGGCGCTGGGGATCATAGGGCTCTTTATCGGCCCCGTGGTGCTGGCGGTGGGTTACACCCTGCTGGATGCCTGGATAAAAGAGGGGGAGCAAGCACCCGCCGCAGAGGCGCCCGTGCCGCCCCCGGTGGAGTGACCCGCCCGCAAGAGAAGCAAGACGCCGCCCACTGGGCGGCGTCTTTTTTCGCACGGCTTGGGCCCGGTCGCGCCCACATAGAACCAAAGTTTGAATCGTCTCGCCAAAACACGAACCAGGGTTCGAATCCGCCCCCTCCCTCCCCTGGGATCCCCAAGCCCCAGCCGCCACAATGGCTGCTCCATTGAAGGAGGAGACAAGATGAACGAACTGAGAGCAACACGCGCCCTGATCAGCGGTGGCGCCAGTGGCATAGGGCTGGCCATCGCCGAGGCCCTGGCCAGCCAGGGGGTGGAGCTGGTGCTGGTCTCGCGCCGCCTGGGACTGCTGGAGCAGGAGGCGGTGCGGCTCAGCGCCCGCTACGGGGTGAGGGTACTGCCGCTTGCGCTGGATCTCTGCGACGGCGATCAGGTGCGCGCCCGCCACGCCGAGGCCCGGGAGCGGCTCGGTCCCATCGACCTGCTGGTCAACAACAGCGGGGTGGGCAGCGACTACCTGGT
Organism: Aeromonas genomosp. paramedia; assembly: GCF_023093515.1. Lineage (NCBI taxonomy): Bacteria > Pseudomonadati > Pseudomonadota > Gammaproteobacteria > Aeromonadales > Aeromonadaceae > Aeromonas > Aeromonas genomosp. paramedia. The sequence continues at coordinate 33,812 of NZ_JAAROG010000023.1, forward strand.
GCAGGATCTGCCGGAGTCGGAGTGGGACAGGGTCATGGACACCTGCGCCAAGGGGACCTTTCTGCTGACCCAGGCCTGCCTGTCGGACATGCTGGCGAGCCGCCATGGCACCGTCATCAACATCGCCTCCCAGGCCGCCAAGAACGGCTACGCCAGGGCCAGCGTCTACTGCGCCGCCAAGTTTGCCGTGCTGGGGTTCGCCAAGGCGCTGCGGGAGGAGGTGCAGCATCAGGGCATTCGGGTGCATACCCTCTGCCCCGGTCTGGTCCAGGTGCCGCCCCCGGCCTGCCCGGGCGATCGCAAGCCCGGCTGGCTGCAGGTGGAGGATCTGGCCGAGGCCGTGCTCTATACCCTGCGCCAGGGCGCCCATGTCCAGCTCGACGAGATCGGCATGACGGGGATCTGAGGGGCTGTTGTACCAAGGGACATGACCCGGAGCGTCGAGTCGCACCGGGTCATGAGTCGGCAGAGGAGGATCAGGCCGGTTGATGCAGGGTGATGCAGTGAATACCGCCGCCCCCTGCCGCCACCGGGTCTATGTTGACTTGCACCACCTTGCGGCCGGGGTAGAGCTTGGCCAGCAGATCGCGGCAGTAGCTGTCGGCCGCCTTGTCGCCAAACTCGGGGGCGATCACGGCGCCATTGATCGGCAGGTAGTTGATGTAACCGGCGGCAAAGTCCGGGCTGCGGCTGAACTTGTTGTCCCGCCCGCCCAGGGGCGGCGGCAGCTGATGCAGCTCCAGCTTGTTGCCGTCGGCGTCCGTCGCCTGCTGCAGTATGGCGAGATGCTGGCGGGTCACCTTGTAGTCGTAGGAGTCGGGATCCTTGTCCATGTTGATCACCACCACCCCGGGGCGCACGAAGCGGGCGTAGAAGTCCACGTGGGCGTCCGTGATGTCGCGGCCCTTGATCCCCGGCAGCCAGATGATCTTGCGCAGCCCCAGGTTGGCCTTGAGCTCTGCCTCCACCTGCGCCCTGGTGAGGCCGGGGTTGCGGTTGCTGTTGATCCAGCAGCTCTCGGTCATGATGGCGGTGCCGTTGCCATCCACCTCGATGCCGCCCCCCTCGCCGATGATCTCGCTCTGCAGGTAATGGGCATCCGCCTGGCGGCTCACCAGAGAGGCGATGCTGGCGTCATGGCTGTGCTCCTGCTTGTCCCCCCAGCCGTTGAAGTTGAAGTCCACCAGCCCGAGTTCCCCCTGCTCATCCTGCACGAAGACGCCGCCGGTATCCCGCAGCCAGATGTCGTCCATCACGGCGTGGACGAAGTGGGTGTTGCGCTCCCCGCACAGCTGGCGCGCCAGCTCCTCGTCATCCTGGTGGCAGAGCACGTTGACCCGGGTGTAGGGCGCCATGGCCTGCACCAGCCGGCCTATGGTGGCCTGCACCTCCTTGTAGTTGCGACCCCAGATCTCGCTGGTGGCACCGAAGGCCACCCAGACCAGGGCCTGGGGGGAGGACTCCTCCGGCATGTGGTAGCGGCCGGCGGCACCGGTCTCGCTGGCGGCGAAGGCCAAGCGGGCGCCGGGCAGGCTGCCGAACCCGGCAATGGCGCCGAGGGCGACCAGTTGTTTCAATACGTGGCGTCGGGAAAACATCTTTCTACTCCTGGGGTTCAGAGGCTGCTCTTGAAACGAGTCCAGGCTCGCATCCGGGCACGCATCTGGGGTTGTGCAATGTCTTTGCCCGGAATGAGCCGCTGGTAGCTGGCTTCGTCCAGGTAGATATCCGGGTTGGCCGTCATGGTGGCATCCACCATGGGTCTGGCCCTGGCACTGGCGGTCGGATAGCCGGTGCTGTTGGTGATGGCCGCCATGTTGGCCGGGCGCATCACGAAGTTGATGAAGGCGTAGGCATATTCAGGATGGAGCGCATCCACCGGGATCGCCATGGTATCCATCCAGACGGTGCTCCCCTCCTTCGGCAATCTGTACTCGAAGTCGACCTCCTTGCCCGCCTCGGCGGCGGCGCGCCTGGCCTGGGTCATGTCGCCGCTGTAACCCAGGGACAGGCAGAGATCGCCGTTCACCAGCTGGGTCACCGGCTGGGACTGGAACTTGCGGATATGGGGCTTGAGCCCCTTGAGCAGCGCCAGCGCGGCATCCAGATCCTCGGCCTTGCCGCTGTGGGGATCCCGCCCCAGGTAGTGCAGCACCACAGCCAGCACCTCGTCGGGGGAGTCGATGATGGAGATGCCGCAGTCGGCAAATTTTGCCGCCAGCTCGGGCTTGAACAGCAGATCGAGACTGTTGACCGGGGCATCCGCCATCCGCTGCCGGATCATGGCTGCGTTGTAGGTGAGCCCTATGGTGCCCCAGGTGTAGGGCACCACCGCATCCCGTGAATGGGGATAGGCTTGCTGCAGGCGCCGCAAGCCGGGCTCTATCTCCCCCAGGTGCTGCAACCTGCCCTGATCCAGCGGTTGCAGGCTGCCCGCCCGCATCAGCCGCTCCGCCACCGTATCGCCGGGGAAGATGAGGTCATAACCGCTGCGACCGGCCATCAGCTTGGCCTCCAGGGTCTCGCTGCTGTCCATGACGTCATAGATGACCCGGATCCCTGTCTCTCTGGTAAAGGCGCTGAGGGTATCGGGGGCGAAGTAGTCCGCCCAGTTGTAGAGCCGCAGCACCTTCTCCTCTCCTGTTGCCGCATCGGCCTCCCCGGCCTCGGCCGAGAGGCTCAGCAGCAGGGCCAGGCAGCCCATCCACCTTGGTGTCTTCCTGATCATGATGTGGTTACTCCCTGTGATTGGCCGCCGCCGTGCAACGCTCAGCCCCGCAGCGGCCAGGCGGGCTGCTGCTGGGTGATGCAGTGGATACCGCCGCCGCCGTGGGCCAACCGGTTGATCGAGACCGGCACCACCTCCCTTTGCGGGAAGGCGCCTTGCAACACAGCAGCCGCCTCCCGGTCGCTCGCCACCCCGTAGGCGGGCATGATGACGGCGCCGTTGGCGAGGTAGAAGTTGGTGTAGGAGGCACAGAAGACCTCGGCCTCGGTGTCTATGGCCTCACTCGCGTCGTACAGATCCTGCAACTCGAAGGTGCGCCCTCTGGCATCCGTGGCCAGGGCCAGGGCCCGTCGGTTCTCCCTGACGATACGGGCATAGGTCGAGCTGGCATCCCGGGTGGCATCCACCAGCAGCTGGCCGGGGCGACTGAAGGCGCAGACCCCGTCCACATGGCCGTCCGTCATGTCGCCGGTGACATGGTCGGGATCCCCCGGCAGCCAGATGGTCTTCTCGATGCCGAGCAGGCGGCTGAAGATCCGCTCGATCTCCCCCTTGCCGATCCCCGGATTGCGGTTGCTGTTGAGCAGCACGGATTCCGTGGTGATCAGGGTGCCTTCGCCGTCCACATGGATGGCGCCCCCCTCGTTGGCCAGAAAGCTGCCGATACACTCCAGCTCCAGGCTATTGAGGATGCGCCGCGCCAACCCCTCGTCCAGACCGTGAACCGACTTGCCGCCCCAGGCGTTGAAGCGCCAGCTCACCCCGGCGCTGCCGAGTTCGGGGTGGCAGATGAAGGTGGGGCCGGAGTCGCGGCACCAGCTGTCATCTACCGCAATGGGGACCAGGGTCACCCTGTCGTCACAGAGGGCGCGCGCCTCGGCCAGCGCGGAAGGGTCGACCACCAGCCTGACCGGTTCGAACCGGACGATGGCGTTGACCACCCGGGCGAAGTCCTGTTGCACCTCGGCCAGGGTGACGCCCCAGCCGGATTCCCACAGCGCCTTGTTGTGGGGCCAGACCATCCAGGTCGCGGCGTGCTGGCACCATTCGGCGGGCATGAACCAGCCCTTTGCCACTATTCCCTGTTCCCGCATATTCCCTCTCTGATTAGGTACTATTAAGGTTGCTGACGATGGGAATAGACTATCCCCCCATAACACGGCGAACAAACGATCGATTTTCAGTGCAAGTGATAAGTGGAGCTAATCAATGATGTTCAAGCACTGGCCCCCGCTCAACGTGCTGCGGGGCTTCGAGGCGGCGGCTCGCCTCGGCAGTTTTCATCAGGCGGCGCAGGAGCTGCACCTCACCCAGTCCGCCATCAGCCAGCAGATCCGCTCCCTGGAGGAGCTGCTCGGCCAGCCGCTGTTCCACCGGCAGGGGCGCTCGGTCGCCCTGACCGATGCGGGGCAGGATCTGCTGGAGACCACCCAGAGCGTGCTGCTGCAACTGGCGGTGGGGATCCAGCGCCTCGAGCAATACCGCAAGCCGAACCAGCTGGTGCTCAACACCAGTAGCGCCATCGCCCGCCACTGGCTGCTGCCCCGGTTGGGGACGTTTCATCGCCAGCACCCCGACATCGATCTCTGGCTCTTCACCAGCGACGAGGTGCCCGACCTGGCGGAGCAGACCATAGATCTCGCCCTGCGCTGGGATCTCGCCCCCCAGGCCCAATGCCGCCACCAGCCACTGCTGGCGGACAGGTTGCTGCCGGTGGCCGCCCCTGCCGTGCTGGCCCAACCGGCGGCAGAGCGCACCACCCTGCATGGCGAGCGGGAGCTCGATTGGCACCACTGGACCCTGAAAGGGGGGGAGGATCTGCAACTGCAGACCCGGGGGCTCAACTTCTCCGATCCCGGCCTGCTGCTGGAGGCGGCCAGCGCCGGGCTCGGCGTGGCGCTGGTGAGCGAACGGCTCTCCCAGCCGGCCAGGGAGCAGGGGCAGTTGCTGCCGCTCTCCGCGCTCAGGGTCAAGGGGCCCCAGTGGAGCCTGCTGATCCACCAGGAGAGCGAGGGGATGCCGGAGTGCCGCGCCTTCTGCCACTGGCTCGGCCAGCAGTTTGCCGAGGGGGCGGCGGGCGAGGATCGGGATGCCATTGCCGCCCTCTGAGGCAGGTCACTGAATCGGGCCGGCAAGAGTGGTTAAATGGTCGGTCTCTCTCTTGCCGGATATTGCTGTGACCATGCCATCCGACCACCAGCACCTTCAGCCCTGGCCTGACTATCTGCAGGCATCCTGGCTGCGCTGCGCCCACCAGACCAGCGCCACCCTCTGGCATCCGCCCCACAGCGCCAAGGGGCAGACCTTGCAGAGCCTGCGTCAGCGCAAGCGGGAGTTGCTCACCACTGGCGAGATGGCCCTCGAAGATCTCTACGAATTTATGGAGGGGCGCCCCTGCGCCCTGCTGCTCACCGACGAGAGCGGCTGCCTGCTGGCCCGCACCGGCCATCGCGAGACGCTGGCAGAACTCGAAGCCCTGGGGTTTGGCCCCGGCGCCTTCTTCAGCGAGGGGCGCATCGGCACCAATGCCATCAATCTGGCGGCGCTGGAGGGGATTCCGCTCTGCGTCAGTGGCCCCCAGCACTTCAACCAGACCCTGCACCCCTGGCACAGCTGCGCCAGCCCGGTCTACAACAACAATGGCCGTCAGGTCGCCATCATGGCCCTGGTCTGCCGGGTGGAGGGGGCAACGGTCGGCGATCTGGCGCTCACCGTCAGCGCCGGGCGCGAGCTGGCCCATCTGCTGCAGATGGAGACCCTGATGCAGGAGTCCCAGCACCATCTGAGCGAGCTTTACGCTTTGCTGGATGGCATGGATGACGGCGTGCTGGCCTGGGATCCGCAGGGGCGGCTGCGCTACCTCAACGCCCTGGCGGCACACCGGCTGCGGCTCGATCCGGCGCTTTGTCTCGGCCAGCCTCTGGAGCAGCACCTGCTGCTGCCCCAGCGGTTGCAGCTGGCCATCAGGGGGCAGACGCCGCTCAGTCATGTGGAGGTGACTCTGGAGCGGCTCGGCGCTCAGGAGGGGGAGTTTATCAATGCGCTGGTGAGCCTCAAGCCGCTGCCGGGGCCGGAGGGCGTCAGCTTTATCGCCCTGCTGCACCCGGTCGATCGGCTGCGGGCCATTCACCAGCTGCGTCAGACGGTGCCCGAGCTGTCGGCGCTGGTGGGCGAATCGAGCGCCATGCGCAAGCTGCTGCGCTATGCCCGGCAGGCGGCCCAGAGTCAGGGGCCGATCCTGCTGCGCGGCGAGGAGGAGGTGGGCAAGGCTCAGCTGGCGGAGGCGATCCACTTTGGCAGCGAACGGGCCGCCGGGCCGCTCATTACCCTCAACTGCAAGGCGCTGCCGAGCGAGCGGATGGCGCTGGAGTTGATGGGGTCCGACGAGGCGGGGCAGGAGCGGGCGGGCAAGTTCGAGCTGGCCCACGGCGGCACGTTAGTGCTGGAGCAGGTGGAGTGCCTCTCTGCCCCCATGCAGGCGGCGCTGCTGCAACTGCTCAAGACCGGCCGCATCCAGCGCTTCGATTCGGCCCGCATCCTGCCGCTCAAGGTGCGGATCATCGCCACCAGCAGCGCCCCGCTGGAGCAGCGGGTGCAGGAGGGGTTGTTTGGCCGCCAGCTGCTCTATGCCTTGCAGGCGTGCGAGCTCTGGCTGCCGGGATTGCGGGAGCGCGCGGCCGATCTGCCGGGCCTTATCAGCCAGCAGTTGGCGGCGCAGGGGCGCGAACCGGTGCGCCAGTTCAGTCCGGCGGCCCTCGATTGTCTGCTCGCCTATCCCTGGCCAGGCAATCTGGGGGAGCTGCGCAGTGCCGTCGAGCATGCGCTGCTCCACGCCGGTCAGGGGCCGATCCCGTCGGAGGCGCTGCCCGCCGCCATTCGTCACGGTTATCAGCGGGTGGCGGACGAGGTGGTGGGGCAACCGCTGCTCACCCTGGCGGAGCTGGAGCGCCAGGCCATCTTGCGCTGCGCCCACGCCTGCAAGGGGCAGGTGAGCCAGATGGCCCAGCATCTGGGCATCAGCCGCACCACCCTGTGGCGGCGGCTGAAGTTGCTCGAGATCGATCCCGTCGACTATCACGGCTGACGGCGAGCCGTCGCCAAGAGGCCCGTAGAAAATGAAACGGCCCCGCAGTTGCGGGGCCTTGTTATATGGCAGGGTCAGTCGTAGCGCGGTTACAGCCCCAGCTGGTGGGCGGTGACGATGGCCGCCAGCACATCCTCGGCGGTGACCTTGAATGGCATATTGTGGATGGTCTCGCCCTCGGCGGTGGAGGCTTTGGCTACCTCCATCAGGCGCGCCATATCCAGCTCCTTGACCCCCATCATATGCAGGTTGGTCGGCAGGCCCACCGAGCGGCAGAAGGCCAGCACGGTCTCGATCTCCGCCATCGGCGCGTTCTCCAGCACCAGCTGCACCAGGGTACCGAACGCCACTTTCTCACCGTGGTAGAGGTGGTGACACTCGGCCAGCTGGGTCAGGCCGTTGTGAACGGCGTGGGCGGCGGCCAGACCGCTGCTCTCGAAGCCGATACCGCTCAGATAGGTGTTGGCCTCGATGATGTTCTCCACCGCCTTGGTACAGAGCCCCTGCTCCACCGCCAGCTTGGCCTTGTAGCCATCGGCCAGCAGGGTCTTGTAGCAGAGCTCGGCGATGGCCTGCGCCGCCAGGGTAGAAGCGCCACCGGCCATGGTCTGGCAACCGGAGACCTTGTTGGCGCGCGCCTCGAAGTAGGTGGAGAGCGCATCCCCCATGCCGGAGACCAAGAGCCGCACCGGGGCGCGGGCGACCACGCCGGTGTCCATGATGACCATGTCGGGGTTGGTCGGGATCATCAGGTATTCGCTGAACTGCCCCTCCGGGGTGTAGATGACCGCCAGCGCACTGGTGGGTGCATCGGTGGAGGCGATGGTCGGCACTATGACCACAGGCACCTGCTGGTAGAAGGCGACCGCCTTGGCGGTATCCAGGGTTTTGCCGCCGCCGATGCCGATGCCGATGCCGATGATGACATCAAACGGGGTCTGGTTGCAGCGGGCCAGCAGCCGGTCGATCTCGGGGCGGGAGCACTCGCCGTTGAAGCAGTCGAACTCCGGCTTGATACCGGCGCCGTGGAAGCTGGTGGCCACGGTATCGCCCACCAGCGTGGTGACGAAGGCGTCGGCCAGGATCAGCGGCTTAGCGCCGAGCGCTTTGACGTAGTTGCCGATATTGGCGAGGGCCCCGTTGCCTTGCACGTATTTGCTGGGGCTGATGATAATGCGGTCCATATTCTATCCCTCTCTCTTTATGTATTAAGAATCGGGGCGAAGGGGCGGCGGTGCCGGGGACTCCTTCGTCTTTTACTTGCACAACTGTGGCGCGGCGGCTGGCCGATGAAGCCGCTGCCGCGCCTTGAAGCAGGCCGGTCAGTCGCCGAAGCGATCAAGGGCCAGCTGCTGGAAGCAGGCCAAGGCGGCGCTGGCATCCTCTCCACGCGCCAGCAGGGTGAGCCGGTCGCCCTGACGCACGTTGAGCATGGCGAGCCGGGTCAGGCTGCGGGGATTGGCCTCTTTGTCCCCCTTTTGCAGCTTGAGTTCAGCGGCAAAGGGTTTGAGGGCAGCCACCAGTCGGGCGGCGGGGCGCACATGCAGGCCGTGGGGGTTATCCACCACCACTTCGCAGCGCAGCCAGCAGTCGTCGGCAACAGGGACGGTCTCCGTGGCGGCCTGCGCCGCACTGGCAGGCAGCATCGCCTGTTTCGGGCCCAGTGCGCCGAGCGCCTCGGCAGCCACCTCATCCAGCGTCAGGCCGGAACCGGCCGCCACCACGGCGGCCAGGGTACCCTCGACCAGCGGGGCGGGGCAGAGCCGCACCCGGGCGCTTAACTCGGGGGGCAGCAGTTCAAGGGCGGTCTCGGCGCTGAGCAGGGCGCTGCCGAGATCCATCAGCACCAGCACGCCGCTGCCGTCATCCGCTTCTTCAATCGCACTCATCACGGCGATGGCGTCGGTGCCGATGGGGTGGTCGGGGTCATCGACCCCGGCCGCCAGCAGCAATCTGACCGGGCTGCCGAGCTGGTCGGCCAGCGCTTTCAAGCCGGCAGCCAGCTGGGCGCTGTGAGAGACCACTACGATTCCGATCATGTCACAACCTCGCTCTGTCACGCAGGGCGGTCAGCAGCAGCAGGGTCGAGGTGGCCCCGGCATCCTGATGGCCGATGCTGCGCTCGCCAAGATAGCTGGCGCGCCCCTTGCGGGCCTGCATCTGGATGGTGGCCTCGGTACCGGCAGCGGCGGCTGCCACCGCCCTGTCCAGCGCATCCTTGAGGGAGAGCTCTTGCTGCTGCGCCTGTTGCAGGGCGGCCAGTGCCGGCCACCAGGCGTCGCACATGGTCTTGTCGCCCGGCTCGGCACGGCCGCGGGAGACGATCCCCTCGACCCCGTCGCTCAGCATTTTGCACAGCTGGCTGAGGCTCAGACTCTGGCAGGCGTCGCTGCTGGCCGCCGCCCGGATAAAGAAGGTGCCGTAGAGCGGGCCGCTGGCGCCGCCGACCGAGGAGAGCAAGGTCATGCCGGTGGTTTTCAGCACCTGACCGATATCCTTGTCCGCCACCGCAGGCAGCTTCTCGGCCACCTTGGTAAAGCCGCGCTGCATGTTGAGGCCGTGGTCGCCGTCGCCGATGTCGGTATCCAGCGCGGTGAGGTAGTCACGCTGCTCGGTAAAGATGTGTTCGCAGTCGAGCAGCCAGTTGACGATCTGATGTTTGCTTAACATGGGTTCTCCTTAGCAGCCGCGACGCAGGGCGGGGGTGTGAACGGGGGCATCCCACAGGGTCATCAGTTCATCATCCACCTTGAGCAGGGTGATGGAGATGCCGGTCATGTCGAGGGAGGTGCAGTAGGGACCGATCAGGTTGCGCACCAGATGGATGCCCGCCTCTTCGCACAGGGTAGCGAGGCGACCATAGACGCCATAGAGCTCGGAAATGGGGGTGCCGCCGAGGCTGTTGACCAGCGCGATGACCCGATCGCCCCCATTCAGCGGCTCGATAAAGGTGTGCTCCTCCTGCCAGCTGCCGGAGGCTCTGTCCCAGTGGCGCAGGGTGCGGCCATAGGGGGTGTTGTCAGCCAGCTCGCTGAACATGTCATCCACCAGGGTATTGAGGTCGGTGAAGGGGCGGCGTTCGATGCCGGGCTCGCCGTGGATGCCCACGCCGAACTCCATCTCGTTGTCGGCCAGGGTGAAGGAGAGCTTGCCAGCGGCAGGCACGGTGCAGGCGTGGGTGGCAACGCCTATGGTGCGGCTCTGGTTGTTGATACGGCGGGCCAGCGCCTCGCAGCGGGTCAGGTCATAGCCCGCTTCGGCAGCGGCACCGACCAGCTTCTCGCACAGCACGGTCGTGGCAACGCCACGGCGACCTGCGGTGTAGAGGCTGTCTTTGACCGCCACGTCGTCATCGATCAGGGAGAAGCCGACCTTGACCCCGTCACCGTGCAGCAGCTCGACCGCGGTTTCGAAGTTAAGCACGTCGCCGGTGTAGTTCTTCACCAGAAACAGCACGCCCGCGCCTCCATCAACGGCCTGACCGCACTCGTACATCTGATCCGGGGTTGGGGAGGTGAAGATCTCGCCGGGGCAGGCGCCATCCAGCATCCCCTTGCCCACCAGACCGCCGTGCATCGGCTCGTGGCCGCTGCCACCGCCGGAGACCAGCGCTACCTTGCCCATCACGGGGGCGTCGGCGCGGGTGATGTAGTGGGGTTCGATACGTACCTTGAGCTCGGGGTGGGCTGCAGCCATCCCCATCAGTTGTTCACGGACCACAGCATCGACGGCATTGATCAGTTTCTTCATGGCTCACTCCTTGGCTTGCCACCACACGGGGTAGGCAGATGGTTGATGGAGCCAGTCTAACGGGATAAATCGGGAGGAAAATGACGGCAGGTTAGGTTCGGATTTGAAACAGGATTAGGTGCGTTGGCGTTTCAATCTGAAACTTGGCGGGGCAAACGGGAGAGAAACTGCTAGCGGCCTCACAGCCATGAAAAAGGGCCCCGCGGGGCCCTTCGCTATAACCGGAATATGCGGATGGGTTAGATGGCCCAGCCACCGGCATAGAAGATCACCAGCGCCAGGGCGATGATGACGGTGCCGACGTTCAGCTTCTTCCACTCGGCGGCAAACAGACGACCGACAACCAGGGCCACGAAGCCCAGCATGATGCCGGTCACGATGTTGCAGGTGAGCACGATGAAGACGGCGCACAGCATGCCTGCCAGGGCATCGACCGAGTCATTGAAGTCCAGCTTGGTGACGTTGCCCAGCATCAGCAGGCCGACGTACATCAGCGCCGGTGCGGTGGCGTAGGCAGGCACCAGGTAGCTCAGGGGCGAGAGGAAGATCATCAGCAGGAAGAGCACGCCGACCAGCGCAGCAGTCAGACCGGTCTTGCCGCCAGCCGCAGTGCCTGCGGCAGATTCGATGTAGACGGCAGCCGGAGCACCACCCACCACGCCAGCGACCATGCTGCTGACGGAGTCGGCAGTCAGGGCCTTGCCGCCGCTGATGATGTGGCCACGCTCGTTGATAAGGCCCGCCTGACCGGCCACGGCACGTATGGTGCCAGTGGCGTCAAACACGGCTGTCATCACCAGCGCCAGCACGGTCGGGATGACCACCGGATTGAGGGCGCCCAGCAGATCCATGCTGCCAACCAGTGAACCTTTCTCACCGGTCAGGCTCGGCATGGCGAAGAAGCCCTGCCAGGTCACTTTCGGATCGAAGATAAGGCCGAGGATGGAGATGGCGATGATCACCATCAGGATGCCGCCCGGCACCTTGCGACGCTCCAGACCGAAGATGGCGGCCAGACCCAGCACCGTCATGATGACCGGGAAGGAGGTCACTTCACCCAGTTGAACCGGCAGACCGGCCCCTTCGTTCTTGATCACCATGCCGACGCCGTTGGTGGCGATCAGCAGCAGGAACAGACCTATACCAATGCCAGTGCCGTGGGCGATGCCGGAGGGGAGGTTGTCCAGGATCCACTGGCGCACGCCGGTGACGCTGATCAGGGTAAACAGCACACCCATCAGGAAGATGGCGCCCAGGGCGACCGGAATGCTCAGTCCCTGACCCAGTACCAGACTGAAGGCGGTAAAGGCGGTGAGGGAGATGGCGCAACCTATGGCCATCGGCAGCTTGGCCCACAGGCCCATCAGCAGGGAGCCAAAGGCGGCGATCAAGCAGGTTGCCACGAAGACGGGGCCCTGCTCGAAGCCGGCGGCACCCAGCATGTTCGGCACCACTATGATGCTGTAGACCATCGCCAGGAAGGTGGTCAAACCGGCCAGCAACTCCTGGCGGACAGTGCTGCCACGCTGGGTGATGGAGAAATAGGAGTCCAGAAACCCGCTATTGCCGGTGCGGGCCGTCATTTCTTGCGTTGCCATAACTCATCCTGAATGTGTGAAGGAAATCGTTTGCGTAATGGCGCGCAAAATAGCAAGAATTTGGCGAGATTGCAGCGGATCAGGCACCATTTTCCCGAACTTTTCCATTTTAAGCCTCATTGGAAGCCTCAACTTCCACATGGGGAGCTCCCCTCCAGCTTCTACACTCTTAGCTAGCCCCACATCAGCCGGAGACAAGCCCATGCACACAGGCAACCTGCTTGGCCAGATCCCCTCCCCCCTGCCCAACGAGGTGTTCACCGACCTGGTCAGCACCAATCACTTCCGCATCGAGCGCATCCTCTCCCAGGGGCAGCAGACCCCCACGGGAGAGTGGTTCGATCAGGATGAACACGAGTGGGTGGCGCTGATACAGGGCGAAGCCATCCTGGTCTTCATCACACCGGATACCGGGGTCCAGGAGCGCGTCCACCTTGGGCCAGGGGATTACATCAACATCCCGGCGCACCTTCAGCACAGGGTGGAATGGACCCACCCTACCGAGACGACCGTCTGGCTCTGCATCTACTACTAGAGCAATCCCTCGCCGCAGTGACAAGGCACAACGAAAGAAGCCCAATCGACAGATTGGGCTTCCTGGAAACTGATGCTGAAAGTGCATAGCAAAAAGGCCTTCCCGTGAGAGAAGGCCTTTCAAATTAGTGGCGGAGCGGACGGGACTCGAACCCGCGACCCCCGGCGTGACAGGCCGGTATTCTAACC
>NZ_JAAROG010000024.1:0-15854 GCF_023093515.1 Aeromonas genomosp. paramedia
AGCAAGCCAACTTGTCGTCAAAATCGGTGTTGCAAAAACGGGAGTGACCATAGATTCCGTTTTCTGAGACGACCCCTTTAGGCGCGCCCGCCAGATTTAGCAGGGAATAACAGCGGGTGGACAAGCTGCGCGTTGTCCACCCTACGCCACGTCACGCCAGCATAGGGTGGACAACCGCCCCTCAGACTTCTGCCTTGGTCTGCGCCTTGATCCCGTAGAACACGCAATAGAGCACCGGCAGCACCACCAGGGTGAGCAGGGTGGCGAAGCCCAGGCCGAACATGATCACCACCGCCATGCTCTGGAAGAAGGCGTCGGTCAACAGCGGGCTCATGCCCAGGATGGTGGTCAGGGCAGCCATGGATACCGGGCGTACGCGGCTGATGGAGGCCTCTTCCACGGCCTGCAGGGCGTCCTTGCCGCTGGCCAGCTGCAGCTGGATTTCATCCACCAGAACGATGCCGTTCTTCACCAGCATGCCGCTCAGGCTGAGCAGGCCGAGCAGGGCCATAAAGCCGAAGGGAATGCCGGTGAGCAGAAAGCCCAGGGTTACGCCGATCATCGCCAGGGGCACGGTCAGCCAGATCACGGTGGCGCGCTTGAACGAGTCGAACAGCAGGATGGTGATCATAAACATCACCAGATAGCCCAGAGGCAGACTGCCGAACACCGCGCCCTGGGCATTGCGCGAACTTTCGTATTCGCCGCCCCATTCCAGGTGATACCCCTCGGGCAGGGGGATGGCTTCGATCTCGGGCTTGATACGCTGGAGCAGCTGGGCTGCTGTTTCGCCGCTGAGCAGGGCTGGATCGGCCTGCACGGTGAGGGTGCGTTTGCGATCCAGACGCATGATCAGCGGGTCTTCCCACTCGGTGGAAAAGCCCTGCAGCACCTGCTCGATGGGCAGGTAGATGCCACGCACGCTGCTCCAGATCTGCAGGTCACTGAGGCTGTCGGCATTCAGCCGCTCGTTGTCCGGGGTGCGCGCGACAATCGGCAGCAGGCGGGTGCCGTCGCGGTACAGGCCCACGTTCATGCCGGAGAAGCTCATGCGCAACAGGTCATCCAGTGCACTCTTGTCCACCCCCAGTTCACGGGCGCGGGCCTCGGCAAATTGTGGACGAACCAGCTTGGTGCGCTCATGCCAGTCGTGCATCACTGCATTGGCTACCGGATCCTGGCGCATCAGGCGGCTGACTTCGCCACCCAGGCGGCGCAGTTCGTCGGGGTCGGGGCCGCTGAAGCGCGCCTCGATCTTGCTGTCGTTGCCGGGGCCGAGCATCAGCTGCTTGAACTTGGGTTTGACCTGCGGGTACTGCTCGGCCACGTATTGTTCGAGCTGATTGATCAGCGGTTCGATGCGTTCCAGGTTGTCGGTGCGTACCAGCAGCTGGGCGTAGTTGGGGTACTGCTTCTGCGGTGAGTAGGTGAGGATAAAACGCAGGGCGCCCTGACCGATTGTGCTGCTGACCGTGGTCACTCCTTCCTGCTCCAGTACATGCTGATCCAGTTCGGCCACCAGCTGCTCGGTGTAGCGGATATCAGTGCCCTGGGGTAGCCACAGGTCGATAAAGAACATCGGCGTATTGGACGGCGGAAAGAAGCTCTGGCGCACCTTGCCGAAGCCGGCAATGGCCACCACCAGCAGCACCACCAACACGCCCAGAGTGAGGCTACGGCGGTGCAGGGCGAAGTCGAGCAGGCGCCGGTAGCTGGTGAAGATCACCCCGCCGTAGGGGTCGCCCTGATCCTGGCCGGTCAGGGTCTGGTTATCGCGGAAGAACAGGCTGGCGAAGAACGGCGTCAGGGTGATGGCAGTCACCCAGCTGAGCAGCAGGGAGATCATCAGCACCTGGAACAGCGACAGGCAGAACTCGCCGGTGGAGTCGTCCGACAGGCCGATGGGGGCGAAGGCGATGATGGCGATCAGGGTGGCGCCGAGCAGCGGCAGGTTGGTCTGGCGGACAATGCCCCGCGCCGCCTCCAGGGTGCTCTGGCCGCGCTGACGGCCGACCAGAATGCCTTCGACGATAACGATGGCGTTGTCCACCAGCATGCCCAGGGCGATCACCAGGGCGCCGAGGGAAATGCGCTGCAGCTCGATGCCCAGCAGGCGCATAAAGATAAAGCTGCCGAGCACCGTCAGGGCCAGGATCAGGCCGATCAGCAGGCCGCTGCGCAGGCCCATAAAGATCAGCAGCACGACGATCACGATGGCCACCGAGGCGACGAAGTTGATCACGAAACCCTGCACCGAGGCCTGCACTTCGGCGGCCTGGTCGTAGAACACCTGCAACTGCATACCGGCCGGGCGCTGGGCGTCCAGTTCAGCCAGGCGCGCGTTGATCGTCGCGCCGACATCCACCACATTGACCTTGGGTGCGAAGGAAACGCCCAGGGTCAGGGCCGGCTGGCCGTTCATGCGGTAGAGGTTGCCCGGTGTTTCGCTAAAGCCGCGGCTGACCTGGGCGATATCGCCGAGAGTGACCTGCTGCGCGCTGCCCGGGTCGCTGATGATCAGACGCTCCAGCTCGCGCACATCCTGCAGCTCGCCAGTGGGGTGCAGGCGGATCGACTCGCTGCCGACCAGAATGCGCCCGGCGTTGGACACCACGTTCTGCTGGCTGAGCACCTGGGCCAGGCGCTGCGGGGCGATACCCAGGGTGCTCATCTTGCTGCGCGAGATTTCCACCTGCACCTGCTCCTGGCGGGCGCCGGCCAGGCTGACCTTGCCTACGCCAGGCAGCAACACCAGTTCACGGCGCAGGTAGTCGGCGAAATCGCGCAGTTCCTGGGCGCTGTAGCCCTCGCCGGTGAGCAGCAGGAAGAAGCCGAATACATCGCTGAAATCATCCCGCACCTGCGGCGGGTTGACCCCCGGTGGCAGGTTGGGCTGCAAGTCGTTGATCTTGCGCCGCAGTTCATCCCAGATCTGCGGGATCTGCTCGGCCTTGTATTGGCTGTGCAGTTCCAGGCTGATCTGCGACAGCCCGGCACTGGAGATGGAGGTGACCTTCTTGATCGAGGGCAGCTGCTGGATGGCGTTCTCCAGCGGGTAGCTGACCTCTTCTTCCACCTGCTGCGGCGAGGCGCCGGGATAGCTGGTGATGACCATGGCGTTCTTCAGGGTGAAGGACGGGTCTTCCAGGCGGCCGATTCCGAGAAAGGCCAGCAGCCCGCCGATGCCCAGCACCAGAGTGACCAGCCAGCTGGTGACGCGACGCTGGATAAAGTAGCCGGCGATATCCATTTACAGCCCTCGCTCGCGTACCCAGGGCCTTACCGCCTGGCCTTCCTCCAGCTCGGCGCCACCCACGGCAACGATCTGCTCGCCGGGTTCGATGCCGCTGAGTACTTCGATGCTGTTGCGGCTCAGCTGGCCCACCTCGACCTGGCGGGCCGTCAGACGTAGCACGCCGTCCTGCTCGCGAGCCACCCACACCTGCTTGACCTCGGGGCCGCTGTCGTCCGGACTGAACACCGCCTCCACCGGCACCAGCAGGCGGCTACCCAGGTCACGGCTGACCTGGGCCAAGTCAACCTTGACCGTGGCACTCATCCCCGGTAACAGGTTGAGACCCTCGGGACGCGGCATGGACAGGGTCACCTGATAGGTCAGGGTCTTGGGATCAGGCTGGGTGCTGTGCTCCTTATAGACCGCCTCGAATTCGCGGCCGGGCAGGCTGTCGAGAATCACGCTGGGGTGATAGTCGCGGTTCTCTTCACGGCTGCGCAGGTTGGTCAGCAGGTTTTCCGGCATCTGAAACAGCACATCCAGCTGATTGCCGCTCTGCAGGGTGACCACGGGCTGCTTGGCCTGCACCACCTGGAAGTTGTCCACATGGGTGCTGGCCACCACTGCGTCGAAGGGCGCGAGAATGCTGGTGTATTCCAGCTCCTGACGGGCCAGGCTGAGCGCTGCGCTGGCCGAATCCAGGGTGGCCTTGCGCTGGTCATACTCAGCGCGGGAGATCATCTGCCGCTCCAGCAACTGGGCAATACGCTTGAACTGGGCGTTGGCCAAGTCATAGCTGGCCTGGCGATCACGCAGGCGCAGGCGCTGGTCGGCGTCATCCAGGCTGGCAATCAGCTGACCGCGTTTCACCGGCTGTCCCTGCAGCACGTTGAGGGTCTTCAGCTGGCCGCCGATACGGAACGACAGCTCGGCCTCCTCGGTGGCCTTCAGGCGCGCGGGGAATTCGCGCAGGCGCGCCCCGGCCGGATCTTCCACGGTAAAGAGTTTGACCAGGCGCGGGGCCTGTTCTTGGGGGGCTGGAGCCTGATCGCAGGCACTTAGCAACAGGGCGGCCGGCAGGCACAGAAAAAGCAGGGGACGAAGGTTCAAGGCGGCTATCCCTAATCTGGCGAGATCAATAAAAAGGCAGCCCGTTACGGGCCTGTGGCCGAGAGTTTAGGCGTTAATCCGTCATTCCGCACCTGATTTTCCCTTTTTCGCGGCTTGACGGCGATCGGCTGTTTTGATCTATTACTGCTTTTTGGAGGTCGCTCATCATGCCCGCTCCCCGCATCGCCATCCGTAACCTTGATCACCTCGGCCTGGTCGCCGGCCTGTGCCAAGAGCTCGATATCGCCCGCATGATCGATGCGGTGCTGCCCAAAAACCAATCCTTCAAAGTCTCTCATGGTCAGGCGTTGGTGGCCATGATCATCAATGGCTTAGGCTTCCATAGCAGCACCTTGCACATGTTCCCGCGGTTCTTCGCCAACAAGCCGGTCGAGCGATTGATCGGCCCCGGGCTCTGCGCCGATGACCTTAATGATGATGTGCTCGGGCGCTGTCTGGATGCGCTGTTTGCGGCCGATGTGTCGACGCTTTATCAGGTGATGGCCGAGCAAGTGGTCGCCAAGCTGGGGCTCAAGCCCACGGCGGTGCATCTTGATATCACCAGCTTTCACGTCGATGGCGCCTATGACTGTGCCGATGGGGATCTGGTCGGTAAGCTGCAACTGGTGCGTGGTTATAGTCGTGATCACCGGCCAGAGCTGAATCAAGTGATCCTTGAGCTCATCTGTGAAAATCAGGCCGGCCTACCTGTCTATATGCAGGCCCTGAGCGGCAATAGTAATGACACCAAAGCCTTTGCCCAGACCGTTCGTCGCCATTTGAGCAGTCTCAAGGCCGCGCAGGAGTGCCGTTATCTGGTCGGCGATGCCGCACTGTACTGCGCCGATACCTTGCAATTACTGGCGCAACAGCAGCAACTATTTGTGACCCGGGTGCCCGTCACTCTCAATGAGGCAAAGCAGGCCGTGGCAACCATAGGTGCACAACCGCTGACCGCTCTGGGCAATGGCTATCATGGCCGTTGGCAACACGCGAATTATGCCGGGGTCGCGCAACGTTGGTTGCTGGTGCGCAGCGAACAAGCCAGCCACCGCGAGCAGCAGACATTGGCCAAAAACCTGCTCAAAGACAGTACCCGCGAGCTCAAAGCCTTCGCCAAATTGTGTGCCCGACGCTTTGCTTGTGAGGCGGATGCCCAAGCTGAGTTGAGCTGTTTTACCGCCAGCTTGATGCTGCTGCAACTGGATGCCGAAGTGGTAGGTGAACCCGTTTATACAGGACGTGGCAGACCCAAGCGTGGCGAAGAGCCAATTGGCCATCAGTTTCAAATCACTGGGTTGGCGGCAACTAGCCTGGCTTGCGTTGAAGAGGCCCACAACCAGACCGGGGTGTTCATCCTGGCGACCAATGACCACAGCGATACGCTGACCATGGCCGAACTTTTGGCCACCTATAAAGCGCAGCAGAATGTCGAACGGGGCTTTCGTTTTCTCAAGAGCCCGGAGTTTTTAACCTCCTCACTGTACCTGAAAAAGCCGGAGCGGATTGAAGCGTTGCTCATGGTGATGACCTGTAGCCTGATGATTTACGCAGCGTTGGAGCACCGGATCCGGCAGGGATTAGTGGAGCAGAATCGCAGTGTGGCGGATATGAAAAAGAAACCGACCCAGCAGCCGACGGCCCGTTGGATCTTTTTGCGCTTTGGTGGCATCCATGAATATCGACTGGGAGAAGCTCCGCCACAAGTAACGGAGCTAACAGGAGACCAGCAGATCATTTTGGAGGTATTGGGTGAGCGCTATCGGCAAATTTATTCCTAAATCAGGTGCGGAATGTCGGTTACAAACTGCTGGGCTCGGCTCAGAAGAAGTGGAAGCGGCTCAAGGGATTTGCGCTGCTGACGTTGGTGGTGAACAACGTGAAATTCAAGGACGGAGTACAGGTCCAGGAGGAGTCAGACAGGAATGCCGCCTGACCCCATACACCAGATTTGACAATAACTCGATGCTGTAGACCATGGCAAGGAAGGTAGTCAGCCCTGCCAACAGCTCCTGACGCACACTGCTACCGCGCGCGGAAATGGAAAAATAAGAGTCCAAAAAGCCGCCGTTCCCTGATTGGGCGGCCATATCTTGCTTTGCCATGACATGTCCTGAAAGTGTGAAGGAAATCGTTTGCGTTTGTGGCGCGCAAAATAGGGTAATCCCCCCATTTTTAGGGGCATTCAAAAGTAGAGGTCATGCGGCCTGTGCCAGACGCTGTTTCGGCGTGTAGCCACCCAGCGCCATATTGGGCCGCTCATGGTTATAAACCCACAGCCAGTTCGTGGCAAACTCCTGTAGTTCATTCAGTGACTCAAACAGGTAATGGCCCAGCCAGTCGTAGCGCACCGTGCGGTTAAAACGTTCGATGTAGGCATTCTGCTGCGGATTTCCTGGCTGGATATAGCCCAGGGTTATCCCCTCCTGTTTCGCCCATCGCTTGAGCTCTTCGCTGATGTATTCCGGGCCATTGTCACATCGGATAATGGCGGGCTTACCTCGCCACGTGATCACCTGCTCCAGCGCCCGTTTGACTCGTGAGGCGGGTAAGGAGAAATCCACCTCGATGCACAGCGCTTCACGATTGAAGTCATCGATCACATTAAACAGCCGCACCGAGCGGCCATCGCTGAGCTGGTCATGCATAAAGTCCATCGACCAGCACTGATTAGGCTGGTCGGGAACCGCCAACGGCTCTGGCTTAGCCCGAACCAACCGTTTCCTGGGTTTTATCCGCAGATTGAGCTCCAGCGCCCGATAGATCCGGTATACCCGTTTGTGATTCCAGCCAAAGCCTTGGACGTTGCGCAGGTACAAAAAGCATAACCCGAAGCCCCAGTTGCGCTGGCTGGCCGTGATACGTAGCAGCCAATCGGCAATTTCCTGGTTTTCATCGACCAGCACGGGCTGATAGCGATAGCAGCTTTCACTGACCTTGAAGATCCGGCAAGCCAGACGGATGGATATGGCGTAGTGAGTCACGGCTTTGGTCGCCATCTCCCGGCGGGCAGATGGCGTTACCACTTTTTTGCCATGGCCTCGGTGATGATCTCTGCCTTGAGGCGCTCCTCGGCGTACATCTTCTTGAGGCGGCGGTTTTCGTCCTCCAGCTCCTTGAGTCGAGCCATGAGGGAGGCATCCATCCCCCCGAATTTGGAACGCCACTTGTAGAAGGTGGTCGTGCTGATGCCATGCTCGCGGCAGAGCTCCGGGACGGGAGCTCCAGCCTCAGCTTGTTTGAGGATGGCGATGATCTGGGTATCGCTAAAGCGTGATGTTTTCATGTAGAACCTCCTGCGTTCAAGGTACGGGAAAATTCTACTTATGAGCACCCTGGTTTTTCGGGGGGATTACCCCTGGAACGTCCCGCTGGAGCCCATTGCAAAAAAAGTGGCGCAATACAACGAAGGCAAGTAGGTCGATTTAGCGGCGCTTACTGATCGGCGTAACCAGATGCTCCTGAACCTTGGGCGCTGCCTTGACGCTTCGGTAATACCAGCTGCGCCGCGGCAAGCCAAACCAACGACAGATTTTACTGACGGAGACCTCGGTACCCTCGGCGCGTAATCCCTGCTAAACATCGGCGACTATCTGTCGTCCTCGCCGAGCAGGGAGGCCAACTTTTTTCTGGCGCGTAACTCCAGCATGGCTTCGCCATAGGCCTCCTGAAGCTCTTTGAGTTGCTTCTCGTACTGCTCGCGGATATCCAACAGCTTGGCGCGCAGAGCGTTCTCCATGCCCTGTTTGGCGTCATTAACCCACTCCTCAATTTCAGAGGGAGCTAAATCGAAGCCGCGAGCCGCCTCGGATACAGTGGTCTTGCCCTGGATGATGTCCATGACCAAAGCGGTTTTGCGCTTGGCGGTCCAACGTTTGATTTCTTCGTCCATCGTAATGCTCATGTCTGTGATCTCCACTCATTATGACCTGAGCAGGATTTCAGTGGGTCCTTACACTTTCTTGTTGGTGGTCATAGGGTGACTCCAGATAACACGGTAGGGGTACCGTTTTGTTATCCGGTGCGAAGCCGTATGACCACTCCCTTTTGTGGGCAACTGTGAGGTGAATATCATCTCCATACAGTTCGTCTGATAATGGCATTCTGTTGTCCTTTCAAAAGGTTAGTGAGAATGCCAGTTATGTAGATTTTTTACACTCTCCCTCATTGCCACTCACTTATCATTCAATAGAAACAAAAATCTGTGTGTTTTCATCCCCAGCTGCGGCGACCCTGCACTGCATTCGCTCAATGAGTTCTTCACCAAGAGAATCAGCAGAGAAATCGAATTTCAGTCTATAACTCTTCTCGCTGCGGTCTGCCTCCCAATATGAAAGGCCTTGGTCAAACTGAATAGTTAGTCGCTTCCCGGAATTAAGCTGAAGTTGTAGCTGTCGGTAGTGGGGTAAGGAGTGGAGGCTGAGTACTTCCCCCTCTAGGCCACAGAATTCCAATGCTTGGCAGATGGCTTCATCCCGCTCCTGAGATGAGAGCCAATCATGCCTGCATTGCCACGGTGTCCGGTTGTCGTTCTTCTGATATTGACGTCCCAAAACTCTGATAGCGAAACTTGAACTGCTGCGTACTCCCAGTTCATGGATCACATTAACCAAATGATTCACAACTAGCGGACTACATACATAACGATCTGTATAGGTGACTTCGGTGATGTGGTCTTTGCCCTCAAAGATGTCATTAAGAAGAACATCAGATACATTTCGAAGATGTTCCCAGAACCTGCCAGCAAAACCGTTGAGGGAGCCATCTAGCTGGTCGGCTATCTCGATCTTGATAAGCTCAGGGGACTTGCCTGGTATCAACTCGCTGGCATTTAGCTCTCGGCCTATCTGCAAGTTTGGCGGACAACCGCGAACAATCAGCGAGCCAGCAGAGGCTAGATCCCAGTCATGCCCTGGAGCAGTAAGGACAATGTTGTTGCTGGCCCATGCGATGTTAGCTTGCGGTCCATGTACTGTGATGTTTAGTGTTAGTTCTCCAAGAGCGGGAATGCTTTTGTGCAAACATAACCCAACTCCGTTAATAGCCAGCTTTGCCAACCATTCCTTCTGATCTTTTGGCAAGGATTCGAAGGTGCTTTCGAGAAAATGCAACTGCACCTGGTGCCCGGCACGCTCCCAGCTATGTAGTTGATGTCGCATTCGGCGAGCAACGGCAAGATCCCACTCCTCGGAGGTCGCAAGGAGATAGACTGCAATGGTCTTGGGGCTGTCATCCTGCGTGATGATTCGTTCAACTGCTTCATGCAAGGTTGTAATTTCGGCTTGGCTATGTGGTCCAAATACTTGAAGGGGGGCAGGCAATGCTAAGCCGGTCAGCCAGGTCTGATTGATCCACTCTAAGGCTGCATGGCGATTAAGACGGTCAGCCTCAAAACGGGTATCAAAACTGAGCAAGCAGTGCTGGCAGGCATGCGAGCAATTACACCTGCTCAGACGTTCGATAACCCGTTGCCACAAGTTTGCGTCATTCAACTGCTCCGCAGCCAGAGTGGTGTAGCCACCGCTACGCAGATCAAACACCCGAATGGCTCTAGCAGTTCGATCCTCTACCCGGATTGGATGGCAGTCACAGCCAAGCTCTTCAGTTTGAATACCAAGTGAAGCGGCAATGGCTTCTCGCAACGCGACAGCAATCGAATAGCCAGTGATATCATCATTGAGAAACTCTCCGCTCAATGGATCTCGTAGTACCAGTTCCAGTGCATCAGTCAGGCAGTCATGACCCAGATGGATATTCTGCTTAATCTTCCAGCTATTGTTGCTGCCGGGGCAGATGTTCTCACCATTATCGTTCTTACCACCGCGCAGTCTTCGATGTTGGGCCTTTTCGCGGAACATGGCCGGGAGATACTGTTCATTGGCCGCAGCAGATTGGTCCGGATAGCTCAACATGGGTTCGGCCTTGCCACACTCGAGACAGATGGCGAAACCTTTCTGGTTAGCTCCTGAACTGTAGTGGAATAGCTGAGACTGTTGGCTCGCACGAAACATACCGAACGCCGGATTGGTTAGATAGATCCAGCGAGCAGGCACATTCAGCCAGGGCGCTTTAACCGGTATATATTGCAGTCGGCTGATGTCGTTGTGAGGATCATCAAAGAAGTCCACTGCAAACCCGGCAGGCACCAAGTATTCATGGATCTGATCGCGCTCAATCGGGTATCCACACTCTTGACAGTTGAGTTCCAGGCCTGGGTTGATGGCCGTATCACTGGCCCCACAGTGTCCACAGCGCCAAGCCTTCTTGAAGAGCTGTAGTTCCTTGACGTTTTCGGCAGAGGCAGGAGCGTGCCAGTTCAGGGTGATGCCAGATGACTTATACACCAAGCCATCCATGACCAGCTCAGCACCAGGAGCATACTCTCGCAGTCCGGTAATACGATCTCGGGAGGCAAGCGAACGATAGCGGGCTCGATTGTCCTCCCGCTGACCCTTTTCATCCAGCTTCAAGGTCTGCATACAGCGATTATCAAAGCTGACAATATCTGTCGGAAAACCATAACCTGGCAAGAAACGCTTATCGGCCAGTTCGCTAAGAAGATATTCATTTTCTATCCGGTTCAGTTGCGCGTCCATGGCTCGATAGGCGGCGGCTTTCTTGTCTTCGACTTGTTGCAGTTGCGTCCGACTTGCCTCATGTTCCTGCAACCATGACTGTGTAATCTCAATAACTCGATTACTTGCTCGTTTTAACAGTTCTGATTGTGGAGTTGAATTGAGAATGCTACGCCGGGTAATGTCCTTGATCGCTTGAGATATAAGATCATCGGCTCCTAGCGCCTGATTCTCACACCACAGAGCGAAGCGTTTGGAAAGAGACATAGGCATCCCGTTATCAAGGAAGAAAGCCCCTGAAGTCATTGCCTTGATCTCTTCGGCCGCGATAACGTGCTTCAGCCAATGAGATAATAACCAGGCGTTGATATGGCGCTGTATCAGTTCAGGGCTTTGCAGTGACACCTTGGGCATACGCATCGCTGTGGTAAATGGCCAAAGAGGGTTATTGAATACGCTTTGGTCATGAGGGGTATTTTTACAAACAGCAAGTGCCAAAGATCTCCCTTCACGGCGTCGGCCTGCTCGACCAGCCCGTTGCAAGTAGTTAGCTGGGTGAGGTGGTACGTTATTCATTGCTACTACGCTGATACCACCAATATCTACACCCATTTCCATGGTGGTTGAACAGCTTAGTAAATTCAGTTTCCCGGCTTTGAATTGATCCTCGTATTTATCCAGTTTGTTTTTTGGTTGCTGGGCGGAGTGTTCTGCCGCACAGAAGTAATTCCCGCCTTCGTTGATCAAATCTGAAACATCAGACCAAAGCGCGCTCTCGCGTAATTTTTGTATTTCTGGTTGGTTATTAAGCCAATCGCGGATGCCCAGCAAGCCTTGATCACCAGAAGCATGCAGAAGTGATTCAGGAGGTCTCGGCATTGTGTAAGGCGCGACTTTCACAACCATCTCCCGATCAGTGCGAGGTGTATAGGGGCTTAGCCCTTCGAACGGAGTATCAATAAATCGCCTTGATACCGGACAAAAATAGACCTCATGGGGCAGCCGGAAGCTTATTTCGCTCAAATCGAGCTGATAACCATCACCGGAAGAGATCAACAATTTTGCGTGCTGGGTGAGTGCAACCCATGCTTCGTTAAGAATCGAATCGATCTGATCCTGGTGCAAAGAGGGAGACCAATTAAACGCCTTGCAGAGCAACAGAATTGCTCGTGAATGAGCACCGTTGACAGTGTTGACGGTCGGCCATCGCGTGTAGCGTCCGGACAGCTTTTCAGTTTTACCGTTTAGAACAGGGGGGACTACCCACTTCGGGCGGATACGCGCGCCAATCAGGGATTGCCAGCGTCTATCTATATTCAGGATGGTGTTTTCACGGACGAAGAAGTCCAGTAGTACCTTCAAATAAGTACGCCAAGACTCAATAGACTGTTCTTTAGTTGCGCGTGCTGGCCAAGTCATGGGGGTGCTGGTAATTCTCGCCAGCTTGGGATAGCAAACCTGAACCAGTCCTAGTGTTTCCAGGCTGTTGGCTCGTTTGGGACGACGATAAAACTCACGGGCCAGTAGCATCCCAGCTAGGGAAATACTGTCTTGTTTACCGAAGGTATTTGGTGCCAGGCCGTTATAGTAGTCCAACATACCCATTTGCAGCTCTGGAGTGCCAGCAAGATGGTTCACCATGTCCGCCCAACCGATTTCGGCCCCTTTTGATGCGTCGGCTTGTTTCGCCAATAAGCTGCTTAAGTGTTTTTCTTCAAAACGCCCTATTTTTTGTTTGGCTTGAAGCTGTAGTAACTCCTGAAGATCCTGTAAATCTTCCTCGGTAAGTGCATTGGTTGGCTGTGCTTGCAATAACCTATGATACACCAGTCCCCGGATCCGGTTACGTTCGGAGTCCTGTTGTAATTTGACTGCTATGCGAGCAGTTCCTTGGCGGCTGTCGGTAAACGAAATTAGTTTCCGGCCTTGGAAGGGCTTGCCGGAGGGCTCGGGATCCTGCGGGCAAAACTCCAGCAAGGTGCCGATCACTGTGCTTAAGGTAAAGGGAGCGCCAATGCGCGCAGGGCGGAGCAAGCTGCGTCCACTAATTGAGGAACCGCAACAAGGACATTCATTCTGAGTGCTCCTGAATACTTGTAGCTCGATATATTCATCCTTGGGACCATCAAATCTCAGCCTCTGGCTGCTGCGATCCAGATACTCTGGAAAGCTACTGTCAACAACACGATTGGTGATCAAGGAGTGACTTAATAATTCACTATCTTTATCCGGTTCTTCGATATCTGATTGTTCTTCATCCAAAGAAAACTCATCGATTTGTTGTTGTGATGGGTCGATCAGCTTGCCTTGACTGGTGGCCGATGTTTGCAGAAAGCTCTCATTACACTCCTCGCAGGAGACCAGCGGCATAAGAGGTGCGCCGCAGCTGCAATGGGTCCGCTCTTCCAGATACACCATGCCGAATGGCCATTCTGGATGCGCCAGCGGTGTGTTGGCTTTATGTGTGCAGTTACGATCAATACAGGCTCGAATTGCAGGGATAACATTGTGAAAGAGGTGAGCTCGTAACGGTAAAAATGATAGACCTTCGGCATTTTTTGTCCCTGACATCAGGTCGAGCCAGGTAAGCAGTTGTTTTTTAGACAAACCCGAGATTCGTACTAACTCCTGCAGACTTTGTGGTTTTAATTGTCCATCCGTAATGAACAAAGAACGGATCCGAAGGGCTGTTGGACTGGCTTCAAGGCGTTGGTAGCGTAGGGCTGATTGTTCATGCTCACTCTCTATTGCAGCAATTACTTCGGGATGGTCTTGCTCCGTATGTGGTTTAACTTTGTGCAGAGATGGAATGTCCCGATGGCCTTGAACAACATGCACCTGCTCTGGTGGAACACCGCCGATATCAGCAAGGAAATTGCGCAGGTTTTCGATGGTTTTGGCATCCGATCCAAATGTTGCTGAGGTTGCCACAAAACGCACATCCTGCGGATTAACCTGAAAGGCCAGCATCACGCGGCGTAGCAGCAGTGCCATCTCGGCAGCTTGTGAGCCGATATGAGTGTGTGCTTCATCAAGAATGATCCAACGTAGTTTGCCAGCTGATCTTTGTAGAATAGGCTCATCTTCTTTCCGGATGAGCATGTATTCCAACATGGTGGCATTCGTTACAAGAAGTTGCGGAGGACGCGCCCGCAAGCTCTTGCGATCGATTACTTGTCCCTTGTACTTCTGAGCAGATGCCTTCCGCTCATTTTCCAGAGCCCCCGTATAGAGACAGTGGCGAATTTGCCCATCAAAGCCGTCTGTCCAGGCATCCAGGCGATTCTGCTGTGAGTTAATCAACGCATTCAGTGGATAGATGAGCAGTGCGCGGACCCCATCAGGATCTTCATTTCTATCAATCTCCTTCGCCAACTGATTGAGCACCGGCACAAGGAAGCATTCGGTTTTGCCAGAGCCTGTTCCACTGGTAACCACCAACGATTGTGGTTCTGGAGAGTTCAATACCTGCCATGCAGCTAGCTGATGGGTAAACGGATGACGGCTATCGGGGAAATGATATTCCTTGGCCAACTCTTTTGGCGGTTCAGCCATGGCTTTTGCCAGCCGTGTATGGAGTAATTCTCCACCCGCCAGAGAGGCCATGGTTTCATCGCTTTCTTTCCAACCAAAGGTTGATTCGAAGACTGGATCTGCAAGCCAGGCGCCCGGTGTTCCCGGTGTTGCTGTCAACTTCTCATGCAGGAATTGACGTAGATGAGGATTGCCCAGACCGAGCAGGCCTTGGGCCGCACGCTCACTGCGTACACTCAGGTTGGTCATCAGGGCGGAAAAATAGTTTTTTTGATAAAGCATCAGATTCATTTCCCAATAGAGTATGTTTGGGCCATGGCTAAGCCGGTTTGATAGGCTGCATCAAACCAGACGGTATCGAGTTGGCGAGTTGTTCTCAGACTAAACAAGCGCGCCGGATCGGATTGCCACAGCTGGCCTTTTCCCGCATAGACATCGAAGGCCGCCATAAAAGGCCGAATAACTACACCAAGCTTGAAATCCGTCACTGGCAATTTGCTTCTATCGAGCAACCTGTTTCCATACATTGATCTCCTGAGTTCTTCGCGCTCTGCATGACAGAGATCAAGGTCTCGTTGCGTTTCTGGAGGGTTTCGCCGAAACATTTGCTGCATAGCCGAGTTTTCTCCATCGAACAGATGGTCAAGCCAATATTCGATGAGCATCAACGGGTTTTTGAAGAAGAAGCTAACATCCTGACTATTGAGTCCGAAATACTGGTGGAATCCTTGTTCAAAAATAAAGCTCAGTGCCGGTTGCCAGCGAGCTAAGTAGTGGCTCTTACTCTGGATGTCATTGCGGATTGCCTCTAATCGGCGCGAATTTTCAGCGGGGAGCTGCTGGCGAATTTTTGTGAAGGTGCTGAACCAATGTTCTGGGGCTATTAGTAGCCACTCAAAAGGGAGTTCAGATGGTAGGCGCTCGGCCATCCGACTGGAGAAATTGTCCAGAAGCAGTGTGGCCATGGCTAGCGCCAGCGGTTCACGGATCAGAGCCTGGCAAATATCCAGACTGGCCAAAGGCAGGTGATGCAACTTATCTAGGAGCTGTTCCAGTGTTAGCCAATCCTCATTCTCTGGATCTGCAGCCATCAACTGGAGGGCGGTTCTGAGCATACTCATCCGTGTTGGACTGTCGGCTTCGCATAGAGCTTTGCGCAGAGGAGAGAAATCATCCGGTGGGCTGATGGCTGTCGCTATCGCTATCGTTGGTCTGCAATGTAGTTGAGTGTGGTCGTTCGTATAAATTAGCCATGGTCCAACGGCATCTTCTGGTAAGTCTATTTGCCAGTTACCGGTGAATGCCTGTTCGGAAAGACATAATTGTCACCGCCGATGTAAAAATGACCCACTAACGCCGGAGTAAAGTTGACCCACCTGGGCCAAGATCGTGGCTTTTGA
>NZ_JAAROG010000025.1:0-215290 GCF_023093515.1 Aeromonas genomosp. paramedia
TGCTGAAATAAACTGTGACAACCGAAGTTGTCTTGGTCACTTCACCAGACATTGAAAATCAAAAATTGTTTTTGATGTTCGATGCTGTGAGTGCCCACACAGATTGCTTGATTCAAATTGTTAAAGAGCGACGCAACAGTATGTTGCTGCGGGAGTGGAATTCTACTCAACCGCCTTCTCGAGTCAAGCCTTATTTTCAAAGGCTTTTCTAGGTTATCGACCGGGTTGTTTGCGTTGCCGCTTGCCCTGTCGATGGAGGCGCATTATAGGGAGCTGAAACTTTCTGGCAAGCAGATAATTGCAAAAAGATGGCTTTCATCAACCGTTCGCTCACAAAGCCACCAATGCGCATATTAAGCGAACAAAATCAGCCCGCGGCAGGCACTGAAACGGCAAAATCGTGCAGATTGTCATAGACGACATCAGCCAGCGCAGTGCCCTCGTCGGTCACAGCCTTGCCGGTGCGCACCATCACCTTGTGTCCTACTCCGGCATTGATGGCCGCTTTCAGGTCGGAAGGCTTGTCACCCACCATATAAGAGCGCGCCATGTCGATGCCCAGCTCCTGCTGCGCCAACAGCAGCATGCCGGGTGCAGGTTTGCGGCAATCACAGGGAGCGCCGTGATCCGGATGATGAGGACAGAAATAGATACCATCGAGGTCAACGTCCCGGTCGGCCAGTGACCAGTCCATCCACTCGGTCAGGTTCATGAAGTCGTCTTCACTGAAGTAGCCGCGGGCGATGCCGGACTGGTTGGTGACGACAATCAGCAGATAGCCCTTCTTCTTCAGCAGCTGCAGGGCTTCGATCACCCCGGGCAGGAAATGGAAGTCATCGACCTGGCTGACATAACCTGTGTCTTCGTTGATGACACCATCACGATCCAGAAAAATGGCGGGTTTACTCACGGGCACTACCTCGGTAATAGATGTTTGAAATGTGTCTCACGGGACAATAACGCCCCAAAAAATAAAAGGGGCAGCCGAAGCCACCCCTTTCATGTGTGCATTTAAAGTATCGATTAAGCGATAACTTTAGCTACAACACCAGCACCTACGGTACGGCCACCTTCACGGATAGCGAAACGCAGGCCGTCATCCATCGCGATCGGGGCGATCAGGGTAACAACCATTTTGATGTTGTCGCCTGGCATTACCATTTCTACGCCTTCCGGCAGTTCGATGGTACCGGTCACGTCGGTAGTACGGAAGTAGAACTGCGGACGGTAGCCCTTGAAGAACGGGGTATGACGACCACCTTCTTCCTTGGACAGCACGTACACTTCAGATTCGAACTTGGTGTGCGGCTTGATGGAACCCGGCTTGGCCAGTACCTGACCACGCTCAACTTCTTCACGCTTCACGCCACGCAGCAGGGCGCCAACGTTCTCACCGGCACGGCCTTCGTCCAGCAGTTTGCGGAACATTTCAACACCGGTACAGGTGGTAGAAACGGTGTCTTTGATACCGACGATTTCTACAGTCTCACCTACCTTGACGATACCGCGCTCTACACGACCGGTAACTACGGTACCACGGCCAGCGATGGAGAAGACGTCTTCGATAGGCATCAGGAACGGCTGGTCAATGGCGCGCTCCGGCTCCGGGATGTAGGTATCCAGGTGGTGAGCCAGCTCGATGATCTTCTCTTCCCATGCAGCGTCGCCTTCCAGCGCTTTCAGCGCGGAACCACGTACTACCGGCAGGTCATCACCCGGGAAGTCGTACTCGGTCAGCAGTTCACGAACTTCCATCTCGACCAGTTCGAGCAGCTCTTCGTCGTCTACCATGTCGCACTTGTTCATGAACACGATCATGTACGGGATACCAACCTGGCGACCCAGCAGGATGTGCTCACGAGTCTGCGGCATCGGGCCGTCAGTCGCGGCTACTACCAGGATCGCGCCGTCCATCTGGGCAGCACCGGTGATCATGTTCTTAACGTAGTCGGCGTGACCCGGGCAATCTACGTGGGCGTAGTGACGGATCGCGGTGTCGTATTCTACGTGGGAGGTGTTGATGGTGATACCACGCTCACGCTCTTCCGGTGCCTTGTCGATCTGGTCGAAGGCGAAAGCTTTACCACCGAAGTGCTTGGCCAGCACGTTGGTGATGGCGGCGGTCAGGGTGGTTTTACCGTGGTCAACGTGGCCGATGGTGCCGACGTTTACGTGCGGTTTATTACGCTCAAATTTTTCTTTAGACACGACGTAGTCCTTCTAGGTTAAACCCGCCTACCGTCGTAGGCGGGGAATCATAAATTACTTGGATTTGCGCTCTTCGATCACGGCCTGGGCGACGTTAGTCGGGGCATCGTGATACTTGGCGAATTCCATGGCGTAGGAAGCGCGACCCTGGGTAGCGGAACGCAGGGCAGTCGCATAACCGAACATCTCGGCCAGCGGCACGAGAGCACGAACGATCTTGCCGGACGGGCCGTCTTCCATACCTTCGATCAGGCCACGACGACGGTTCAGGTCACCGATCACGTCGCCCATGTAGTCTTCCGGAGTCTCAACTTCTACTTTCATGATCGGTTCGAGCAGAACCGGGTTGGCCTTCATGAAGCCAGCCTTAAAGGCCATGGAAGCAGCGATTTTGAACGCCAGTTCGGAGGAGTCGACATCGTGGTAGGAACCGAAGTGCAGACGCACGCCCAGATCCATAACCGGATAGCCTGCCAGAGGGCCGGACTTCAGCTGCTCACGGATACCCTTGTCAACACCCGGGATGAACTCACCAGGAATGACGCCGCCCTTGATGTCGTTAACGAACTCGTAGGCTTTGCCTTCTTCCAGCGGGTACATGTCGATAACAACATGACCGTACTGACCACGACCACCGGACTGCTTGGCATGCTTGCCTTCGATGTCCTTGACGGTAGTGCGGATGGTTTCACGGTAGGCAACCTGCGGCTTACCTACGTTCGCTTCTACCTTGAACTCGCGACGCATACGGTCAACGATGATGTCCAGGTGCAGCTCACCCATACCGGCGATGATGGTTTGGCCAGATTCTTCGTCAGTCCATACGCGGAAAGAGGGATCTTCCTGCGCCAGACGGCCGAGTGCCAGACCCATCTTCTCTTGGTCAGCCTTGGTTTTCGGCTCAACCGCGATGGAGATTACCGGCTCCGGGAATTCCATACGCTCGAGGATGATCGGCGCTTTTTCGTCACACAGGGTGTCACCAGTGGTCACGTCTTTCAGACCGATGGCAGCGGCGATGTCGCCTGCGCGAACTTCTTTGATCTCTTCACGCTTGTTGGCATGCATCTGAACGATACGGCCAAAACGCTCGCGCTTCTCTTTGACGGAGTTCAGCACGGAGTCACCGGAGTTAACCACACCGGAGTAAACGCGGAAGAAGGTCAGGTTGCCTACGAACGGGTCGGTAGCAATCTTGAATGCCAGAGCAGAGAACGGCTCGTCATCGGAAGCGTGACGCTCGTCCTTGGTCTCGCCATCCAGCTTCAGACCGTCGATGGCTGCTACGTCGGTCGGAGCCGGCAGATAGTCAACCACGGCATCCAGCATGGCCTGTACGCCCTTGTTCTTGAACGCGGAGCCACAGGTAACCAGGATGATTTCGTTGTTCAGAACACGCTGACGAAGAGCTTTCTTGATCTCTTCCTCGGTCAGTTCTTCACCACCCAGGTATTTTTCCATCAGGTCTTCAGACGCTTCAGCAGCCGCTTCAACCAGGTTCATGCGCATTTCTTGCGCTTGTTCCAGCAGCTCGGCCGGGACGTCTTCGTAATCGAAAGACACGCCCTGGTCAGCTTCGCTCCAGTTGATGGCTTTCATCTTGACCAGGTCGATAACGCCCTTGAAGTTCTCTTCTGCACCGATGTTCAGTTGCAGGGGAACCGGCACGCCTTTCAGACGGGTCTTGATGTGCTCAACGCAGCGCAGATAGTTGGCGCCGGTACGGTCCATCTTGTTGACGAACGCGATACGGGGAACCTTGTACTTGTTAGCCTGACGCCATACGGTCTCAGACTGTGGCTGTACGCCACCTACGGCACAGTACACCATCACGGCGCCGTCCAGAACACGCATTGAACGCTCTACTTCGATAGTAAAGTCAACGTGGCCCGGGGTATCGATGATGTTGATACGGTGCGGTTGGAACTGTTTGCCCATACCGGACCAGAAAGCGGTGGTCGCGGCGGAGGTGATGGTGATACCACGCTCTTGTTCCTGTTCCATCCAGTCCATGGTGGCGGCGCCATCGTGAACTTCACCGATCTTGTGACTTACACCGGTGTAAAACAGAACGCGCTCGGTAGTAGTAGTCTTACCGGCGTCGATGTGAGCAGAGATACCGATGTTACGATAACGCTCAATGGGGGTTGTACGAGCCATTGTCATCCTCTTACTAGGGCACTTGTCCCCAGATAATTAAAGGTGCGCAGAGCCAGAAGACCCTGCGCAAGCGGATTACCAGCGGAAGTGAGCGAAGGCCTTGTTCGCTTCAGCCATACGGTGAACGTCTTCACGTTTCTTGACAGACGAACCCTTATTGTCAGCGGCATCCAGCAGCTCGCCAGCCAAACGCTGAGCCATTGATTTTTCACCACGTTTACGAGCGGCATCAACCAACCAGCGCATTGCCAGGGCATTGCGACGAACCGGACGAACTTCTACCGGTACCTGATAGGTTGCACCACCGACGCGACGAGATTTAACCTCGACCGCCGGACGAATGTTGTCCAGAGCGACTTCGAACAGGGCCAGGTGCTCTTTGCCAGATTTGGTGGCAATGATGTCCAGGGCGCCATAAACGATGGCTTCTGCAACAGATTTCTTACCGTCAACCATTACTACGTTGACAAATTTAGCCAGCAGCTCTGATCCGAACTTGGGATCCGGCAGGATTTTACGCTGACCAACAACACGACGTCTTGGCATTTCAAATTCTCCGTAACTTCAGGGGTTACCCAAAACTAGAAAGTTATCTAACTAGAAACGAATTAACGTTTGGCCTTACTTAACGGAGAACCATTAAGCTTTCGGACGCTTCACGCCATACTTGGAGCGAGCCTGCTTACGGTCTTTAACACCGGCACAGTCCAACGCACCACGAACGGTGTGATAACGAACACCTGGCAAATCCTTGACACGACCGCCACGGATCAGAACAACGGAGTGCTCCTGCAGGTTGTGACCTTCACCGCCGATGTAGGAGGTGACTTCGAAGCCGTTGGTCAGACGTACACGGCACACTTTACGCAGTGCAGAGTTAGGCTTCTTCGGGGTGGTGGTGTATACACGGGTGCATACGCCACGCTTCTGAGGGCACGCTTCCAGCGCCGGCACGTTGCTTTTCACAACGAGCTTGATGCGTGGCTTGCGAACCAACTGGTTAATAGTTGCCATCAAAAGGCTCCTGATAATGACTTCATAAACGTGTGAAAAATCCTCCCCGCAGATACGGGGACGCGAAATTTTATGCCCTGTTGTCTGGGGAGTCAAGATTTATACAATTCGTGCGCCAAAAGGGCAAATGACATCCCGCCATTATTGTGATAACCACTTGAGCTGACAGGCAAAAATGAAAACTAGCCGGCCCAGGTCTGCGGTGATCCCTGTTCGGCGATCAGCTTGATCAGGCCGGCCATGTCGAGTTCCATCCCGATCCTGGGGGACAGGCCCCTCGCCTTCAGGTCTTCCCCCATCACATAAAGCGGGATCCCGCTCAATCGTTCGCACCACTGCGGGGCCGTCGTTGCCACCACGGCGTCCTGCATCAGCACCAGCAGATCCGCTTCCTGACGATAACGCATCACCTGCTCGAGGTCCTGACTGAGGAAGGGAGAGCTCAATACCAGCTGTATCATGGGCACCTCAAAAGCTGATGTGGGTGGTGAAGTTGTCCCACTGGCGGCGGATCTCGGCCGGGCTCAGCACCGTCACGGGGATCAGCAGATCCGCGGCGGTCAGACCACGCTCGGCCAACGACGCCGCACAGACATAGACCTCCTCGACATCGTACAGTTCCAGCATCTTGAAGGTCGGGGCATAGTGACGCTGCAATATCCCCTGTGGCGACTGCTCCCTGACCAGTTGCAGCACGCCATCGCCGATGAGGAACAGCGCCAGGGATTCCGTCAACGCAGAGGTGGCCAGCAAGGCATCCAGGCCCTCTCGTCCACTCGCCGTACCGTGGGGACCACGCCGGCAGATAAAGGCTATCTTGGTCATTCCATCCCCCTAGAGCTGGACGAAGCGGTCGGCGGTCAGACTGGCCTCCGCCAGCTGACCCAGCCCGCTTAAACGAAACGGGGCCTGCAGATTGAACTGGGTCTTGCCGACCCCCTTGGCCTCGGCCTCGTCGAGCACCCCGCGGCGCATGGCGGCGGCGACACACACATCGATGGCAATGCCCTGCGCCAGGGCCAGCTCGCGCCACAGCGCCACCAGGTCGGTCTCATCGCTGGCCGGTGCATGCAGTCCATTGCCGTTATGGACCCCATCCTGATAGAAGAACAGATGGGTCAGCTGATGCCCCTGCTCGATGAGGCTCAGGG
This sequence comes from Aeromonas genomosp. paramedia, assembly GCF_023093515.1. Taxonomy (NCBI): domain Bacteria; kingdom Pseudomonadati; phylum Pseudomonadota; class Gammaproteobacteria; order Aeromonadales; family Aeromonadaceae; genus Aeromonas; species Aeromonas genomosp. paramedia. The sequence continues at coordinate 6,534 of NZ_JAAROG010000025.1, forward strand.
CGAAGCGATAGGCGGTGCTGGCCGTCTGGGTGCCATAGGCGGGCCCGGTGACCAGCAGGGCAAAATTCAGACTCATGTCCGGACTCCTGCACAGATGTGCATCCATTCTACCTCAAAGACGAAAAAGCCCCTCCTGGGAGGGGCTCTTCCGATGACTCAGACTCAGACGTAAGCAATGGCTTCGACTTCGACCAGCACATCCTTCGGCAGGCGAGCCACTTCCACGCAGGAGCGCGCCGGAGCAGCGTCACCGAAGTAGCGGGCATAGACCTGGTTGAAGGCCACGAAGTTGTTCATGTCGCTCAGGAAGCAGGTGGTCTTCAGCACCTTGCTGGTATCGGCACCCGCCGCCTTCAATACTGCAACCAGGTTCTTCATCACCTGTTCGGCCTGCGCCTCGATGCCACCGGCAACTATGTCCATGGTGGCCGGATCGAGCGGGATCTGCCCGGAGGTGAACACCAGGTCGCCCAGCTTGGTAGCCTGAACATAAGGACCAATTGCGGCAGGCGCCTTGTCGGTTGCAATCACTTCTTTAGCCATTGTTATCTATCCCCTATCTATGGCGCTTACTCGCTCTCTTCTTCACCCTGCTTGCGCTGTCGGATGTAGAGATACACGGTATGTTTGGAAATATTCAGCTTGTCGGCGACCAGGTTGATCGAGTCCTTGATATCAAATATGCCCTTCTCGAACAACTGGGTCACGATAAAACGATTCTTGGCGTTGTTGGCCACGGAGGGATCGCGGTTGATCTCGTCGATGGTGTTGTCCACCGTCTGGGCAACCAGCTCCTCCACGCTGTTGGCGAAGGTCTCCGGCGATTGACGCTCCACTTGCTGGGGCGTCGGGAAGAATTCGGCCACGAACTCGTGGAAAGGCGCATTGATGTGCAGGTTGATGCAGATAAGCCCTATCACCTGCTTGTCGCGGTTGCGGATGGCGATGGTGCTCGACTTCATCAGCGCACCGGTCCGGCTGCGGGCAAAGTAGCTCTGGGTGTGATCCTGGCCCGTGCTCTCGATGTCCTTGAGCATGCGCAGGGCCAGATCGGTGATCGGTGCCCCCAGGGTTCGCCCCGTGTTGAATCCGTTCGCTATCTTGATCACTGACTCATGCAGATTTTCCAGGGAATGCAGCACCACTTCGCAGTGCTTGCCGAACAGATCGGCCAGGCCCTCGATGAGGCCCTCATAAGAACGCAACAATTCCCTGTCTTCGTCTGTAAAAGCGCGACCGCTCAGTTGCTCTTCGGGAAGCAGTACTTCCTCGATACCGACAGCCATGTTCTACCCCTGTAATAACCATTCAACTTTCCCGAGTTTTCAATTGCGGGGGATCAATGTCAACTTTTTTTGATTTTTTGCTCTATAACCTTGCACTGGATCATCCCCTGCCCCAGCCCGGTGCAAGGTTCTGCCGGCGGGCAGGCAACAAAAAGGGCCCCTTGAAGGAGCCCTTTTTAATCACTGCAGCTGAAGATTACTCTTCGTCAAAACTGCCGGCTGCGTTGAGCAGATCCGCCAGATTTTGCTGAGCCTCATCGGCGGTCACCTGCGGTACACCGACAGCACGGGCTGCGGCGGCACGCTGGTTGATCCGGCTATGGTGGTAGGCAAAGCCGGTACCAGCCGGGATCAGACGACCCACGATCACGTTCTCTTTCAGGCCACGCAGTTCATCACGCTTGCCACCAACGGCCGCTTCGGTCAGAACACGAGTGGTTTCCTGGAAGGAAGCCGCGGAGATGAAGGACTCGGTGCTCAGGGATGCCTTGGTAATACCCATCAGGATATGACGGTAGGTGGCCGGGGTCTTGCCTTCGGCAACCAGTTTACGGTTGGCAATCTTCACACGAGCCACTTCAACCTGCTCGCCTTCGATCAGGTCAGTGTCGCCAGCGCTCAGGATCTCGCACTTGCGCAGCATCTGACGAACGATGACTTCGATGTGCTTGTCGTTGATCTTAACGCCTTGCAGACGGTAAACGTCCTGCACTTCGTTGGCGATGTAGTTGGCGACCGGGCTGATACCGCGCAGACGCAGGATGTCGTGAGCAGACTCAGGACCGTCCGCCAGCACTTCACCCTTCTCAACTTTTTCACCTTCGAACACGTTGAGGTGACGCCACTTCGGAATCATCTCTTCGTAGATGTCGCCACCGTCGGTCGGGGTGATGACCAGACGGCGTTTGCCCTTGGTCTCTTTCCCGAAGGAGATGGTACCGGAGATCTCGGCCAGGATAGCCGGTTCCTTCGGTTGACGTGCTTCGAACAGATCCGCAACGCGCGGCAGACCACCGGTGATGTCCTTGGTACCGCTGGACTCTTGCGGGATACGCGCTACCGCGTCACCCACGCCCACGTTGGCACCATCCTCCAGGTTCACGATCGCCTTGCCCGGCAGGAAGTACTGGGCTGCAACGTCGGTACCCGGGATCATCACGTCTTTGCCGTTCAGGTCGACCAGTTTCACGGTCGGACGCATCTCTTTACCGGCGCTCGGACGTTCGTTGACATCCAGCACGACGATAGAGGAGAGACCGGTCAGCTCGTCGGTCTGACGAGTGATGGTCACACCGTCGATCATGTGTTCGAAGTCCAGGCGACCTGCCACTTCGGTGATGATCGGGTGGGTGTGCGGATCCCAGTTGGCGACGGTATCACCGGCACTCACGGCCTGGCCATCTTTCACTTCCAGCACGGAACCGTAAGGCAGCTTGTGGCTTTCCTTGGTACGGCCCATCTCGTCCATGATGGTCAGTTCGGTAGAACGGGAGGTGATAACCAGCTTGTCGGCACTGTTGGTAACGAACTTGGCGTTCTGCAGCTTGATGCTACCGGTGTTCTTGACCTGGATGCTGCTCTCGGCAGCAGCTCGGGATGCGGCACCACCGATGTGGAAGGTACGCATCGTCAGCTGGGTACCCGGCTCACCGATGGACTGGGCGGCGATAACACCGACAGCCTCACCCTTGTTCACCAGGTGACCACGGGCCAGATCACGGCCGTAGCAGTGAGCACAGTTACCGAAGTCGGTCTCACAGGTGATGGCAGAACGTACCTTCACGCGGTCGACGGAGTTACGCTCCAGCAGGTCACACAGATACTCGTCGAGCAGAGTATTGCGCGCGACCAGGATCTCGCTTTCAGTACCCGGCTTGATCACGTCTTCGGCGACCACACGACCCAGCACGCGCTCACGCAGCGGCTCGACCACGTCACCACCTTCGATCAGCGGAGTCATCCACAGACCTTCGGTCGTACCGCAATCGTCCTCGGTGATCACCATGTCCTGAGCCACGTCAACCAGACGACGAGTCAGGTAACCGGAGTTCGCCGTCTTCAGTGCGGTATCCGCCAGACCCTTACGAGCACCGTGAGTGGAGATGAAGTACTGCAGTACGTTCAGACCTTCACGGAAGTTCGCCACGATCGGCGTTTCGATGATGGAACCATCCGGCTTCGCCATCAGGCCACGCATACCGGCCAGCTGACGGATCTGGGCGGCGGAGCCCCGCGCACCAGAGTCGGCCATCATGAAGATGCTGTTGAAGGAGGCCTGCTCTTCTTCTTCACCCAGGGAGTTGACGTTCCGCTCCTTGGAGAGGTTATCCATCATGGCCTTGGAGACGCGATCGTTCGCGCTGGCCCAGATATCGATAACCTTGTTGTAGCGTTCGCCCGCGGTCACCAGACCGGACAGGAACTGGTCCTGGATCTCGGCGACTTCGGCTTCGGCTGCCGCAATGATGTCTTTCTTGGCATCCGGGATGACCATGTCATCGATACCAACGGAAGCACCGGACAGGGCCGCATAATGGAAACCGGTATACATCAGCTGGTCAGCGAAGATGACGGTGTCCTTCAGGCCCTGCTTGCGATAGCAGGTGTTCAGCAGACGGGAGATGAGCTTTTTGCCCAGCGCCTTGTTGGATACGGATTTGATCCAGTTCTGCGGATTGGCATCCAGATCGGCCTGCTCGGCGGCAGTCAGCACCTTGGGTTCGTCGATCAGCGCGTATTCCATGCCTTTCGGCAGGATCAGGCTCAGAATCGCACGACCAACGGTGGTGTTCTTCATCTCGGTGTGTTCACGCAGGGAACCGTCTTCCTGACGCAGGTATTCGGTAATGCGCACTTTCACACGAGCATGGAGATCGGCCAGACCGGCACGATAGACCTTTTCGGCTTCTTTCGGGCCGGCCAGCACCATACCTTCGCCCTTGGCGTTGATACGGGCACGGGTCATGTAGTACAGACCCAAGACCACGTCCTGGGAAGGAACGATGATCGGCTCACCGGAGGCAGGCGACAGGATGTTGTTGGTGGACATCATCAGGGCGCGCGCTTCCAGCTGGGCTTCCAGGGTCAGCGGTACGTGGACCGCCATCTGGTCACCATCGAAGTCCGCGTTATAGGCGGCACAGACGAGCGGGTGCAGCTGGATGGCCTTGCCTTCGATCAGGGTCGGTTCAAACGCCTGGATACCCAGACGGTGCAGGGTCGGTGCACGGTTCAGCAGGACCGGGTGTTCGCGGATCACTTCGTCCAGGATGTCCCAGACGACGGCTTCTTCGCGCTCCACCATCTTCTTGGCGGCCTTGATGGTGGTCGCCAGACCACGGGATTCCAGCTTGCCATAGATGAAGGGCTTGAACAGCTCGAGCGCCATCTTCTTCGGCAGACCGCACTGATGCAGACGCAGCGTCGGACCTACGGTGATAACGGAACGACCGGAGTAGTCGACACGTTTACCCAGCAAGTTCTGACGGAAACGACCTTGCTTACCCTTGATCATGTCGGCCAGGGATTTCAGCGGGCGCTTGTTGGAACCAGTGATGGCACGACCACGACGGCCGTTGTCCAGCAGGGCATCCACGGACTCTTGCAGCATGCGCTTTTCGTTGCGCACTATGATGTCCGGAGCTGCCAGATCCAGCAGACGCTTCAGGCGGTTGTTACGGTTGATCACGCGACGGTACAGATCGTTCAGATCGGAGGTCGCGAAACGGCCGCCGTCCAGCGGTACCAGCGGACGCAGGTCCGGCGGCAGCACAGGCAGCACTGTCATGATCATCCACTCCGGCTTGTTGCCGGACTGCAGGAAGGCTTCCATCAGCTTCAGACGCTTGGTGGTCTTCTTGCGCTTGGTCTCGGAGTTGGTCTGATCCAGCTCCTCGCGCATGGTCTTGACTTCACCTTCCAGATCGATGGCACGCAGCAATGCAAGGATTGCTTCGGCACCCATCTTGGCGTCGAATTCGTCGCCCCACTCTTCCAGTGCGTCCAGATAGTTCTCTTCGGACAGCATCTGGCTGCGCTCGAGGTTGGTCATGCCGGGTTCGATAACCACATAGGATTCGAAATACAGCACGCGCTCGATGTCACGCAGGGTCATGTCCAGCAGCAGACCGATACGGGACGGCAGGGACTTCAGGAACCAGATGTGGGCAGTCGGGCTGGCCAGCTCGATGTGGCCCATGCGCTCGCGACGGACCTTGGTCTGGGTCACTTCTACGCCGCACTTCTCGCAGATCACACCACGGTGTTTCAGGCGCTTGTACTTGCCGCACAGACACTCGTAGTCCTTCACCGGTCCGAAGATACGGGCGCAGAACAGACCATCACGTTCCGGCTTGAAAGTCCGGTAGTTGATGGTCTCAGGCTTTTTGACCTCACCGAATGACCAGGAGCGGATCATGTCAGGAGAGGCCAGACCGATCTTGATACTGTCAAACTCTTCGGTCTTGGTCTGAGCCTTCAAAAACTTGAGTAAGTCTTTCACGTGTTTCCCCTGTCAGGAGTCTAACCTCGGCGCCCTGCTGCCAAAGCAGCAGGGCGCCCACGTCAATTCTCGAACAATAAGAGCGAGCTCTTACTCTTCGTCCAGCTCGATGTTGATACCCAGAGAGCGGATTTCCTTCAACAGTACGTTGAAGGATTCGGGCATGCCCGGCTCCATACGGTGGTCGCCATCCACGATGTTCTTGTACATCTTGGTACGGCCATTCACATCGTCAGACTTGACGGTCAGCATTTCCTGCAGGGTATATGCCGCACCGTAAGCCTCCAGGGCCCACACTTCCATCTCACCGAACCGCTGACCACCGAACTGTGCCTTACCACCCAGCGGCTGCTGGGTAACCAGGCTGTAGGAGCCGGTAGAACGCGCGTGCATCTTGTCGTCTACCAAGTGGTTCAGCTTCAGCATGTACATGTAACCCACGGTGACCTTGCGCTCGAAGGCGTTGCCGGTACGACCGTCGAACAGGGAGATCTGACCGGATTCCGGCAGATCGGCCAGCTTCAGCAAGGCCTTGATTTCGCGCTCTTTGGCACCATCAAAGACAGGTGTAGCAACCGGCAGACCCTTACGCAGGTTACCCGCCAGGGTACGTACGTCGTCATCAGACAGCTCGGCGATGTTCACTTGCTGGGTGTCTTTCTCGCCCAGGTCGTAGACCTGTTGCAGGAAGTCACGCATCTCGTGCAGCTCGCGCTGATCCTTGATCATGCGGTCGATTTTCTCGCCGATGCCCTTGGCCGCGAGGCCCAGATGCACTTCGAGGATCTGACCGATGTTCATACGGGACGGTACGCCCAGCGGGTTCAGTACGATGTCGACCGGACGGCCGAACTCGTCATGGGGCATGTCCTCGACCGGGCAGATCTTGGAGATAACACCCTTGTTACCGTGACGGCCCGCCATCTTGTCACCCGGTTGGATGCGACGCTTGACTGCCAGGTAAACCTTGACGATTTTCAGTACGCCCGGCGCCAGATCATCACCCTGGATAATCTTGCGACGCTTGTTCTCGAACTTCTTGTCGAAGTCGGCTTTCAGCTCGATGTGCTGTTCGGCGATCTGCTCCAGTTCGATCTGCTTGGCTTCATCTTCGATGGCCAATTCAAACCACTTGGAACGATCCAGCTTGTTCAGACGATCTTCGCTGTAACCGGCGGCCAGCAGCAGGTTGCGGGAGCGGCCGAAGATGCCGTCTTCCAGGATCTTGAACTCTTCGGTCAAGTCCTTCTTCGCTTCCTTCAGCTGCATCTCTTCGATTTCTTTGGCGCGCTTGTCTTTTTCCACGCCATCGCGGGTAAAGACTTGCACGTCAACCACGGTACCGTACACACCGTTCGGCACACGCAGGGAGGAGTCCTTCACATCGGAGGCCTTCTCACCGAAGATGGCGCGCAGCAGCTTCTCTTCCGGCGTCAGCTGGGTTTCACCCTTGGGTGTTACCTTGCCGACCAGGATGTCGCCGCCCTTCACTTCGGCACCCACGTAGACGATACCGGACTCGTCCAGCTTGGACAGAGCGGCTTCACCCACGTTCGGGATGTCGGCAGTGATCTCTTCCGGACCCAGCTTGGTGTCACGGGAGATACAGGCCAGTTCCTGGATGTGGATGGTGGTTAGGCGATCTTCCTGTACCACGCGCTCATTCACCAGGATCGAGTCTTCGAAGTTGTAACCGTTCCACGGCATGAAGGCGACGCGCAGGTTTTGGCCCAGCGCCAGTTCGCCCAGGTCGGTAGACGGGCCGTCAGCCAGCACGTCGCCCGCCATCACCGGCTCACCCAACATCACGCAAGGACGCTGGTTGATACAGGTGTTCTGGTTGGAACGGGTGTACTTGGTCAGGCTGTAGATGTCGATGCCGGCTTCGCCAGGCAGCAGCTCATCTTCATTGACCTTGATCACGATACGGGAGGCGTCGACGTAGTCGATCATGCCGCCACGCTTGGCCACTACGGTAACACCGGAGTCAACGGCCACGGCGCGTTCCATACCGGTACCTACCAGCGGCTTGTCGGCACGCAGAGTCGGTACTGCCTGACGTTGCATGTTCGAACCCATCAGGGCTCGGTTAGCATCATCGTGCTCCAGGAACGGGATCAGGGCCGCTGCCACAGATACGATCTGTTGCGGGCTCACGTCCATGTACTGGATCTGGTCGGCGTTCATAAAGGTGGATTCACCCTTGTGACGGCACGGGATCAACTCGTCTTTCAGACGGCCATCTTCGGTGGTCGCGGCGTTGGCCTGTGCGATCACGTACTTGCCTTCTTCAATGGCTGACAGGTAGTCCACTTCGTCGGTGATCACACCGTCGATGACCTTGCGGTACGGGGTCTCGAGGAAACCGTACTCGTTGGTGCGGGAATACACGGACAGCGAGTTGATCAGACCGATGTTCGGACCTTCCGGAGTCTCGATGGGGCACAGACGACCGTAGTGAGTCGGGTGTACATCTCGAACTTCGAAGCCGGCACGCTCACGGGTCAGACCGCCCGGGCCCAGCGCGGAAATACGACGCTTGTGGGTCACTTCGGACAGCGGGTTGTTCTGGTCCATGAACTGGGACAGCTGGCTGGAACCGAAGAACTCTTTGACCGCGGCGGAGATCGGCTTGGCGTTGATCAGATCCTGCGGCATCAGGGTGTCCAGGTCGCCCAGGGAGAGACGCTCCTTGACCGCACGCTCGACACGCACCAGACCGACGCGGAACTGGTTTTCTGCCATTTCACCGACAGAACGGATACGACGGTTACCCAGGTGGTCGATATCGTCCACCTCGTCATTGCCGTTACGGATGTCGATCAGACGCTTCATGACTTCGACGATGTCGTCTTTGGTCAGCACGCCAACGCCGGTCTCGTCTTCACGACCCAGACGGCGGTTGAACTTCATCCGACCCACGGTAGACAGGTCGTAACGCTCGGAAGAGAAGAACAGGTTCTCGAACAGCTGCTCTGCCGCTTCGCGGGTGGGCGGCTCGCCCGGACGCATCATGCGGTAGATCTCGACCAGAGCTTCCAGGCGGCTGGAGCTGGAGTCGATACGCAGGGTCTCGGACATGTAGGCACCGTGGTCCAGTTCGTTGGTGAACAGAACCTCGAAGTGCTTGAAGCCGGCTTGGGACAGATTGGCTACCGCTTCCAGGCTCAGAGCCTGGTTGGCAGTCACGACCATTTCGCCAGTTTGCGGGTGCGCGTAGTTCTTGGCTGCAACTTTGCCAACAACGTACTCTACCGGCACCTCGATCTGGGTGATGGCGTCTTTTTCCAACTGACGGATATGACGGGCAGTGACACGACGACCGGTCTCAACCACCACGGCGCCATTGGCAATGATGTCGAAGGTCGCAGTCTCACCACGCAGGCGCTCGGGCACCAGATCCATCATCAACTTGCCATCTTTGACCTCGAAACCAATGGTCTCGAAGAAGGTGGCCAGGATTTCTTCGGAACTGAAGTCCAGGGCGCGCAGAATAATGGAGGCCGGCAGTTTACGACGACGGTCGATACGGACAAACAGGTTGTCTTTCGCATCGAACTCGAAGTCCAGCCAGGAGCCACGGTAGGGGATAACGCGGGCGTTATACAGTACCTTACCGGATGAATGTGTTTTGCCTTTATCGTGGTCGAAGAAGACGCCCGGGCTGCGGTGCAGCTGGGAGACGATAACCCGTTCGGTACCATTGATGACAAAGGTGCCGTTCTCGGTCATGAGCGGAATTTCGCCCATGTATACTTCTTGTTCCTTGATATCTTTGACGGTGCCGGCAGCTGCTTCACGGTCGTACAGAACCATACGAAGCTTGACACGCAGCGGCGCGGAGTAGGTCACTCCACGGATCTGGCATTCTTTTACGTCAAATACCGGCTCACCCAGGCGATAGCTGACATACTGAAGCTCAGCACTACCGGAGTAACTGGTGATCGGGAAAACGCTACGGAAAGCGGCCTCTAGGCCATATTCACCTTCCGGGTCAGCCTCGATGAACTGCTTGAAGGAGTCCAGCTGAATGGACAACAGATAAGGCGTGTCCAGTACCTGGTCTCGCTTACCGAAGTCCTTACGAATGCGTTTTTTTTCGGTATAAGAGTAAACCATAGGGTTCCTCAGCTCGCTGATAAGTGACCCACTCTGTCCCGCGGGACAGCTCTGTCTCAACACCGTTTTGTGTTGGCCCGGACGATGAGGCGGTCCGGATTGCTGGTGCACCGAGAGTCGTAAACGGTGTGAAATGCTCTCAGTCTACAGCGCAAAAAGGCTGGTGAACAAACATTCACCAGCCCTAGCCTGTTTTATCAGGCTAATCTACATAAATGCAGATTATTTGATCTCAACAGAAGCACCGGCAGCTTCCAGCTCTTTCTTCAGAGCTTCAGCTTCGTCTTTGGAGACGGCTTCTTTCAGGTTGGTCGGAGCGGCTTCTACCAGGTCCTTGGCTTCTTTCAGGCCCAGGCCGGTGGCAGCACGAACGGCCTTGATGACGGCAACTTTGTTGGCGCCAGCAGCAGTCAGAACTACGTCGAACTCGGTCTTCTCTTCTACTGCTTCAGCGGCCGGACCGGCAGCTACAGCAACAGCGGCAGAAACACCGAACTTCTCTTCCATTGCTTCGATCAGCTCAACAACTTCCATTACGGACATGGAAGCAACGGCTTCGATGATTTGGTCTTTAGTGATAGACATGACAAAAATTCCTGATGTTGAATAAACTCAAACAGCCTAAATAGGCGAGAATCAAGCAGCAGCTTGTTTCTGGTCGCGAACAGCAGCGATAGTACGAACCAGCTTGCCAGCAGAGGCTTCCTTCATGGTAGCCATCAACTTCGCAATCGCTTCGTCGTAGGTCGGCAGCGTGGCCAGACGATCAATTTGTGCTGCGGCGATAAACTCACCGTTAAAAGCGCCAGCCTTGATTTCGAACTTTTGGTTCGCTTTGGCAAACTCTTTGAACAGACGAGCGGCAGCGCCCGGGTGTTCGTTAGAGAAAGCAATCAAGGTAGGACCAGTCAATACGTCGTTCAGGCAACCGAATTCGGTGCCCTCTACCGCGCGACGCAGCAGGGTGTTACGCACAACGCGCATGTACACACCGGCTTCACGAGCGGATTTACGCAGGACGGTCATCTTGTCAACAGTCACACCGCGAGAATCGGCTACAACTGCAGACAGAGCGCCTTTGGCAGCTTCGTTGACTTCAGCAACAATTGCCTTTTTGTCTTCGAGTCCCAATGCCATTGGCTTAACTCCTGGATTGAATCTGAGTCTCATGACTCAGTACTGACACATCCCCCCTACCTTCACAACAGAGGGGAACGATGCGGTAGCAGGATTCCAGAAGAGAAAGAAAACTTTCTCGCTGGGTTTCCGGCACCGTCTACGCAGGAAGGATTAAGGCCTTGCGGCCACCTGCGGTCTTGGACGGAGGTCGAAACCCCCAACCAATCAAGGCGCAAAATTATAGATTAAATTTTGCGCCTTGTAAAATCCATCAATTAGGCCTGAGCTTCCAGAGAAGCTTGGTCTACGGCAACACCGGCACCCATGGTGGTGGAGATGCTGACTTTCTTGATGAAGATGCCTTTGGCGGAAGAGGGCTTGCCCTTTTTCAGAGCAACCAGCAGAGCTTCCAAGTTTTCTTTCAGCTGAACTTCGTTGAAAGAAACCTTACCCAGAGTGGTATGGATGATACCATTCTTGTCATTGCGGTAACGAACCTGACCGGCTTTAGCATTCTTCACAGCTTCAGCAACGTTCGGGGTTACGGTACCCACTTTCGGGTTAGGCATCAGGCCGCGCGGGCCCAGGATTTGGCCCAGTTGACCAACAACGCGCATGGCATCCGGGGATGCGATCACGACGTCGAAGTTCATCTCGCCTTTCTTGACCAGCTCGGCCAGGTCATCCATACCAACCAGTTCAGCACCGGCAGCCTTGGCGGCTTCGGCGTTGGCACCCTGGGTGAATACGGCGACACGGATGTCACGACCGGTACCGTGCGGCAGTACGGTAGCACCACGTACGTTCTGGTCGGATTTACGAGCATCGATACCCAGGTTAACGGCAACGTCAACGCTTTCAACGAACTTGGCGGTAGCCAGTTCTTTCAGCAGGGCAATGGCTTCGTTGATGGAGTACTCTTTGGTACCGTCAACTTTTTCGCGAATAACGCGCATACGCTTGGAAAGTTTTGCCATTGTCTTAATCCTCCACTACCAGGCCCATGGAACGAGCGGAGCCTGCGATGCAACGTACTTTTGCATCCAGATCGGCACCAGTCATGTCCGGCTCTTTGGTCTTGGCGATTTCTTGCAGCTGAGCAACAGTCACCTTACCAACCTTGTCTTTGTTCGGCTTGGCGGAACCAGACTGGATACCAGCGGCTTTCTTCAGCAGGAAGGAAGCAGGCGGAGTCTTGGTTTCGAAGGTGAAGGAACGGTCGCTGTAAACGGTGATCACGACCGGAGTCGGTGAGCCTTTTTCCAGCTTTTCTGTACGAGCGTTGAACGCCTTACAGAATTCCATGATGTTCACACCGTGCTGACCCAGAGCAGGACCAACGGGAGGGCTGGGGTTAGCACTGCCAGCCTTAACTTGCAGCTTGATATAAGCTGTGACTTTCTTAGCCATTACGAAAATACCTCAAAAATGGGTTCTAGCGCCTCGGAGACATGCTCCTGCAAACGGCTCCCCAACAAATAAAGGGGCAGCGAATTATAGAGATAATCGCTGCCCCTGACAACCGTTAAACGTACAGAGTTTAATCAGCCCTTTTCGACCTGACCAAAATCCAGTTCTACCGGCGTTGAGCGACCGAAGATCAATACAGAGACCTTCACGCGGCTCTTCTCGTAGTCCACTTCTTCAACGGTACCGTTGAAGTCGGCGAACGGACCATCGGCAACCCGCACCATTTCACCCGGTTCAAACAGGGTTTTCGGACGCGGCTTGTCGTGGGCATCTTGCAGACGATTGAGGATGGCATCCGCTTCCTTATCGGAGATAGGAGCAGGACGATCGGAGGTGCCACCGATGAAGCCCATGACCCGTGGCACATTGCGTACCAGGTGCCATGTGGTCTCGTCCATCATCATCTGGACCAGGACATAACCCGGGAAAAATTTGCGCTCACTCTTGCGCTTCTGGCCGGCACGCATCTCGACCACTTCTTCGGTCGGGACCAGCACCTCGCCAAACAGCTCTTCCATGCCATGCATCTTGATATGTTCACGCAGGGATTTGGCAACACGGCCTTCATAGCCGGAAAATGCCTGCACGACATACCATCTCATACGTTGTTCACGTTGTTCAGTCATGGCTTTTCCTTACACACCGGTAATCAGGTTGACCAACCAGACCAAGGCACCGTCCAGAACGAACAGCAACAGCCCCATCACGGCGGTCACCGCCAGCACAATCAGGGTTGTCTGAATGGCTTCCTGACGGGTTGGCCAAACGACCTTGCGGACTTCCAGGCGCGACTCACGAGCAAAAGCCAGTGTTGCCTTGCCCTTGGTGGTTTGCAGGGCTACTGCACCTGCAGCAGCGATGACAACGACCACACCCAGGGCGCGGACGGCTGCGACAACATCGGTGAGCAGGTAATTACCCACTACAGCGGCCGCCAGGATGATGAAAACCAGGCCCCAAAGAAGGGTATCCTTGCTTCCGCCCTGTCCCTCAGAACTAACACTCATACAACCCACCTGTATCTGACGTAACCAAAGACACAAAAGCCCCGTACGAGACGAGGTATATGGCAGGGGCGGCAGGACTCGAACCCGCAACCATCGGTTTTGGAGACCGCTGTTCTACCAATTCGAACTACGCCCCTGCATAAGAAAGCCCCTATTATAGGGGCTTTGCTTTATTTATGTAAGCCAAGATTAAGCGATAACTTTGGCTACAACACCAGCACCTACGGTACGGCCACCTTCACGGATAGCGAAACGCAGGCCGTCGTCCATCGCGATCGGGGCGATCAGGGTAACAACCATTTTGATGTTGTCGCCTGGCATTACCATCTCTACGCCTTCCGGCAGTTCGATGGTACCGGTCACGTCGGTAGTACGGAAGTAGAACTGCGGACGGTAGCCCTTGAAGAACGGGGTATGACGACCACCTTCTTCCTTGGACAGCACGTACACTTCAGATTCGAACTTGGTGTGCGGCTTGATGGAACCCGGCTTGGCCAGTACCTGACCACGCTCAACTTCTTCACGCTTCACGCCACGCAGCAGGGCGCCAACGTTCTCACCGGCACGGCCTTCGTCCAGCAGTTTGCGGAACATTTCAACACCGGTACAGGTGGTAGAAACGGTGTCTTTGATACCGACGATTTCTACAGTCTCACCTACCTTGACGATACCGCGCTCTACACGACCGGTAACTACGGTACCACGGCCAGCGATGGAGAAGACGTCTTCGATAGGCATCAGGAACGGCTGGTCAATGGCGCGCTCCGGCTCCGGGATGTAGGTATCCAGGTGGTGAGCCAGCTCGATGATCTTCTCTTCCCATGCAGCGTCGCCTTCCAGCGCTTTCAGCGCGGAACCACGTACTACCGGCAGGTCATCACCCGGGAAGTCGTACTCGGTCAGCAGTTCACGAACTTCCATCTCGACCAGTTCGAGCAGCTCTTCGTCGTCTACCATGTCGCACTTGTTCATGAACACGATCATGTACGGGATACCAACCTGGCGACCCAGCAGGATGTGCTCACGAGTCTGCGGCATCGGGCCGTCAGTCGCGGCTACTACCAGGATCGCGCCGTCCATCTGGGCAGCACCGGTGATCATGTTCTTAACGTAGTCGGCGTGACCCGGGCAATCTACGTGGGCGTAGTGACGGATCGCGGTGTCGTATTCTACGTGGGAGGTGTTGATGGTGATACCACGCTCACGCTCTTCCGGTGCCTTGTCGATCTGGTCGAAGGCGAAAGCTTTACCACCGAAGTGCTTGGCCAGCACGTTGGTGATGGCGGCGGTCAGGGTGGTTTTACCGTGGTCAACGTGGCCGATGGTACCCACGTTAACGTGCGGTTTATTACGCTCAAATTTTTCTTTAGACATGATCGTCCCTCTAAACTAACGCTGAGTACGCGGTGGCAAGCTAACCACAGAACAGTTTATATGATGGATTTGAATCAGGGGGACAGAGAGGATGGTGCTGGCAGGCAGGTTCGATTGCCGAACTCACCCTAGGGTGTGGCTTTCAGAATTACCTGAGCCATATCAGCATCTTGGAGCGGGCAGCGGGAATCGAACCCGCATCATCAGCTTGGAAGGCTGAGGTAATAGCCATTATACGATGCCCGCATTTCTCTAACCCAAAGAACTCAAACCGCAGAGAAATATGGTGGAGGGAGAAGGATTCGAACCTTCGAAGGCAGAGCCGTCAGATTTACAGTCTGATCCCTTTGGCCGCTCGGGAACCCCTCCGATTGCACGAATGCCACAACGGTAATTCTGCTTGCACCCGTTGTGTTTGTCGCTTTTGCTGGGCAAATAGACGACAGACATCCAAGCGTCGCGCATTTTATGGGAAGGATTTTGGGGATGCAACCATTGCGCCTTGCAAAATGTGCATTATTGCCGGGATCCAGGCAAAAAAGCGCTCCTCCTCCGTCCCAACCGGACACGTCCCTTGTCGCTCCCGATCCCTTGGTGTATGGTCGCCCTGCCCAAGAAACAGTGATGACACCATGACGACAGAGCATAACCCCTATTTGCAATTCACCCGCGAACAATGGGCGTTATTGCGCGATGCGGTCCCCCTGACCCTGACCGAACACGATCTGCAAACCCTGCGCGGGATCAACGAGAAGGTGTCATTGCGCGAGGTGGAAGAGATCTATCTGCCCCTCTCCCGCCTGCTCAATCTCTACGTCAAGGCCAAGCAGCGCCGCAGTCGGGTGCTGGAGCAGTTTCTCGGCCAGTCCCGCGGCAAGGGCACCTACATCATCAGCATCGCCGGCAGCGTGGCGGGGGGAAAGAGCACCACGGCCCGTATCCTGCAGGCATTGCTGGAACGCTGGCCCGAGCATCCGCGGGTGGAACTGGTCACCACGGATGGCTTCCTCTATCCCAACAAGGAGCTGGAAGCGCGTGGACTGATGCGGCGCAAGGGGTTTCCGGAATCCTACGACATCCGCCATCTGGTGGAGTTCGTCGCCAACATACGTGCGGGTCACGAGAAGGTCGAGGCCCCCGTCTACTCCCACCTCATCTACGACATCCTGCCCGATGAGAAGAAGGTGGTGGAGCAGCCGGACATCCTGATCCTGGAAGGACTCAACGTGCTGCAGAGCGGCATGGATTACCCTCAGGAGCCCCACAGGGTCTTCGTGTCAGATTTTGTCGACTTCTCCATCTATGTGGACGCCGATGCCGAACTGCTGCGCGCCTGGTACATAGATCGCTTCCTCAAGTTCCGCAGCGGTGCCTTCTCGGATCCCGACTCCTACTTCCACCACTATGCCAAGCTGGCGGAAAGCGAGGCGACCGAGATTGCCAGCAACATATGGCAAGACATCAACTATCTGAATCTGCAAGAGAACATCTTGCCGACCCGGGAGCGGGCCAACCTGATCCTGACCAAGGGACAAGAGCACGCCATCGAGCAGATCAAGCTGCGCAAGTGATCGCAGCGGATCGCAGGATAACGAAGAGGGGGCCCGCAGGCCCCCTCTTCCATTGGATTCTCATGAGCCGCTCTCGCTCAATCCCCCCGGCGCAGGGAGATCTCCCCTCCCAGATAGAGCCTGATCCCCTCGTCCGTCTCCAGCCGCAAGGCACCGCGATCGTCGATCCCCCGGGCTATGCCGCGGATCACCTGCTCCCCCATCAGCAACTTCACCGGTTGGCCGGCAAAGTAGTCGAGTCGGTTCCAGCTCTCGACGAAGCTCGCCAGACCGTTCTGCTCGAAGGTCTGCATGGCCTCTTGCAGGTGCAGGAGTACGCAGGCAGCCAGCTGGTTGCGATCCACCAGTTCGGGCTGAACGTGGCGCAGCTCTGACCAGGCCTGATCGATCTTCTCCCCCTGCTGGCTCGGCATCGCCAGATTGAGGCCGACCCCGATCACCAGATGGCAGCTGGCACCGGCGCTGCCGCTCATCTCCACCAGGATGCCCGCCAGCTTGCGGCCCTGGTAATAGAGGTCGTTCGGCCACTTGAGCTCCACCCCGGGGTAGCCGAGGGATTCCAGCGCCTCCACCACGGCCACCCCCACCGCCAGACTCAGCCCCATGGCGGCCGCCATGCCCTGCTCGAGCCGCCAGTACATGCTGAGGATCAGCTGGCAACCGAACGGTGAAACCCAGGGTTTGCCACGGCGCCCCCGGCCGGCAGTCTGGCACTCCGCCAGGCAACTCTCGCCGGAGCTCAGCTGGTTGACCCGCTCAAACAGATACTGGTTGGTGGAGTCGATCACCGAGAAGCAGTGCACCGGCGCCATGGGGGCCAGGACCTGCAGTTGCGCCTCGTCATAGAGTGCCATGGGGACGGCCAGGCGGTACCCCTTGCCGGTCAGGCTGAACAGATCCAGCCCCAGCTCCTTGAGGGCGGCCATGTGCTTGCTCACCGCCGCCCGGCTGATGCCGAGCTGCTCCCCCAGCTGTTCGCCGGAGTGAAACTGGCCATCGCTGAGCAGGGTGATCAGGGTCTGCCTGACGGGGGTGAGGGTCATGCCAGCACCTCGTCGAGCAAGGTCTCGCCGGTGAGCCCCATGAAGCGCACCTCATGCTCCAGCACCACGCCAAACGTCTGTTCCACGCTATCGCGGACATGGGCCGCCAGGGCGATGAGTTCCATGGCACTGGCGCCCCCGAGGTTGACCAGCACCAGAGCCTGCTCCTGGTGGACGGCGGCGCGGCCGATGGCAAAGCCCTTGAGCCCGCACTGATCGATGAGCCAGCCCGCCGCCAGCTTGGCCTGCCCTTCCCCGGCCGGATAGCAGGGCATCTGCGGGTATTGCCCCTTGAGTGCATCCGCCACCGAGGCCGGCACCACGGGGTTCTTGAAGAAGCTGCCCGCGTTGCCGAGCACCGCGGGATCCGGCAACTTGGCCATGCGGGTGGCGCAGACGGTGTCGAAGATGGCCTGCGCACCAGGGTGCTCGCCGAGGGCCGCCAGGGGACCATAACCGATCACGGGCTGCCAGGCCTTGGGCAGGCGCAAGCCGACGGCGGTGATGAAGTGGGTGTCCTGATAATCGTGCTTGAAGATGCTGTCGCGATAGCCGAATCGGCAGTCGGCCGCCGCTATGCGCTCCACCTCGCCGCTCTGCCAGTTGAATGCCTCCACATAGGCACAGAACCGGGCCAGCTCGACCCCGTAGGCGCCTATGTTCTGCACCGGGGCCGCACCGACGGTGCCCGGGATCAGCGCCAGGTTCTCCAGCCCGTGCCAGCCCTGTTGCAGGGCATGACACACCAGCTGGTGCCACTCCTCCCCCGCCGCCACGTGCAGCAACCAGTGGCTGTCGTCATCCTGCAGCTCGATGCCTTTCATTCGGTTGAGCACGACCAGACCGGCAAAATCATTGCAGAACAAGATGTTGCTCCCACCACCCAGCACCAGGCGCGGCAAGACGCTCAGCTCAGGATCGGCCCGCAACTGGCAAAGATCATCCAGCCTGGCCACTTCGGCCAGCCAGAGGCAGTGTGCGTCCAGGCCCAGGGTATTGAGGGCCGACAGGGGGGCATGGGGAGTGAGTTTCATCTGCGTGTTCCGACAAGGACAAGGGCGCAGTTTACCCCAGATCCCCCGGGACGAAAAACCCGGGTACTGTTCGGACTCAAACCGCTGGAGTAAAGTAAGCCCTTCAGCCCGTTGAGGAAGCATGAATGAACAATCAATTCGCCGTCATCGGCCTCGGCCTGTTCGGCAGCGCACTGTGTGAAGAGCTGCAGTTGCAGAATGCCGAGGTGCTGGCCATCGATATCGACGAGAGCAAGACCCGCCAGATCGCGACCCTGTGCAATCACGTCATCGTCGCCGATGCCACCGATGAGGCCACGGTCGCCGAGCTGGGACTGGCCAATTTCGACATCGTCTTCGTGGCCATCGGCGACAACCTCGAAACCAGCATTCTCACCACGCTGGTGCTGAAGGAGGCGGGGGTGAAGAAGGTGTGGGTCAAGGCGCGCGACAAGTTCCACGCCAAGATCCTGCAAAAGGTGGGGGCCGACAAGGTGATCAACCCGGAGTGGGACATGGGCCGCCGGGTCGCCCAGAGCATGCTGGACAACCGCCTGTTCGACTACCTGGAGCTGGGGCACGAGATGGTGCTGACCGAGTTCGTGATCGGTCTGCAACAGAACGGTCGTACCCTGGCCGACCTCAATCTGCTGCAACAGAACGACTTCCAGTTGCTGGCCATCAAGCGCGGCGAGGTGCTGCACAACGTGCTGACCGGCAAGATGGAGCTGCAACTCGGTGACATCCTGATCCTGGCCGGCAACAAGCACGCCATCGATCACTGGCTCGACACCCTATGATCAACTGGCGCAGCAACTACGCCTTCGCCCTGCATCGGGATACCGAATCCCGCTGGAGTGAAGCCAGGCTGATCCTGGGCAGCTTTCTCATCATCCTGCTGGTCGGTACCCTGTTTCTGGTGCAGCCATCGAGCCACAAGGGCGAAGTCACCTTCATCAATGCCCTGTTCACCGCGACCTCGGCCATCAGTGTGACCGGACTCGGGGTGGTGGATACCGGCACCGCCTTTACCCTGCAAGGGCAGATCATACTGCTGATGCTGATGGAGATAGGGGGCCTGGGCCAGATGACCATGACCCTGCTGCTCATCGCCATGTTCAGCAAGCGGGTCGGTCTGCGCCAGCAGATACTGGCGAAGGAGGCACTTGGCCAGGAGGGCTCGGTCAACATCATCCAGCTGGTGAAGCGCATAGTGCTGTTCGCCCTGATAGCCCAGTTGATCGGCACCGCCATCATGGCCATTCGCTGGGTGCCGGAGATGGGGTGGAGCCATGGCCTCTACGTCAGCTTTTTCCACGCGGTCTCTGCCTTCAACAACGCCGGTTTCTCGCTGTTTGCCAACAATCTCATCGACTACAGAGACGACCCCATCATCAGCCTGACCATACCGGCCCTGCTCATCCTCGGCGGGATAGGTTTTACCGTCATCGTCGACCTGGCGCGCAACCATCGCTGGCGCAAGCTGAAGCTGCACAGCAAGCTGATGCTGCTGATGACCCCCGCCCTGCTGCTGCTTGGCACCCTGATGTTCTGGCTGCTGGAGCACAACAATCCCGCCACCCTCGGCAACGCCGGGCCTAGCGGCCAGCTGCTGGCGGCCTTCTTCCAGTCCGCCACGGCGCGCACCGCCGGCTTCAACACGGTGGACATAGGCCAGATGGTGCCCGCCTCCCTGCTGTTCATGATGATGCTGATGTTCATCGGCGCCGGTACCACCTCGACCGGTGGCGGCATCAAGGTCACTACCTTCGCCGTGGTGTTGCTGGCCACCAGGGCCTTTCTGACCAAGCGACCCCACGTCACCGCCTTCGGCCGTACCCTGTCACCCCAGATAGTGACCCGCTCCCTGGCCATCATCATCGTCAGTACCATGGTGCTGATGCTGGCCATGTTCCTGTTGATGCTCACCGAGTCGCAGCCCTTCGACAAGATCATGTTCGAGACGGTCTCGGCCTTTGCCACCGTCGGCCTCTCGACCGGCATCACCGCCTCCCTGAGCGAACCGGGCAAGCTCATCTTGGTGCTGGTGATGATCTGCGGCCGTCTCGGCCCGCTGACCCTGGCCATCATGCTCTCCAGACCGAGCGAGACCCGGATCCGCTACCCGGAAGAGAACGTCTACACCGGCTGATCGAATGCCAGATAAAGCGAGAGGGGCCCTGGGCCCCTCTCGCTTTTGCGCCTCAAGTCGCCGCCATGATCCCGGCTCACTCAGGCCGCCTTGCTTCTGGCCGGGCGCTTGCCCGCCCCCTTGCGGGGCGCCGCACCTGTGCCACTGGCCGCCGAGCGCTTGCGGCTGAAGCGCCGCTTGCTGGCCCCCGGCGCCTCCCTGGGCAGGGCGCTGAAACTTGCCCCCGAATCCTGCCTGGCCCCCTCGATCAAGACATGCAACTGATCCGTCAGCGGCCCCATAAATTGCTGGTAACTCGCGTGATGCTCGGCGATCCGGCCCAGGTGCTGCTCCCACAGCGCCGTCATGTCCGGCGTGGTGGCGGTGGCAGGCAAGGCCTGGATCAGGGCCCGTCCGGTCGGGGTCGCCTTGATGCTCTTGCCCTGCCGCACCAGGAAGCGCCGCTTGAACAGCAGGTCTATGATGCCGGCCCGGGTTGCCTCGGTGCCCAGGCCATCGGTCTCGCGCAGGATCTTGCGGATCTCGGGATCCTGCACATGGCGGGCGATGCCCGTCATGGCGGCCAGCAGGGTGGCGTCTGTGAATGCCTTGGGCGCCTGGGTCATCTTCTCCAGCAGCTCGCCCCGCTCGCACGACAGTTGCTCCCCTTCTCGCAGCGCAGGCAGGGTGCCGGCCTCCTCCTCATCGTCCTCCTCGACCCCGAGCAGCGCCTTCCAGCCCGCCTTGAGGATGCGCCGCGCCTTGGCCTGGAACAGGCCGCCCGCGATACGCAGCAACACCCGGCTGTCGTTGTACTCGAACGGGGGATAGAACTGCAGCAGGTACTGGCGGGCAACCAGGCCATAGAGCTTGCCCTCGTCGGCGGAGAGGCTGGCCAGGTTGCCATGCTTCTCGGTGGGGATGATGGCGTGATGGGCATCCACCTTGCCGTCATTCCACGCCTTGCTGCGGATCTTGCCGTCCGCCTCGGCCACGGCGCTGGCCAGCGTCGGGGCCGTGGCGGCGATGGCATCCCGCACCTGGGGCGCCCGGTTGAAGTGATCGCTTGGCAGATAACGGCTGTCGGATCTCGGGTAGGTGATGAGCTTGTGGCGCTCGTAGAGGCTCTGGCAGACATCCAGCACCCGCTTGGCGTCCATGCCGAACCGCTTGGCGGCATCGATCTGCAGGCTGGAGAGGTTGTAAGGCAGTGGCGCCGCCTGTTTCCGGGCCTGCTCCTCCACCTCCTCCACCCGGGCTGGCTGGCCCTGGATCCGCTCCACCACCTTGGCGGCCAGCGCCCGGTTGAGCACCCGTCCCTCCTCGTCCTGCCAGGGCGCACAGGCCTCGGAGGGCAGCCACTTGGCGCCGAACCTTTCGTTGCGCTCCGTCACCACATGGGCCAGCACCTCGTAGAAGGGTTTGGGGACGAAGGCCTCTATCTCGAGATCCCGCCGCACTACCAGCCCCAGCAACGGCGTCTGCACCCGACCGACCGAGAGCAGCTCGCTGCAACCGGCCTTGCGCCCGAGCAGGGTATAGGCGCGGGTCATGTTGATGCCGTAGAGCCAGTCGGCCCGGCTGCGGGCCAGCGCCGAGATCGCCAGCGGCACGAATTCCTTGTTGTCTCTGAGTTTGTCGAGGGCGCGGCGCACCGCGGGGGGATTGAGATCGCTGATGAGGCAGCGCTGCACCGGCTTGAGTTTGGGGTAGCCGAGGAAGTCGATCACCTCGTCCACCAGCAGTTGCCCTTCCCTGTCCGGGTCACCGGCATTGACCACGCAGTCGGCCTGCTTGATGAGCCGCTTGATCACGGCAAGCTGGCTCCTGGTCTTGGGCTTGGCCACCAGCTGCCACTGGCTCGGCACTATGGGGAGCTGCTCCATGCGCCACTGCTTGTAGGCGGCATCATAGGCATCGGGCTCCGCCTGCTCCAGCAAGTGGCCGATACACCAGGTCACCACGTCTCCCTGTGCCGTCTCGATGAAGCCCTCCCCCTTCTTGTGGGGCTTGGGCAGAACATCGGCGATGGCGCGGCCAAGGCTGGGCTTTTCGGCAATAAAGAGTCGCATGACTGACAAACCTGATCACTGTATATGCAAACAGTATATATCGAGCCTTTCATAAAGCCCAACACAGGCCCATTCAGGACCAGAGCGTCGCACTGGAGCGCAAAACGTCGCGACAGCGCCGTTTCCAGCATGATTAGTGCGGATATGATGACCAAAAGAGAGCCAAATAAGGCTAAACTGACAAAGTTAACCCTCTGGATTTGATTTAAATTCAAACAAAGGTGTTTTGGTGAAACTTAAAACCAAAAAAAACCAATTTAAAGAATAAAAAGCATAACCGAGGTCAACCCCTCACCCACCAAGACTACTACTATATTGGTAATACCCGATTCGAAGGACACTGCGCCATGCTTGGAAAAATGTTGAGAAAGACCTGGTTCTGGCTCCTGCTGCTCGGAGCCCTGCTGGGCGTCGCGGCACTGGGAGTGACAGTCACAGTGCTGCACAAGACCAGCTCCACCGAATTCTGCGTCTCCTGCCACTCCATGCAGACACCGCTCGCCGAGTATCAGGGCAGCGTCCACTTCCAGAACGTGAAGGGGATCCGCGCAGAGTGCGCCGACTGCCACATTCCCAATGAGCCAGCCTCCTACCTCTGGACCAAGATCCGCGCCGTGAAGGACATCTATCACGAAGCGATCGGTACGCTCGACACGCCCGAAAAATACGAGGCCCACAAGCTGCGCATGGCCCAGACGGTCTGGGATCAGCTCAAGGCCAACGACTCCGCCACCTGCCGCAGCTGCCACAGCTACGCCGCCATGGACATTCTGGCCCAGCGCCCCAACGCTCGCGCCGAGCACCCGGTCGCCATCAAGGAGGGCCAGACCTGCATCGACTGCCACCGCGGCGTCGCCCACATCATGCCTGACATGAGCGGTCTGGCTGCCGCCGGTGCCAGTGAACTGGCTGCCGCCGCGGCCCAGACCCCGGCCAGCGTCACCACCCGTTACGCCATCGCCACCACGCCCCTGTTCCTCGATGCCAAGGCCACCACGGACGAGGGCACCCTGATGCCGTCGACCCAGGTCGAGATCCTGGCCAACGACAACGGCCGCGCCCAGGTGCAGATCGAGGGCTGGCAGCAGGACGGGGTGAGCGAGGTGTTCTACGCCGCCCCCGGCAAGCGCATCCTGAGCGTGCTGGTCGGCGATGCCGCCAAGCAGGCGCTGGTCACCGGCAAGAGCGAGACCGACAGCGCCACCAACCTCACCTGGCATCAGGTCAGCCTGACCGCCTGGGTGGATCAGAGCCAGCTCATCGGCGATCAGGGCAAGCTGTGGCAATACGCCTCCACCCTGATGTCCAACAACTGTACCGGTTGCCACGGTCTGACCGCGCTGGATCACTTCAATGCCAACCAGTGGATAGGCGTCATCAAGGGGATGGAGTCCCGCACCTCCCTCACCCCGGAGCAGGCTCGCATGCTGACCCAATACGTGCAGAAACACGCCAGTGACATGAGCGCGGCACACTAAGGCTGGAACAGAGGAATTCGATATGACTTTTTTCAATGATCAACAGACCAATCTGTCCCGCCGCAGCCTGCTCAAGGGCATGGGGGCCTGTGCCGCCCTGCCCCTGCTCGGTGCCCTGTTCCCGAAGCATGCCCTGGCCCAGGCCATCAGCACCGCGCTGGAGCAATTCCCCACCCTGGTCCCCGCCCAGAAGGGCATACTGACCGGCGCCCACTGGGGAGCCTTCGAGGCCATAGTCGCCGATGGCCGCATGGTGCGGGTCCAGCCGGTGGCCGATGATCCGGCGCCGAACGACCTCATCGACATGGCGCCGTTCCAGGTCCATGCCAAGAACCGCATCAAGTACCCCATGGTACGCAAGAGCTGGCTGGAGCACGGCCCGGGCGCCAAGCCCGAGCTGCGCGGCGCCGACGAGTGGGTGCGGGTGAGCTGGGAGCAGGCCATCGAACTGGTGGCCGGCGAGATCCAGCGGGTCCAGCGCGACGTCGGCCCCCAGGCGATCCACGCCGGCTCCTACGGCTGGAAGAGTGTGGGCATGTTCCACAACAGCCGCACCCTGCTGCACCGCCTGATGAACCTCGCCGGGGGCTTCACCGGCTATGCCGGGGACTACTCCACCGGCGCGGCCCAGGTGATCATGTCCCACGTGATGGGCTCCATCGAGGTGTACGAGCAGCAGACCGCCTGGCCGAACGTGGTGGAACACGCCGAACTGGTGGTGCTCTGGGGGGTAAATGCCCAGGTCACCCTGAAGAACAGCTGGAACATGCCGGATCACGAGGGTCAGGCAGGCTTCAAGGCGCTGAAAGAGAAAGGCACCCGGGTCATTAGCATAGACCCCGTCTACAACGAGACCGCCAAGCTGGCCAACGCCGAGTGGATAGCCCCCAACGCCTACACAGACGTGGCCATGATGCTGGGGGTGGCCCACACCCTCTATAGCGAGAAGAAGCACGATCAGGCCTTCCTCGATCGCTACGCCGTCGGCTTCGACAAGTTCCTCGCCTACCTGCTCGGCCAGGACGACGGTCAGCCGAAGAGCGCCGAGTGGGCGAGCACCGTCTGCGGCGTCGAGGCCAAGGTGATTCGCCAGCTGGCCCTCGACATGGCCGCCAAGCGCACCATGATCATGGCCGGTTGGGGCATGCAGCGTCAGCAGCATGGCGAACAGCCGAACTGGATGCTGGTCACCCTGGCGGCCATGCTGGGCCAGATCGGTCTGCCGGGGGGCGGTTACGGCTTCAGCTACCATTACTCCTCCGGTGGCAGCCCCACCGCCAAGGGCGGCATTCTGGCCGGCATCTCCGCCGGCAACGCCCCCAAGAACAGCCCGGCACCGATCCCGGTGGCCCGTATCGCCGACTGTCTCGCCAACCCCGGCAAGACCATCGACTTCAACGGCCGCAAGGTGACCTATCCGGACATCAAGCTGGTCTACGTGGCGGGCGGCAACCCCTTCCACCACCACCAGGACACCAACAACCTGCTGCAGGCCTGGCGCAAGCCGCAGACCGTGATAGTCCACGAACCCTACTGGACCGCCACCGCCAAGCACGCCGACATAGTGCTGCCGGTCACCACCAGCTACGAGCGCAACGATCTGGAGATGGGGGGCGACTACTCCCAGCGCTATGTGTTCCCCATGCACCAGTGCGTGCCGCCCCAGCATGAGGCCCGCAACGACTTCGACATCTTCAGCGCCATCGCCGCCAAGCTGGGCCTGCAGGAGGCCTATACCGAGGGCAAGGACGAGATGCTGTGGCTCAAGCAGATGTACGACGGCATGGCCGCCCAGGCCCGGGGTGCCCGGGTCGCGCTGCCGCCGTTCAGCATGTTCTGGGAGTCCAACAACTACATCCGCTTCCCGATCCCGGAGGCGAACCACCAGTGGATCCGTCACGCCGATTTTCGCGAGAACCCGCTGCTCAACCCGCTCGGCACCCCGTCCGGCAAGATAGAGATCTTCTCCAACACGGTAGCCGGCATGGGCTATGCCGACTGCGCCGGTCACCCCAAGTGGTATGAGCCCAAAGAGTGGGTGAAGAGCGAGGTGGCCGCGCGCTATCCGCTGTCGCTCAACACCTCCCACCCGACCCAGCGGCTGCACTCCCAGCTGGACAACACCCCCCTGCGGGACAAGTTCGCCATCGCCGATCGGGAGGCCATACTGATCCACCCGGACGACGCCAAGACGCGCGGCATCCAGGACGGGGACCTGGTGCGCGCCTTCAACGAGCGCGGCCAGATCCTGGTGGGGGCGCTGCTCTCGAAAGACATTCGCCCCGGCGTGGTGCGGATCTGCGAAGGAGCCTGGTTCGATCCGGCCAAACCGGGCGAGGTGGGCGCCATCTGCAAGAACGGCAACGTCAACTGCCTCACCTTCGACGAGGGCTCTTCCAGCCTGGCGCAAGGCAACTGCGGTCACATGGCCCAGTTGCAGATCGAGAAATACAGCGGGCCAGAACTCGTCAACACAGCCCATGAGGTACCGGCCAACGCCTGATCCCGGGTGAAAACAAAAACGGCGCCATAAGGCGCCGTTTTTTATCGTGGTTTCCGATGTGACTCAGAAGTCATCTTCCACCATCTACTCTTGCCCGCCTTGCCGCCAGAGCGCAGCCAAGGTGGATCAGAAGTCTCCCTCAACCATGTACTCTTCCGCACACTCGACGAGATGGGGCCAGAGCTCTTCCGGCACCCAGGCTTCGGGGTCATCTTCATCCCCATCATACTGGGTCCAGAAGAAGGCGCGCAGACCGCTCGCGAAGTCGTCGCTAATCTCGGCAAGCTCGGAGAGCGGCCCCAGCCAGGCGATGCGGCGCAGGCCGGAGGCGAGATCGTTGATGGCATCCATCAGGGTGCGATCGTCCTGACTCTGCTCCACCAGCAGGGTGAAGCGCTCGCGGGCGCTCTCGGTCTGATCCTCGTCCAGTTCGCCCACATCGGCCAGCAGATCGACAAAGTCCTCCAGCAGGAACTGGATCAGGGACTCCCTGTCCTCAAACCACTGGATCTGGGCCCCCTTGGTACCCAGCACGGAGGCATCGAACGAATCATCGAGATGGCACAGCGCCCATGGATCGTCAGTCATTGCTACCCTTCCTACCACTTGAATTAAGGACTCTATCTTATGCCTGGTGCGCCCCCCATGCTACCTCGGAGGACGACCCGGGCCCGAGCGGCCCATGCCGGGCCGCCTCGCTCATACGAACGCTAACCGTCGACCCTGGCCACCTTGGGCAGGGAGAGGGAGGCGGCAAGCCCTCCCAGCTCGGCGCGCCCCATGATGAGGCTGCCACGATAGGCTTCGGCCAGGTCTGAGACTATGTTGAGGCCGAGCCCGGAGCCCGGCACCTTCTCGTCGAGGCGCACCCCGCGCAGCACCGCCTTGGCTATCTGATCCTCGCTCATGCCGGGGCCGTCGTCCTCGATACGCAGGGTGATCCAGCCCCCCAGCTCGGCGCTGGAGATGCGCAGCTCGCTGGCAGACCACTTGAAGGCGTTCTCCAGCAGGTTGCCCACCATCTCGTCGAAGTCCTGCTCCTCCACCCCGACCGCCAGGTTGGCCGGCACCTGCAGGTCCACCGTCTTGCCCGGGTAGAGACGGGAGAAGGCGCGACAGATGTACTCCACCCGCGCCCGCACCGGGGTCGAGACCCCGAGGATCTTGGCGGCCCCGGTGACCCGCGCCTTGCCGAGGTGATAGTCGATGTGGCGCTGGATCTGGTCGAGCTGCTCGCCGATGGCGGCCTGATCCTCGGGGGGCAGCTGGGCCACCTGATTGCGCATTATGCTCAGC
The DNA here is from genome assembly GCF_023093515.1 of Aeromonas genomosp. paramedia. Classification (NCBI taxonomy): domain Bacteria; kingdom Pseudomonadati; phylum Pseudomonadota; class Gammaproteobacteria; order Aeromonadales; family Aeromonadaceae; genus Aeromonas; species Aeromonas genomosp. paramedia. The sequence goes on from NZ_JAAROG010000025.1 coordinate 34,517, forward strand.
GGCGTCTTGAGGGCGTGAGCCAGGTTGCCGGTGTGGGAGCGGGCCCGCTGCAGCAGCTCGCCGTAGTGGTGCAGCAGGCGGTTGATGTCTTCCACCAGCGGCTGGATCTCCAGCGGATAGCGCAGCCTGAACCCCTCCTGATGGCCCTGATGGACCCGGCCCAGCTCGCGGCGCAGCAGATGGAGCGGACGCAGGCCGTAGACGATCTGGAACATGAAACCCAGCACCAGACCGGCGGCCGCGAAGCCGAGACCGAGGAAGAGGCTGATCCGGGTCTTCTTCAGGGTCTGGGTCAGGGCGCTGCTGTCCTTGGCCATCACCAGAGTAAACACCTTGTCAGAGCCCGGCAGCAGCACGGTGCGAGTCATGATCAGCAAGGGCTCCTTGTTGGGCCCCTTGCCGACGAAGAGATCCGGATCCCCGAAGGCCGACTTCAGGCCGTGGGCGCTCAGATGCACATCCCACAGGGAGCGGGAGCGGCTGACCACGGCATCCCCCAGCTCAAGCTGCCAGTAATAGCCGGAATAGGGCTGGCGGAAACGGGGATCCGCCATGGGCTCGGTGACCACGGGCAGGCCGTCGGGCTGGATCTCGAGGCGGGAGAGCAGATCGTAGAGCTGCAACCGCAGGCCGTCGGCCTCCGCCTCCTGCCAGTAGTTGCGCATCATGGTCTGCAGGCTGAAGCCGGTGGCGAACAGGAAGAGCCCGCACCAGACCAGTGCTATGGCCACCAACCGTCCCCGCAGGGTACGCACCAGCCTCATTCACCGCCCCCCAGCCGTGCTGGCATCAACGCCCGTCTCACTCGTTGATCCGGTAGCCGAGACCGCGCACCGTCTCGATCAGATCTGCGTGGGTCTTCTTGCGGATCCGGCCGATGAACACCTCCACCGTGTTGGAGTCGCGATCGAAATCCTGGGCATAGATGTGGTCGATCAGCTCGCTGCGGGACACCACCTTGCCCCTGTGCTGCATCAGGTAACCCAGCACCCGGAACTCGTGGGCGGTGAGCTTGATGGGGGTCCCTTCGTACCATACCTGAGAGGCCGCCATGTCGAGCCGCACCCCGCCAATCTCCAGGATGGAGCTGGCGTTGCCCGCCGCCCGCCGCACCAGGGCCTGTACCCGGGCCACCAGCTCGGCGACCTGGAACGGCTTGGTGAGGTAGTCATCTGCCCCGGCGTTGAGCCCTTCTATCTTCTCGTGCAGCTGGCCACGGGCAGTCAGCACCAGCACGGGTGTGTCTATCCCCTTGCTGCGCCACTCCTTGAGCACGCTCAGGCCATCGCGACCCGGCAGGCCGAGATCCAGAATGATGGCGTCGTAGGGTTCGGTCTCGCCGAGAAAACCCGCCTCGTTGCCATCGTGGCAGAGATCGGTCACAAACCCGGACAGGCGCAGCTGTTCCGCCAGCTGGCCCGCCAGGATCTTTTCATCTTCAACTATCAGAATTCGCATAAATGGGTATCCAAAGCAGAGTTGCGCCTGTCGCGGCGGCGATTGGGGGACGAGTCATCAAGGCGGGGAGCATGCGGCGGATCACTCCTCTTCCGGGGGCGGACGAGGCTCGAACAGGCGCTCCAGATGATGACCCTTGAGCCACACCATCTCCAGGTTGTCGGCGCGATAGCCCACCTTGATGACGCTGTTCTCGTCGTCGATGAGCCGAAGCTCGTAGAGCCAGACCCCGTCCTCCTCCCCCAGATCGACGCGCAGTACGCGCACCGGCAGGCGGGAAGCCACCTCCATCAACTCATGAAAAGGCCGGATCCGCCCCTCGCTGACCGCCTGTTGCAGCAAGGCCTCGTTCGGCTGGGCCGCCTGGGCCAGCATCGGCAGCAGCAATCCAAGCAGGGGCAGCGCGCTATTCATGGGTGATTCATCTCTCAAAACCTAACATAATGCCGTTTATAGTGTGCCAGCCATGAATCCGGAATGAATATGATCCCACGCAGTATCCTGCTGATCCTCTGCCTTTTTTCCACCCTTGGCTGGGCGGCTCAGGCGCGTCTCGACATGCCGGCCCTGGTCAAGCTGTTGCTGGCACAAGGGTACCACGACATTCGGGAAGTCGAGCTGGAAGGGGACAAATTCGAGGTGGAAACCCTGGACGCCGACGATAGGCGAGTGCAGCTGCAGGTCGATGCCTACAGCGGAGAGATCACCAAAAAAGAGGCCGATTAGGCCTCTTTTTCTAGGTGCGCTGCGCGGGGATGAGGGCGTGGCCAGTCACGCCTCTTTCAGTTTCTGGCGTTGCTGCCGGCGCTGGCGCCAGGGACGCAGCAGTTTCTCTCGCCGCGGCCACAACAGCCCCCCCGCCAGCAACAGGTAGATGAGGGGCTCCTGCCAGCCACTCTTGACCGACCACCAGTAGTGCACCGGCACCAGCAGGGCCACCGCATAGATCCAGTTGTGCAGCTTCTGCCAGCTTGGCCCCATGACCCGCAGCAGGGCCGGGATCGAGGTGATGCTGAGCGCCAGCAGCAACAACAGCGCCACCATGCCCACCACTATGTAGCTGCGCTTCACCAGCTCGCCGCCGATCAGCCCCCAGTCGAACTGCAGATCCAGCCCCAGCCACACCATGAAATGCAAGCCGGCCCAGGTCGCGCACCAGAGCCCGAGGGGGCGGCGCAGCTTGATGAGCTGCCCCTGGCGCCAGCGTTTGGCCAGCGGCGACACCAGCAGGGTGAGCAGCAGCAGGTGCAGTGCCCCCTTGCCGAGGTAGTGGGTCAGCCCTTGCACCGGATCCCCCCCCAGCAACCCGGCCGGCACCGCATAGCCCAGCCAGAGCAGAAAACCGAGCGAGGCCAGGTGTACCAGCAGGCGCAAGCCTTTGATATGGGCTGTTTTCAGTCTCGGCGTCATATCGCAGTTCCCGTTATGTTGTTCCCAGCCCTCATCCCCAACCCTTCTCCCACCAGGGGAGAAGGGGGCACAAGACCATTCGGGCAGAGCGTCAGTTTCAATACCATTTGCGCAGATCCATCCCCTGATAGAGGGAGGCCACCTCGTCGCCATAGCCGTTGAACATCAGGGTCGGCTGGCGCTTGGCGCCGAAGATGCCCCCCTCGCCGATGAAGCGCTCGCTGGCCTGGCTCCAGCGCGGATGATCCACTTCGGGATTGACGTTGGCATAGAAACCATATTCGTTCGGTGCCAGCAGGTTCCAGGTGGTGGGAGGCATCTCCTCCACCAGACGGATGGAGACGATGCTCTTGATGCTCTTGAAGCCGTACTTCCAGGGCACCACCAGCCGGATGGGCGCCCCGTTCTGGGCTGGCAACGTCTTGCCGTAGAGCCCCATCGCCAGGAAGGCGAGCGGGTGCATCGCCTCGTCGAGACGCAAGCCCTCCACATAGGGATAATCGATGCCGCCGCCGAGGGAGCGGGAGGCCTGTCCCGGCAGCTGTTCGGGATCATAGAGGGTCTCGAACGCCACGAACTTGGCGCGACTGTTGGGCTCGGCCCGACGGATCAGATCCGCCAGCGGGATGCCGCTCCAAGGCAGCACCATGGACCAGGCCTCCACGCAGCGCAGCCGGTAGATCCGCTCCTCCAGGGTGCTCTTGTTGATGAGATCCCACACATCCAGGGTAAAGGGGTTGGCCACCTCCCCCTCCACCTTGAGCGTCCAGGGCTCGGGCTTGAGGTAGTGGGCGTTGCGCGCCGGATCCCCCTTGTCGGTGCCGAGCTCATAGAAGTTGTTGTGGCTGGTCGCCTTCTCCAGCGGCGTCAGGGTCAATCCGTCCTGCCGGGTCGCAGCCTTGTAATTGAGTGGTTTGGTGGCAGGCGCCGGGGTCGACTCCTCGGCGGAGAAGAGATCCAGCAGGCTGGCCTGGGTGGGAAACGCCAGGGTGGCGGCACTCAGTCCCAGCCCTTTCAGAATGAGTCGGCGATCCTGATAGACGGCTTCCGGCGTGACATCCTGTTCGGTGAGGTGATGAGAGGAACGGCGCTTGATCAACATGGAAAACTCCCGGGGCAATGAGGCTGACAACCATAAGACCCGCCCCGGCCGAGTTTTATTTCACACAAATTTACATGGGCTGGTAAAGAGGCAGTGCCTTGGCCATGGTGCCGACCAGGAACAGCAGAATGAATACCAGCAGGGGGACTATCACGTTTGGCGCCATCAGACTCACTCCATGAGCAGGACAGGGCCTCTAACTATGGTCGAAGGCCAAGGACGCCTCCAATGAATTTTTTTCGCGAGCGCAAGCGTATTCCCGAGTTGAAAAGAGTGACGGAGATCACACACAATCCGGCCCCTGCTTGCCGCCCCCTTGCCGAAGGGTAGGCTGCCTCCTTTTCCGAATTCAACCACTGAGAGTCATGCCATGAGCCCATTGATCGCCATCGCCATCACGACCGGGATCCTCTCCGCCGTCTGGGGCGGACTGGCCGCCGCCCTCGGCCTCATCTCCTGGGTCGGCTTCCTCGGTTGTACCAGCTATTTCGCCTCGAGCGGCGGTTACAAGGCGCTGCTGCAGACCCTGCTGTGCAATGCCAGCGGCATGCTGTGGGCACTGCTGCTGATCCACGGCGAAGGTTGGTGGGGGGCCGGCATGGCGGGCTATCTGATGACGGGTGTGGTGGCGACCCTGATGTGCGTGCAGGCCAGGCAGCAGTGGCTGGGCTACATTCCCGGCACCTTCGCCGGTTGCTGCGCCACCTTCGGGGCGGCGGGGGAGTGGCGGCTCATCCTGCCCTCCCTGGTGATAGGCGCGCTCTTTGGCTACCTGATGAAGGCGAGCGGCCTCTGGCTCTCCCACAAAACCCGGAAGGCCCAGGCAAGCACCGGCGTGACCGATCCGGCCTGAACAAGGGTAGCGGCAAGTCGCCGACTAGCCGCTCCCGCCTCGCTCATCCCTTCGATTTGAAGTTTGCCGCCTCGATACCGTGCCGATTCAATAACTTGTAAAAATCGGTGCGGTTTCTTCCCGCCATGTTGGCCGCCAGGGTCACATTCCCCTCCGTGGTGCGCAGCAGGCGGATCAGATACTCCTTCTCGAACTCGGCGCGGGCCTCGTTGAACGAGGGAATGCCACCGACGCCACCGCTCAGGGCCGATTCCACCATGGCGGCGCCGATCACCGGGCTGCAGCAGAGGCTGGCGAGCTGCTCCACCACCCCATAGAGCTGACGGACGTTGCCGGGCCAGGCCGCCGCCGCCAGCAGGGCCAGCGCCTCCGGCGAAAAGCCGAGGGCGGCGCAGTTGTCGTGACGACTGCGATAGTCGTCCAGCGCCTGGCGCGCCAGCAGGGGGATATCCTCGCTGCGGGCACTGAGGGGCGGCAGGGTGATGTTGGCCACGTTGAGGCGGTAGAAGAGATCCTCCCGAAAACGCCCCTCCTCCATGGCGGTAACCAGATCCTGATGGCTGGAGCTGATGACCCGCACCTCGGGGGTGCCCTGACCATATTCCGCCAGCACCTGCAGCAACTTGGCCTGCAACGACTCCGACAGATTCCCTATCTCGTCGAGGAAGAGGGTCGCCCCCTTGGCCTGCTCGAACAGGCCGGACTGTCCATCCTCGCCAAACAGCTGCAAGTCCAGCACAGGCCAGGGCAGCGCGGCACAATTGATGGTGTGCAGCGGCTGGTCACGGCGACGGCTTGCCTGATGCAGCGCCTGGGTCATCACCCCCTTGCCGGAGCCCGAAGGGCCCAGGATCAGCACGGGCACCTCCATGGCGGCGATGCTGCTCGCCTGGATCAGCAACTGCTCCATCTGGGGGTTGCGGGTCTGGATGAGGGATTGCCACTCGTGCTGCTGTTTCGGGCGGGTCAGACTCAGGGCGTGCTCTATGGTGACCAGCAGCTCGTCCTTGTCGATGGGCTTGGTGAGAAAGCTGAACACCCCGGAACGGGTCGCCTGGATGGCGTCGGGGATGGTGCCATGGGCGGTCATGATGATGACCGGCATGCCGAGCCACTGGGACTGGATCCGCTCGAACAGCGCCAGTCCGTCCATGCCGCCCATCCGCAGGTCGCTCAGCACCAGATCGGCCCGCTGCTGACGCAACCTGTCCAGCGCCCCCTCGGCGCTGTCGGCGGTATCCACCTCGTAACCCTGACTGCGCAGGCGCATGCTCATCAGCTTGAGCAGGCTGGCATCGTCGTCCACCAGCAGAATGCGACTCATGCTCTCACCCCTTTACCCTGAAGACCTGTTGTTGTTCCCTGCCTTGCACGCCCTCGGCACGTCATGGCTGGGCGCCCCCATTGAGCTTGCGCTGGTTGAGCTGTTCGTCGATGGCGGAGAGCTGCTCTATCTGGCGGCGCAGACGCTGCACCTCCTGGCTCTGATCGTCGCGGCGACTGTCACGGGCCAGCAGCTCCTCGCCGAGGGCTATCCAGCTGCGCAGGAAGGCCTGGGCATCCAGGCCGAGCTCGGGCAGCAGGGCCTTGAGCTTGTCCAGCCCGGCCCGGCGGCTCGCCACCGACTCGGACGGATGGGTGTTGACCATGGCCAGGCTGACCCGGCTCTCGAGATCGGTGGCACCGGCCAGCCGCTCGCGCTCCTGCGCCCGCTGCTGGGGACGGCTGGCCAGCAGCCAGTCCGAGTATTGCAGGCGTACCTGCATCTCTTTGTTGGCGAACTCCATCCGCTTGGCGAGGACCTGCTCGGAGGGCTCTGTCAGGCTGCGCGATGGCAGCAGGGAGCAGCCTGCAAGCAGGCTCATCATCAATACGGGTACAACGAATCGTTTCATCTTGAATGCCACTTCAGATCCTGGTGGGGAACAGGCACCTGCCCGTTCCTCTCATATTCTGTGTCAATGCGCCGCCCGCACCTGCGGGGTAGCCGCCGCGCCCGTCAGCTTGGGCGCACGTTCAAATCCAGCCGGAAACAGACATCGGCCTGTTTATCCTCAATTAATTTAAGCTCGCCCCCCAGACTCATCGCCGACTCGCGGGCAATGGAGAGGCCCATCCCGGATCCTTTCAACAACCCCTGGCGCACTATGCTGCCCTGCTCGAAGGGCTCGAAGATCCGCTCCCGCTCGTCTGGCGGGATGACGGGCCCTTCGTTGGCCACCTCCAGCCAGCTGCCGTTGGCATCCTGGCCGGCACGGATCCAGATCTGGCCACCCTTGGCGCCATAACTGACCGCGTTGGAAAACAGGTTGTCGAGGATGAGTCGCAGACGATAGGGCTCGGCCTGCAGGCTGATGGGCTCGGGCGGCAAGTGTACACTGATTTGTTTGGATTCCAGCGCCAGCCGGTATTCTGCAGACAATTCTGACAGCAAGGGGGCCAGCGGCACCGCCGTCAGGCTGAACACCTCCTGCTGGCTGAGGCGGTTGAAATCGAGCAGGCGCTCGATCAGGGTCTGCAGCCGGCGGCTGTTCTCCTCCAGCATCTGGCAGATCTCCTGCTGATCCCCATTGAGCGGCCCCACCAGCTGTTCGGAGAGCAGATCTGCCCCCTCCCGCAGCACGGCGAGGGGGGTCTTCAGCTCGTGGGAGACGTGGCGCAGGAACTGGTACTTCTGCTGTTCCAGCTCCTTGAGCTTGTCGTGCAGCCAGCCGATCCGCTCTCCCAGCAGCACCAGTTCGGCGGGGCCATCCACCGGGCGCTTGTCCGGCTCGACACCGGCTCCCAGGCTCAGGATCCGCGACTCAATCTGACGCACGGGGTGGATGATGAGGTAGGTAAACAGCAGCACCAGCAACAGGCTGAGCCCCGCCACGAAGCCGCTCACCCACCAGATCTCCTTCCTCAGTTCGGCGATGGCCGCCCGCATGCCCGCCACATGCTCATCGACCTGGCTGCGGGTGACCACTTCCAGTTGCTGGTTGAGCTCATTGAACCGGGTGAATTTGGGGCTGGTCGCCTCCTGTCTGGCCTTGCGCAGATCCTGCAAGCCATCCAGCCAGGCCAGGGTGGCCTCGAGATCCGTGTAGGCGGCGGCATCCGGGATGGACTGCCGATGGGTGGCGAGCAGCTCGCGATAGCGGGCCAGCTGCTGCTGATAGCTGCCGAGGATACGTTCGTCCCCCAGCACCGCATAGCGGCGCAAGGTGCGCTCCAGATCGATGGCCTGGGTGGTGAGCAGGGTTGCCCGGCGGGTATCCCGCACCGCGCGCTCCATCTCGTCGCTGGTCAGCTGACCCAGGTGGGAGAGCGCCTGGCTGTCGTGCCAGATCATGCCCCCCAGGGGCATCAGCACCAGCACGAAGCCCATCAATACCACCTGGAGCAGGGAACGGGGCCGAACCTTGGTCATCTTCTGCTGTCTCGATTCGTCATGGGTGGGCCAGCATATCCGCACTCCATGAAAAAGCAAAACCGGCCAGGGGGCCGGTTTGATTGCACTCGGGGTCCGGATTCACGCCAGACCGACGGACGCCAGGCAGATTATCAGGATCACTGCCAGGGCACCTGAGGCGGTCAACAGCGCCCACTTCATTTCCACACTCATATGAACCTCCTTTCTGCCAATCAGAGTTGGATCACAACAGATAACGGCATGTTAATTCATAGTAAATCCGATAACCGTGAGCTGCGTATATATTTCAGACGAGCCCAACCCAAGGAATGGCAACCATGTTTTACCTCTGCAGCATTGGATCCAACCTAGACCCCATCCAGCACGTCAGCCAGGCCGTGGAAGAGCTACTGGCCCGCTTCGGCCAGCTGCGTCTGAGTTCGGTGATCCAGACCAAACCGGTGGGGATGCAGTCGCGCCATGACTTTCTCAACTGCCTGTTCGTCGTCCAGAGCGAGCTCTCCGCCGCCCAGTTGAAAGCCGAATTCGTCACCATGGAGCTGGCCCATGGGCGGGATCGCGGCAATCCCCTGTGCAAGGTGACGGACAGGCCCCTCGACATCGACATCCTGGCCAGCCACGAGAGGGATGCCTTCGCCGGGGTCGGGGTGGATGCCTATCTCGGGGATCTGCTGGCCGAGATGTATGAGGGGGGGCGGGTCGGCGCCCACAAGGTGACGCTGCGTCTGCAGACCAGCAAGGTGTTTGCGCCGCTGAACTTCGGCCAGCAGCCCGTGACCCTGCGCCAACCCGCCGAGCAGCGTCAGGAGCTGCCCGCCGTGCACCCGGACCTGCCTGCCCATCAGGCGACCATTCGACCCCACTAGGCGCCCGGCACAGGGCGGCGAGGGCCCGGACAGGCCACCGTCGCCCCGCACCATCGCCCTCCCATGACAGCTAGATGACGGCGAGGGCCCGGCCACCGTCCACCCGGATGCTGGCCCCCGTCATATAGTCGTTTGCCATCAAGAGCCTGACTGCCTGCCAGATGGGTTCCAGTCCCCCCTCCCTCGCCAGCGGCGTCCGGGCCAGCACCTGCTGGCGCCAGGCGTCCCCATGTTCATCGAGGAACAGAATGGGGCCGGGCTCTATGGTATTGACCCGCACCTCGGGTGCCAGCTCCCGGGCAAAGCTCATGGCCAGCGAATGGGCCCCCGCCTTGGTGGCCACATAGGCGGCGAACTGGGGCGCCGGTGCGTGAATGTAGATGTCGGTGATGTGGATGATGCTGGCGTTGGGATTGCCAGCCAGCTTGGGGGCCAGGGCCCGGTTCAGCTGGAAAGGGGCCGCCATATGCACCCGATAAAACTGCTCGAACTGCGCCAGCTGCGCCGCCGGCTCACCGGCCTGCGGCTCAAAGGCCGAGGCGTTGTGGATGATCAACGCCAGATCGTCATGGCCACCCAGCGCCGTGACAAGGCGGGCCACATCCCCTTCCAGGGCGAAATCCGCCTGCACCAGTTCCACCCCCAGATCCCGCAAGCGGGCCAGCTCGGGCCGCTCGCTGCGATAGCTGCCCGTCACCTGCCAGCCTGCGGCCACCAGCTGTTCGCACAGGTAGAATCCCAGCCGACGGCCACAGCCCGTTACCAATGCACGCATAACCTCTCCTTTTGTCAGTGCTTGCCGACCCGGGGCCCTGCCTATCAATCTCCACGGCACAAGCCATTGGCCCCGTCCGCCGTCCAGCGGACATAGTGACACCACTTTAACTCTTTTGGAGCCACCCAGATGCTGCAGATCCGCAATCACATGAGCCGCCCGACCCACTTCCTCAGCCCGCAACTCGGCCTGGCCGAGGCCCTCGACAGACTCCATCAGGCTGACGCGAGCGGCCTGCCGGTGCTGGATGACCAGAAACGGCTGATCGGATTCCTCTCCGAGCAGGACTGCATCCCCAGCCTGCTCACCGGCAGCTATCACTGCGACAGCCGCACCCGGGTGGAGGATCTGATGAGCCGCACCCCGCTGTTCGTCAGCCCGGACGACAGCATCCTGGATCTCGCCCGCCAGATGACGGGGGCCAGGCCCAAGGTCTATCCGGTACTGGAAGGGGGCAAGGTGATCGGCACCATCAACCGCCGACAGGTGATGCAGGCCCTCAACGCGCAGATGAAGCAGTGCCAGGCCACCTAGAGCTGATAGCGTCCCCGATCGCCGATATCGAAATGCAGGGGCATGCGCCACTTGGCCAGACTGAGCAGGCCAAGCAGCAGGCCGCTCGCCAGGGCAACCAGGGCCGTGGCCCAGGCGAAGCGGGTCAACTCCAGCAACCACAGCAGGGGTAACAGCAGAGGCAAGAGCCTGATGCCCGGGATGGCGAAGCAGAACTGCTCCTTGAACGCCAGGCCACTGAGGGTTGCCAGGGCCGCCCCCAGCACCAGGATGGCGGGGGCGCCGCAGGCGGCAAGCATCAACCCGCCCCAGGCCAGCCCCTGCAGGAGAAACCGGACCCGCTTGTCATAAATGTGCAGGCAGAATCCACACAGGCCGCTGGCCACCACCAGCATGGTCAGCCAGACGGAGGGAGACAGGGGCACCGGTCCCCCCAGCAAGCCAACCCCTCGACACAACAGCAGCAAAGCTGTCAGACTCAGACCGAGACGATAGAGACGGACAGAGAGCCTGTCGATGCCATCCAGTTCGCTTTCTACTTCAGGGTTTGCCATCCGGGGTCGTCTCTTGTCAGGTATCTGCTGGTCACTATACCCCGTTGCGCATAAACCAGCCCCGAGTGTTCAGGAGATGTGATTTGCGAATCTTGCTCGTGCTCTGCTTGCTGCTGCCCTGCTGGCTGTCGGCCAGGGAGCTGGTCATTGGCGGCCTTCTTGAGCCCCCCCTGAAGTGGCTGGATGAGAAAGGGCAGCCACGAGGGCTGGATGTGGATCTGGTCACCACCATCTTTGGCGTCCTCCGGGTCCCCATCAGGATAGAGCTGCTCGATTCAGGTGCCAGACTCACCCGCAACGCCGAGGGCGGCGTCTATGACCTGCTGCTGAGCCACTCCTACAAGCCGGAGCGGGAGGCCTATCTGCTCTATCCCAAGCAGGCCCATATGCTCCATAGCTGGCACTTCTTCGTGCGCAAGGCCGACATGGAGAAGATCCACTACGATAGCCTGGTCGATCTCAAGCCCTGGCGTATCGGTGTCACCAAGGACTTCTCCTACACCCCCGCGCTCACGGCGGCCATGGCCGACCCGACCTATCGCTTCCAGGAGATTCCCATCAACCAGTTGCAGCTGCGCAAGCTGATCGCCGGGCGCATCGATCTGGTTCCCATGTCCCTGGTCACCGCCTTCACCCAGATAAAAGAAGAGGGGCTGGAGGGCAGGCTCGGCTACCTTCCAAAACCCCTCAAGACCAGCCCCTACTTCAATGTCTGGACCCGCTCCCGGGCCGATGCCGACACCCCGGCCCTGATGGCGGCCTATGACGCCGAACTGCTGCACATGAAACAGGATGGCCGGCTCAAGGCCCTCTACCACAAGTACGGAATCCCCTATATCGCACCCTGATCAGTCGGTCAGGGCTTCACGTCTCTCAGAATGGGATTTTGCAGCGAAATCAGGGTTTCGGTGGACTGGATCTCGTCTATGGTCTGGATCTTGTGGATCAGCACGGTCTGCAACTCGTCGATGGAGCGGGTCATCACCTTCATGAAGATGCTGTAGTGGCCCGTGGTGTAGTAGGCCTCCACCACCTCGTCCAGCGCCTGCAACTTGGCCAGGGCCGAGGGGTAATCCTTGGCACTCTTCAGATTGATGCCGATAAAGCAGCAGACGTCGTAACCCAGCTTCTTGGGGTTCACCTGTACCCGGGTCCCCTCGATGATCCCCGCCTGCTTCATCTTCTCCACCCGCACATGGATGGTGCCCGGGCTGACCAGCAGTTGTTTTGCAAGCTCGGCGTAAGGGATACGCGCATTCTCCATCAGGGCGGTGAGGATGGCCTGATCGAGATTATCGATCCGATAATTTTCCGACACTTTTTTGCACTCCCGTTGACGATATATCAGTAAAAGCCCGGATATTTTGAACGAAAAAATACGTAAAGCCTATTTCTATTATCGAATATTGAATTTAGTGCGCAATCTGTTGAAGAATCGCCACATCCAACGGGTTTGAAACAGGTATTTCCCATGAAACAGCACTACATTCGCAGCCAACAACAGATCAGCTTCGTCAAAGAGATGTTCTCCCGCCAGCTCGCCCAGCAACTGGGCCTGATGGAGGTGCAAGCCCCCATTCTGAGCCGGGTCGGTGATGGCACTCAGGACAACCTCTCCGGCCACGAGAATGCGGTGCAAGTGAAGGTGAAGACCCTGCCGCAGCACAGCTACGAAGTGGTGCACTCCCTGGCCAAGTGGAAGCGCCAGACCCTGGGCCGCTTCGGTTTCGGCCCGGGTGAGGGCATCTACACCCACATGAAGGCGCTGCGTCCGGACGAGGACAGGCTGACCCCCATCCACTCCGTCTACGTCGATCAGTGGGACTGGGAGAAGGTGATGCCGGGTGAGCGCCGGGATCTGGCCTATCTGCAGGAGACGGTGCGTGGCATCTGGGCCGCCATCAAGGCCACAGAGCGCGCGGTCTGCGCCGAGCACGAGCTGACCCCCTTCCTGCCGGCGGAGATCCAGTTCCTGCACAGCGAAGAGCTGCTGACCCGTTACCCGGATCTCGATGCCAAGGGGCGCGAGCGCGCCATCGCCAAGGAGCTGGGGGCCGTGTTCCTGATCGGCATCGGCGGCGCCCTCTCCCATGGCGAGCGCCACGACGTGCGCGCCCCGGACTATGACGACTGGAGCAGCGAGAGCGAACTGGGTCTGGCCGGCCTGAACGGCGACATCCTGGTGTGGAACCCTGTGCTGGAAGACAGCTTCGAGATCTCCTCCATGGGGATCCGGGTGGACGCAGAGGCCCTGCGCCGCCAGCTCGCCATCACCGGCGACGAGGATCGCCTGCAGTACGACTGGCACCAGGACCTGCTGGCCGCACGGATGCCGCAGACCATAGGCGGCGGCATAGGCCAATCCCGTCTGGCCATGCTGTTGCTGCAAAAAGAGCACATAGGTCAGGTCCAGGTCGGTGTCTGGCCATCCGAGATGAAGGCAGCTATCCCGGGCATGCTGTAAGCAGGTCATGGGCATAGGGTCATCTCGGGTCGGCACAGAGGAGCACATAGACCAGCAGATACAGGTCGGCGTCCGGCCATCCGAGATGAAAGCTGCCGTCCCGGGCATGCTGTAAGCAGATTGATGGTATCCGGCAACCCATGCCGGATGCTGAAGGTGTGTGGCGGTACGGACTGAAAGAGCGCAGTCCGGACAGGCTGTAAGGAGAGGGGCATCCTGGATGCCCCTCTGCGAAACCGGGGCTTGCCCCTGCGACCCGCTCAACCCACGCAAGGTCGCATCGAATACATTCCTCCCGGCAATCCTCGGATTGCCGTTTTTTTTGCCTGCGGCCGGGCGGCCCATGAAAAAAGGGGCCTGAGCCCCTCTGTAGTCCTGCCTCAGCCCTCAATACGCCTTGCTGCCCAGCAGGTGCCCATCCACCGGGGAAGGCAAGCCGTATTGGGAGTAGGTGCCATGGAACGCCTTGGTGGTCTGGCCGAGATCCCCCTTGAACCTGGGGTCCTGAGGGCGCTCGTGGCTGTTGATGTAAAGGGAGACATCCCAGGCCTGCTGATCGCTCAGGCTCCCTCCCTGGGAGAGCGGCATGTTGCTCTTGATGAAGGCCGCCGCCTTGTCGATGCCGTGCATGCCCGCGCCCCAGTTGTAGCTCTCCTTGCCCCACAGGGGTGGGAAGACGTAGCGATCCGCCACCTTCTTGCCCTCCCCCTCGCCGCCGTGGCAATCGGCACACCGCTCGGCATAGACACTCTGGCCCCGCTTGAAGTCGGGGGCCTGAGGAGGTGTGGCGATGGCGAAGAAGTTGCGCCCGGGCAGTTTGTCACTGATGGGGGCACCGCTCGCCAGCCAGTAGGAGTAGGCCACCAGATCCCGGATCGCCTGGCTGTCATAGGCGGGGGGCTGGCCCTCTCTGGCATTCATCGAATAGAGGAAGCAGCCTTGCAGCCGATCCTCATAGGTGTTCACCTTGTTGTTCTTCTTGCGATAGGCGGGATAGGCCGGATAAGCCCCCCACATGGGACTGGCACCGGCAATGATGCCGGCGCCCAGGTGACAGTTGCTGCACTGCAAGCCGTTCCCCGGCTGGCCCTGCCCCCTGAGCTGCTGGGTGTTGACGAACAGGCTGTAGCCACGCTTGATGGCCGCCCCCATCTCCCCCTCCGGCACGGCAGACCAGTCGGGCACCTTGTGGTAGTTGCCATCGGGCGCCTTCTCCCCGAGCGGGACGCTGAACTGATCCTCGAACGCTGCGCCATGAGCCAGACCGGCCAGCAGGCAGGCCATCAGATATGCATGCTTCATTTCGCCACCCCCTGCGCCGCGAAGTAGTTGGCCACGGCGTCCATTTCCGCCTCGCTGAGGGACTTGGCGATGGCAGGCATGGAGCCCATGGCGCCAAGCGGGCGCTTGTCGGCCTTCCAGTAGATCAACTGGCGCTTGAGGTAGGCGGGATCCTGACCGGCGAGACGGGGAAACAGGGAAACAGGGGCATGACGCCGACGCCACTCGGGCCGTGGCAAGCCACGCACGCCGGCAGATTGCGCTCGGGTTTGCCGGCCAGGGCCAGCCGCTCCCCCGTCTCCATGTCCCCGGGCCACTTGTCGCCGCTCCAGTGCAGACTCACCTCCTTGGCGGCGGCCTGGCTGGCAAAATGGCTGGCCGCCCGGGCTATCTGCTCGTCGCTCAACTGGTAGATGATGGGATTCATGAAGTCGCTGACCCGTTTGCCGCTGCGAAAGGCGCGCAACTGCTCGCTCAGGTAGGCCTCCGACTGCCCCCAGAGATTGGGGATGTTCGACTCCTTGGGCACGCCGTTTATCCCGTGGCAGGTGGCGCAGATCTGGGGCACATCCTCGATCGCTTGCGCCCCCTGTGCCGCCAGGGGCACCAGGCTGCTGCACAGCAACATGAGCGAAAATCGTGTTCTCATTGGCAAAGGCTCCCTCTCCTGACAATGACAATGGCGTCATTAATGGTATGAAGCCTATCACTACAATTCGATGACCAATAGTTATCGCCATGTTAACGCCAACATGCTGCGACAATAAAAAACGCCAGCCCGAGGGCTGGCGTGGTGCTGGCCGATGGCCTCATCGCCGCCGCACTGGCCGGGCTCGCTTCCCCCCTGGCTCAGGCTCACTGTTTCTGGGACGGGAACACATGCTCAAAACCCGCCCCTATCTGGGTTTGCCGTGGCAGCCCCACCTTCCACTTGCCGGTACAGTGGCAGGCAAAGAGGCTGCCGACCCCTTCCCGTTGCAGATAGGACCCCAGCGCCGCCGCCCGCCGCGGGCCGGAAAATTTCAGGTGTAGGCCGCCGATGACGGCGTGCACTCTATCGTCGGCACACACCTCCCTGGCCCGCTGCACTATGTTCTCGACCCCGGCATGACCGCAGCCGATGAAGACGATGAGGCCCTGCTCGCTCTTGTAGACCAGCGCCGAGTCGTCGCTGATGAGATCCTTCTCCACTCGCCCGCCTCGCACCATGTAACCCAGCAAGGAGGGTCTGGCCTGATCCCGTCGCAGTATGGATCCCAGGAACACCAGCCGCTCGGACAGCCAGACCGGCTCGGCCGAACAGTGAGGGAGCAGCCCTCTCGCCGCCAGTTGTTGCGGATCCAGATCGCCCGAGAGGCGGTAGAGGTTGTAGCGCCGGGGCAGCAACGGCAGGAAGTAGCCCCGCTCATTGAACACATCCGGGCAGGCGATCAGCGGGATGGGATCGGGGTAGACGGGCAGGGAGCCGATGCCACCCACATGGTCGTAATGACCGTGGGACAGCACGACGTGGGTGAGGGAGCCGAGATCGACCCCCATCACGGCGGCGTTATGGCGCAGCGCCCGGCCCCGACCACTGTCGAACAACACCCTGAGGCCGTCACACTCCAGCAGCAGCGCCAACCCTCGCTCGGGCAGACAACCAGGCAGATGAACCTCATCATCCACCAAGACGGAAAACGTCAGCATCTCAATCCCCCTGAAAACAAAACGCAGGCACAAGGCCTGCGTTTTGAGTCGACAACCCATCACTGGGTCATGGTGAGCCCGTTGCTGTCGGCACCCAGCAGCAGCCGCTTGCCGGGGATGACCCGACCGCTGAGCAGGGCCTGGGCCAGCGGGTTTTCCACCTTCTGCTGAATGGCCCGCTTGAGGGGACGCGCCCCGTAGACGGGATCGAAGCCGGCGTGGACCAGCTTGGTCAGCAGCTCCTCGCTCACCTCCACCTCGAAGCCCTGGGACTCCAGACGACCCATCAGGCTCTTGAGCTGGATCCGGGCGATGGACTTGATGTGATCCTCGCCGAGCGGGTGGAACACCACAGTCTCGTCGATCCGGTTGATGAACTCCGGGCGGAAGCTGCGGGTCAACAGCTCCATCAGCAGGGACTTCATCTCCTCGTAGTCCTTCTCGGCGTAGTGCTCCTGGATGAGATCCGAGCCGAGGTTGGAGGTCATGATCACCACGGTGTTGCGAAAATCGACGGTGCGGCCCTGACCATCGGTCAGGCGGCCATCATCGAGCACCTGCAGCAGTATGTTGAACACGTCCGGGTGCGCCTTCTCCACCTCGTCCAGCAGGATCACCGAGTAGGGGCGACGGCGTACCGCCTCGGTGAGATAACCCCCCTCCTCGTAGCCCACGTATCCCGGAGGCGCCCCCACCAGACGGGCCACGCTGTGCTTCTCCATGAACTCGGACATGTCAATGCGCACCATGGCGTCCTGGGTATCGAACAGGAACTCCGCCAGCGCCTTGCACAGCTCTGTCTTGCCCACCCCGGTGGGCCCCAGGAACAGGAAGGAGCCGATGGGGCGGTTCGGATCGGAGAGCCCGGCCCGGGAGCGGCGGATGGCGTTGGAGACTGCGTCCACCGCCTCTTCCTGACCGATCACCCTGCTGTGCAGCTGATCCTCCATCCGCAGCAGCTTGTCGCGCTCCCCTTCCAGCATCCGCGCCACCGGAATACCGGTCCAGCGCGCCAGCACGTCTGCGATCTCCACATCGGTGACCCGGTTGCGCAGCAGGCTGGTCTCCTGCATCTCCGCCTGGGTGGCAAGATCCAGCTGTTTCTCCAGCTCGGGGATGCGGCCATATTGCAGCTCGGACATGCGACCGAGATCCCCGGCCCGGCGGGCCACCTCGAGATCCTGACGGGCCTGCTCCAGCGCCGCCTTGATGTGCTGGGTACCGGCGAGGGCGGCCTTCTCGGCCTTCCACACCTCTTCCAGCTCGTTATATTCCCGCTCCTTCTCGGTCAGCTCATGGTTGAGCAGATCGAGCCGCTTGCGACTGGCGTCGTCGTCCTCCTTCATCAGCGCCTGCTGCTCCAGCTTGAGCTGGATGATGCGCCGCTCGAGGCGGTCCAGGGACTCCGGCTTGGAGTCGATCTGCAGCCGTATGCTGGCCGCCGCCTCATCGATGAGGTCGATGGCCTTGTCAGGCAGCTGGCGATCCGCGATGTAGCGGTGGGACAGCTGGGCCGCCGCCACGATGGCCGGGTCGGTGATCTGCACATGGTGGTGCAGCTCATAGCGCTCCTTCAGGCCACGCAGGATGGCGATGGTGTCCTCCACCGAGGGCTCCTCCACCAGCACCTTCTGGAAACGGCGCTCCAGGGCGGCATCCTTCTCCACATACTGGCGATATTCATCGAGGGTAGTGGCACCGACGCAGTGCAGCTCGCCGCGCGCCAGGGCGGGTTTGAGCATGTTGCCAGCGTCCATGGCCCCCTCGCCCTTGCCGGCGCCGACCATGGTGTGCAGCTCGTCCACGAAGAGGATGACGCTGCCCTCCTCCTTGGCAAGATCGCTGAGCACGGCTTTCAGCCGCTCCTCGAATTCGCCGCGATACTTGGCACCGGCCACCAGGGCCCCCATGTCCAGCGACAGCACCCGCTTGTTCTTGAGCCCTTCCGGCACCTCGCCGTTGATGATGCGCTGGGCCAGCCCCTCGACGATGGCGGTCTTGCCGACGCCGGGGGCCCCGATCAGCACGGGGTTGTTCTTGGTGCGGCGCTGCAACACCTGGATGGTACGGCGGATCTCTTCATCCCGCCCGATGACGGGGTCGAGCTTGCCGAGTTCGGCCCGCTCGGTGAGGTCTATGGTGTACTTCTCCAGCGCCTGGCGGTTCTCCTCGGCGTTGGCATCATCCACCTTCTTGCCGCCACGGACCTTGTCGATGGCCTGCTCGAGTTTTTCCTTGGTCAGCCCCTGGGCGCGCAGCAGCTCCCCCAGGTTGCCCTTCTCGTCGAGGGCTGCCAGCACGAACAGCTCGGACGAGATGAATTGATCCTTGCGCTGCTGGGCCAGCTTGTCACAGACATTGAGCAGACGGCCGAGGCCGTTGGAAAGCTGCACGTCCCCTTCGACGCCGCTCACCTTGGGCAGGCGGTCTAGCTCCTCGCCGAGACGGGAGCGCAGGGCATTGATGTCCATCCCGGTCAGGGTCAGCAGCGGGCGGATGGAGCCGCCATCCTGATTGAGCAGGGCAGTCATCAGGTGGACGGGTTCGATGAATTGGTGGTCACGACCCAGTGCGAGAGACTGGGCATCGGAAATAGCGACTTGGAATTTGCTGGTCAGGCGATCGAGGCGCATTGCACTCCCCCTTTGAAACAGACACGCCGCTTGCGCGGCAAACAACATAACTTTCTGAGATGAAAGATGAGGCCCGTACGGGCTATTTCAAGGGGCGGGCCTGGTTATTTTTTCTGCAACGAGGGCGCTGGCAGGATCCCCGCCCTTGCAAGATGCAGGGCGGGAGATTCGTCAAGGCGTCAGCCAGATGATGGAGGCCATGCGGCCGGTCTGGCCATCGCGGCGATAAGAGTAGAACTGCTCGCTGTCGCTGAAGGTGCAGTATTCGCCGCCATAGACAGCATTCACACCGGCGCGGGCCAGGCGCAATCGGGCCAGCTGGTAGATATCCGCCAGCCACTTGCCCTCATGGCTGGAAGGCACGAAGGCGGCATCCGCCTCGCCCTGCTCCGCCATAAAGGCCTCGCGCACCTCGCCACCCACTTCAAACGCAGCGGGGCCGATGGCCGGGCCAAGCCAGGCCAGGATCTCCCCCGGTTCGCAGCCCATGGCGGCGATACTGGCTTCCAGTACCCCCTCCTTCAGCCCACGCCAGCCGGCATGAGCGGCAGCCACCACAGTGCCGGCCCGATCGCAGAACAGCACCGGCAGGCAGTCGGCCGTCATCACTATGCAGGCCTGCCCGGCCTCGTGGGCGCAGGCCGCATCGGCATCCGGCGCCTTTTCATAGTCGCTGCCGACCCTATGGACTGCGATGCCGTGCACCTGGTTGAGCCAGTTGAGGGGCCCGGGGATCTGCGCCGCCTGCTGCAGGCGGACACGGTTGGCCTCGACCCGTGCCGGCTCGTCCCCCACATGGGCACCCAGGTTGAGACCGGCGAAGACCCCTTCGCTCAGGCCGCCATCCCGGGTGGTCGACAGGGCCCTGACATTGCCAGGAGCGGGCCAGTCGGGTTCAATCCAGTTCATCTGTGACTCCTTCCATTCACGGATATAAAAACGGGGCTCCTGAAAGGGAACCCCGTTTGTCATCTCTTCGGGCCGGACGGCGGCAGAAACCGACGCAGGCCCTATCGCATCAGCTCCAGACCAGATCGTCCGGGTTGGCGAGCGTTAACTGTACGCAGCACTCTCATCGGTACCGACCTGGCATCAACTCCAGACTAAATCATCCGGATTGGCGAGCGTATCGGCACGCAGCACTTCCATCAGATCCAGCATGTCTTGCGGCGTGGCAGAGTGCCACTCCATGACTTCGCCGGTGATGGGGTGAGCCAGCTTCAGCATGGTGGCGTGCAGCGCCTGGCGGTTGAAGTTGCGCAGGGCCAGGGTCAGCTCAGGGGTCGCATTGCGCAGCAGGCGCAGACGGCCACCGTAAGCGGGATCCCCCACCAGCGGATGCTTGATGTGCGCCATGTGGACACGGATCTGGTGGGTACGACCGGTTTCCAGACGCAGACGCAGACGGGTGTGGCCACGGAACTTCTCGTGCACCCGGTAGTGGGTCACGGAAGGACGGCCATTGGGCACCACAGCCATATGGGTACGCTGGGTCGGGTGACGACCGATGGGAGCATCCACAGTGCCGCCTGCGGTCATGTGACCTATGGCGACGGCCTCGTATTCACGGGTGATCTGACGCGCCTGCAGCGCCTCCACCAGATGGGTCTGGGCCGGGATCGTCTTGGCAACCACCATCAGGCCAGTGGTGTCTTTATCCAGACGGTGCACTATGCCGGCACGGGGTACCTCGGCGATGCCGGGGTAGCGGTGCAGCAGGGCGTTCAGTATGGTGCCGTCCGGCGTGCCGGCGCCCGGGTGGACCACCAGACCGGCCGGCTTGTCGATCACCAGAATGTGTTCATCTTCATAGACGATGTTGAGGTCGATGTTCTGGGCATCCCAGCGGGTGTCATCTTCCAACTCGACATCTACATGTACCTGCTGCCCGGCCACCACTTTCTCGCGCGGGGTATTGGCAACCTGACCGTCCAGGGTCACTCTGTCCTGTAAAATCCACTCCTTGATGCGGGTTCTGGAGTAGTCTGGAAACAATTCGGCCAGGGCCTGGTCGAGTCGCTGCCCGAATTGGTGATCCTGAAATTCGCCTGTCAGTTCAATATGCTGGCTCATGTATGGTCTCTTGAGCGGGGGTATCAATTCGAAATAATCCGGGTATTCTAGCTTTTCTTTTAGCCAAGCATAACGGATACTTTGCCAATTTCGTGGAAATGGACCGGATGTTGTTGATGGGAAAGAAGTCTCGCCTGCTGATGTCGCTCGCCTTGGTCGCTACGCTGATCACTGGCTGTTCCAGCACCAAACCCAAGGTTCCCGACGAACCGCCGGAAGTTCTGTACCAGAAAGCCCGTCTCAAACTGGACACAGGCAACTACCTGAATGCCATCGAATTGCTGGAAGCGCTGGACTCTCGTTATCCGTTCGGCGCCTACTCCAACCAGGTGCAGCTCGATCTCATCTACGCCTACTACAAGCAGGATGATACCGCCCAGGCGATCGCCAATATCGACCGCTTCATCCGCCTCAACCCGGCGCACAAGAACATCGATTACGTGTTCTACATGCGCGGTCTGACCAACATGGCGGCGGATTACAACTTCTTCCAGGACTTCCTGGGCATCGATCGGGACGACAAGGACCCCTCCTACGCCCGTCAGGCCTTCCAGGACTTCAAGACCCTGCTGCAGAACTACCCGAACAGCCAGTATGCGGCCGATGCCCGTGCCCGCATGGTCGGTCTGAAGACCCGCCTCGCCCGCTACGATCTGGGGGTGGCCGAGTATTACGTGAAGCGTGATGCCCTGATCGCCGCAGCCAACCGCGCCAAGCTGGTGGTCGAGACCTATCCCGACACAGTGGAGACAGAGAAGGCACTGGAGATCATGGTCAACGCCTACGATACCCTGAAGATGCCGACCCTGGCCCGCCACGCCCGCGAAGTGCTGGCCAAGAACTACCCGGACAATCGCCTCGGCCGCGGCTGAGCATGACGGGGACAAAAAACCGATGCCTTGGCATCGGTTTTTTTATGGCTGCAATCTGCCCGCAGAGTGCACCTCCCATGACGGCGCCCTGCATGCGCCGTCATCTCCATTCAGCTACTTGGCCACGTTGCCCGCACGTTGAGTGCATCCCAAGCATGGAAAAAGAGCGCATAGGCAAGCGCCGCCATGACTGCCCAGCTACTTGGCGACGTTGCCCGCCACGTTAAGCACGTCCCAGGTGCGGGAGAAGGGGGGCGCGTAGGCGAAGTCCAGCATGCCGAGCTGATCCGTGGTCACCCCCATGGTGATGGCCACCGCCAGGGCGTCGATGCGGTGTACCGCCCCCTTGCGACCCAGGATCTGGCCCCCCAGCAGCCGCTTGCTGCCCGCCTCATAGACCAGCTTGACGTGAATGTCGGACTGGCCCGGGCAGTAGTTGGTGTGACACTTGTCCTTGATCACCACGGTGCGATAGTCGATGCCCATCGCCTTGGCTTCCTGCTCGGAAAGACCGGTGCGGCCCGCCTCCAGCCCCAGCACCTTGAGCGCCGCCGAGCCGAGCGTGCCCGGGAATTCCTGTTCGGCCCCCGCCAGGTTCTCCCCCACCATGCGCCCCAGCTTGTTGGCTATGGTGGCGAGCGGCACATAGACCTGCTGCTGCTTGACGCTGTGCCAGACGCTGGCGCAATCCCCCGCCGACCAGACATTGGCCAGCGAGCTGCACCCCTGACGGTCGACCTCGATGGCGCCGTTGCCGAGCCGCGCTATGCCGCTGTCGGCCAGGAACTCGGTGTTGGGCCTGACCCCGGTGCAGACCACGACGATATCGGCCTCGTACTCCCCCTGGTCGGTGCGCACGCCGCTGACCCGGCCCTCCCCCAGCAAGGCCTGGACGCGCTCGCCGAGATGCAGGGAGACGCCCTGCTCCCGCAATTCGGTCTCGATGTGCTGGGTGATCTCGCCATCGAACGCCTCGGGGATGACCCGCTCGGCCAGCTCGATGAGACGCACCTCCTTGCCCTGATGGACCAGGGCCTCGACCACCTCCAGCCCGATAAAGCCGGAGCCGATCACCACCGCCTTCTTGCTGCGCGGATCCTGCACCGCAGTCTTGAGCGCCAACCCATCGCTCATGCGGCGCAGGCCGAACACCCCTTGCTGCTGCAGGCCGGGGATGGGGGGCATCTGTTCGCGGGCACCGGTGGCGATCATCAGCCGATCGTAGCTATCGGTAAAGCTGTCGCCCTTGTGCTCGACGACCAGGGTCTGGGCGGCCGCATCCAGACTCAGCACCCTGTGGCCAATCTTCACCTCGATCCCCTTGGCGGCGAACTGCTCCGGGGTGAACTCGGCCATGTAGCCGGGCTCCTGGAAATCGTCCCCCACGAAGTAGGGCAGACCACAGGCGCCGAAGGAGATCACCTCTGAGGCTTCATACACCACAATCTCGGCGTCCCTGGCCAGACGGCGCGCCTTGGCCGCCGCACTCATGCCGGCGGCTTCGCCACCGATGATCACAATACGCATAGCTTGACTCCAGTCACGACAGGGGAGGCTTCGCCTCCCCTTTTCATATACAAATCAGAAGATGAGGCCAGGTCAGACCCTGGACTCTTCCCCGTCCAGGCTTACCTCGGCATCGCCGTTGAAGACGGCCATGTCGGTCTGTCCCATCAGCC
The DNA here is from genome assembly GCF_023093515.1 of Aeromonas genomosp. paramedia. Classification (NCBI taxonomy): domain Bacteria; kingdom Pseudomonadati; phylum Pseudomonadota; class Gammaproteobacteria; order Aeromonadales; family Aeromonadaceae; genus Aeromonas; species Aeromonas genomosp. paramedia. The sequence continues at coordinate 58,154 of NZ_JAAROG010000025.1, forward strand.
GGCTGGTGAGGGTGCCGGCGGTGATGGAGCCGGAGACGTTGAGGGCGGTACGACCCATGTCGATGAGGGGCTCGATGGAGATGAGCAGCCCCGCCAGGGCCACCGGGAAGTCCAGGGCGGAGAGCACGATCAGCGCCGCGAAGGTGGCGCCGCCCCCCACACCGGCCACCCCGAAGGAGCTGACGGTGATGATGGCGATGAGCGTCATGATGAAGCCGGGATCCAGGGGATTGACCCCCACGGTCGGGGCTATCATCACCGCCAGCATGGCCGGGTAGATGCCGGCACAGCCGTTCTGGCCTATGGTGGCGCCGAAGGAGGCGGCGAAGTTGGCGATGCCCGCCGGGATGCCGAGGGCCCGGGTCTGGGTCTGCACGTTCATCGGGATGGAGCCCGCACTGGTGCGCGAGGTGAAGGCGAAGGCCAGCACCGGCATGATCTTCTTCAGGAAGCGCAGCGGGTTGATGCCCACCAGGCTGACCAGCAGCAGGTGCACCAGGAACATGATGGCGATGGCACCGTAAGAGGCCAGCACGAAGTTCAGCAGGTTGATGATGTCCGCGTAGTTGGAGCCGGACACTACCTTGGCCATCAGCGCCAGCACACCATAGGGAGTGAGGCGCAGCACCAGGGTCACCATCCGCATGACGATGGCGTGGGCGACCCCCATGAAGCGCTCGAAGCTGGCGAAGATCTCGGGCTGCTTGCGGGCGATGCCGGTGGCGGAGAGGCCGATGAAGATGGAGAAGATCACCACGGCTATGGTGGAGGTCTTGCGCGCCCCCGTCATGTCGAGGAAGGGGTTGGCCGGAATGAACTCCAGCACCATCTTGGCAAGGGACATGCTCTCGACGCTGCCGAGGCTGGTCTGCAGGGCCGCGCCACGGGCCGTCTCGGCGGCGCCGGCGGTGAGCCCCTCGGCACTCAGGCCGAACAGGTTGGACATCAGTATCCCGGCCCCGGCGGCGATCATGGTGGTGAAGATCAGCACCCCTATGGTCAGGGCGCTGATCTTGCCGAGGGCGCTGCCGCCGGAGAGCTTGAGGATGGCGCCTATGATGGAGACCATGATGAGCGGGATGATGATCATCTGCAGCAGCTTCACATAGCCGCTGCCGACCAGATCCAGGTAGTCGCCGGTCTGGACCAGCACCTCGGAGCCGACACCGTACAGCAGTTGCAAGGCCCAGCCGAACAGGACCCCGAGCCCCAGCCCCGAGAAGACGCGGCGGGTGAAGCTGACGTGGGTCTGCTGCAAGCGGTAGAGAAACAGCAGCAACATGACCAAGATGGCCAGATTACCGATAACGCTAAGAGTCATGATATTCCCCAAAAATAAACGGGCGAGGCCCGAGATGGATGGACGGGCGCACCCTGCACCTCGCCCCGAAACTGGCCGCATCGTGGCGGCACGCCCCCCGTTCGGGGTGACGTCGATATCTGCAAAAACCGGGGGCGGCCAGTGCCGCCCCCCTCATCAGCCAGCCTTGCCCTGCTGCTTGGCCCGCATGATGTTGATAATCTCTATGTCGGTGTCCAGCATCCCCTGTTTCGAGAGGCGGCCCAGGTTCGCTATGGTCTGGTCCACGTCGTCGGAGACTATGCCCTCGCTCTGGGGCACGTGCAGGTTGTTGATGGCCATCAGCGACGACTTGACCGCCGCCGAGGTGGAGGTCGACACCTTCATGGAGCAGGCGCTGCCGGCACCGTCGCAGATGATGCCGGAGACGTCGCCAATCATGTTGTTGATGCAGTGGCTGATCTGCTCGAACTGGCCTCCCAGCAGCCAGGTGATGGCGGCGCCCGAGCCCATGGCGGCTGTGCTGGCGGCGCACAGGGCCGACAGCTTGTTCTGGTAGGCCTTGATGTAGATGGCCACCAGGTGGCTCATCACCAGCGCCCGGGCCAGCTGTTCGTCATCGGCCTTGAGGAAGCGGGCGGCGGCGACCACCGGCATGGTGGCGGCTATGCCCTGGTTGCCCGAGCCCGAGTTGGACATGGCGGGCAGCATGGCGCCGTCCATGCGCGCGTCCGATGCGGCAGAAGAGAGGCGCATGGCCAGGGTCATCAGATCGTCCGAGAGCAGCTTGCGCTCCACCTGCTCGGTGAGGATCTTGCCGATGCGCAGGCCATAGCCCTGCAGGCCCTCGTCCGCCAGCGCCTGGTTCATGGTGGCGGCCTCGCGGATGAAGTCGATCTCGGCCAGCGGCGCCTGCAACGCGAACTCCACGATCTCCCGCAGCGTCATGGCGGGCTTGTCGGATTTCGCGGGCTGGATCTGCACCCCGGGGGCACTGTCCTGCTCCATCAGCACCTCGCCATCCTTCTCCAGCAGCACTATGCGGGTGTGATCCGTGCAGATCACCACCCGGGCGCTGTGGCCGTCGGCCTCGGCCAGCACCTCGGCGTAGAGGACGTCAGGCACGTCCTTCACATCCACCTTGATGATGGGCAGCAGCGCCTTGGCGGCGTCCACCTGGGCCGGGGTGAGGGTCTTGAGCACCTCCAGACCCGCATCCGGGTTGCCCCCCGTGATGCCGACGGCGGCGGCCACCGGCAGGCCTATCATGCCGGTGCCGGGGACCCCGACCCCCATGCCGTTCTTGAACAGGTTGCCGCTGACCCAGACGCTGATACGGGTCGGATCCTGCCCCAGCAGCTTGCGGCAGTTGGCGGCGGCCAGCGCCACCGACATGGGCTCGGTGCAGCCCAGGGCCGGCACCACTTCACGCTTGAGCAGAGTAATAAAGTCGGTCCATTGTGCTTTCATCTGTGGTTTCTCTGGTTCACTGTGCCGCAGGCATCGTATGAGGGTATGGGTGCTATCTGGAGGGCCGCCCGCCGGGCCACCCCGTCCATGTCACTTTATTTGATTCTAGTGGCACGAGCCTCAAATAAAATTGAGCCCCCTCGCCTTTTGCCGCCATTATGCCTTCCAGCGAGGGCAACGTCACCGGATTGCTGCCCTGCCGCCGGCAACGGATCGCCCCTCCCGGCCAAGGCCCTTTGTCATCAATGTCTTGCCCGCCCCCGTGAAAAGCGGGCAATAAAAAAGGAGGCCGAAGCCTCCTCTTGTCTCATCCCATCGGCCTTAGAGCGCCTTCAGGATGGCCTCGACGCTGGCCTTGGCATCGCCAAACAGCATCTGGGTGTTCTCCTTGAAGAACAGCGGGTTCTGGACACCGGCGTAGCCAGTGTTCATGGAGCGCTTGAAGCCGATGACGTTCTGCGCCTTCCACACTTCCAGCACCGGCATGCCGGCGATGGGGCTGCCCGGATCTTCCATGGCGGCCGGGTTGACGGTGTCGTTCGCACCTATCACCAGCACCACGTCGGTGTCGCTGAAGTCCTCGTTGATCTCGTCCATTTCCAGCACGATGTCGTAGGGGACCTTGGCTTCCGCCAGCAGCACGTTCATGTGACCAGGCAGACGACCGGCAACCGGGTGGATACCGAAGCGCACCTTGACGCCGCGCTCGCGCAGCTTGTGGGTTATCTCGGCAACCGGGTACTGGGCCTGCGCCACCGCCATGCCGTAGCCCGGGGTGATGATGACGGAGCTGGCGTTCTTCAGCATGTCGGCCACGTCTTCGGCGTTGGTCTCGCGGTATTCGCCCATCTCCTGATCGGCCGTGGAGGCCACACCGTCGGAGCCGAAGCCACCGGCGATGACAGAGATGAAGGAGCGGTTCATCGCCTTGCACATGATGTAAGAGAGGATGGCACCGGAGGAACCCACCAGGGCACCCACCACGATCAGCAGGTCATTGGAGAGCATGAAGCCCGCCGCCGCCGCCGCCCAACCGGAGTAGGAGTTCAGCATGGAGACCACTACCGGCATGTCGGCGCCGCCGATGGAGGCGACCAGATGCCAGCCGAAGGCGAAGGCGATCAGGGTCATCAGCAGCAGGGCGAAGGTGGAGCCACCGGCGTTGACGAAGTGGATCATCAGCGCGATGGAGACCACCACGGCCAGCAGGTTCAGCTTGTGGCGGTGCGGCAGCATCAGCGGCTTGGAAGAGATCAGGCCACGCAGCTTGCCGAACGCCACCACGGAACCGGTGAAGGTCACGGCACCGATGAAGACGCCGAGGAAGACTTCCACCAGGTGTATGTTCAGCATGGCGCCGGAGAGGTGCTCGACCTGGGCGACGCTGGCCGCCTGCTCGAACGCCGCCCGGGCCGCAGCCAGGGTCGCATCCAGGTTGGAGCCGACGGAGACCACCACCTCAGCGGGTGCGGAGGGGTGCAAGTCGATGAAGCTGTTGAAGCCCACCAGCACCGCCGCCATGCCCACGAAGCTGTGCAGCACGGCCACCAGCTCGGGCATCTCTGTCATCTCGACCTTGAGCGCCAGACGCACGCCGATGGCGCCGCCGATGACCATGGCCAGGATGATCCAGTGCACGCCACTGGTTTCCGGGTTGAAGACGGTGGCGAGCAGGGCGATGGCCATCCCCGCGATACCGAACAGGTTGCCATGCTTGGCCGTTTCTTGCTTCGACAGTCCCGCGAGACTGAGGATGAAGAGCACGGCGGCAACGATATAGGATGCTGTTACCAGTCCTTGAGACACGTTAAACCCCCTTAATCCTTACGGAACATCTTCAGCATGCGCTGAGTGACGGTGAAGCCACCGAAGATGTTGATACTGGCAATCAGCACGGCGATAAAGGCCAATACGGTGACCAGGGTCGACCCTTGCCCAATCTGCAGCAGGGCACCGACCACGATAATGCCGGAGATGGCATTGGTGACCGACATCAGCGGCGTGTGCAGGGCGTGAGAGACGTTCCACACCACGTAGTAACCGACCACGCAGGCCAGGATGAAGACGGTGAAGTGGGAGAGGAAGGCGGCAGGTGCCACCGCAGCGACCCAACCGAAGGCGGCGATGCCGAGGGCACCGAACACGAACTTCTTGTTGGAGGGCTTGGCCTCTTCTTTCTTGGCTGCCGGTTTGGCGGCGGCCGGCTTCTGCGGTGCGGCGGAGACGGAGATGGCGGGGGGTGGGAAGGTCACTTCACCGGCCTGGATCACCGTCATGTTGCGCTGCACCACGTCTTCGAAGTCGATGGCGACCTTGCCGTCCTTCTCCTTGCACATCAGCTTCATCAGGTTCACCAGGTTGGTGCCGTAGAGCTGGGAGGATTGGGCGGGCAGACGACCCGGCAGATCGGTGTAACCGATCACCTTGACGCCGTTGTCGGTGACATGCAGTTCACCCGGTACCGTGTATTCGCAGTTGCCGCCGGCCTGGGCCGCCATGTCCACGATGACGGAGCCCGGCTTCATGCTGTCCACCATCTCCTTGGTGATCAGCTTGGGTGCCGGCTTGCCCGGGATCAGGGCGGTGGTGATGATGATGTCCACTTCCTTGGCCTGCTGGGCGAACAGCTCCATCTCGGCCTTGATGAACTCTTCGCTCATCACCTTGGCATAACCGTCGCTGGAGGCGCCATCTTCGCCGCCGAAGTCCAGCTTGAGGAATTGCCCACCCATGGACTCGATCTGCTCGGCCACTTCCAGGCGGGTGTCAAACGCACGCACGATGGCGCCGAGGGAACCGGCAGTCCCGATGGCAGCCAGACCGGCCACACCGGCACCGATCACCAGCACCTTGGCGGGCGGAACCTTGCCGGCGGCGGTGATCTGACCGGTGAAGAAGCGACCGAACTGGTGGGCGGCTTCGACCACGGCGCGATAGCCACCTATGTTGGCCATGGAGGAGAGGGCATCGAGGGACTGGGCACGGGAGATCCGCGGCACCATGTCCATCGCCATCACATTGATGTTGCGCTCGGACAGCTTCTTGACCAGCTCGGGGTTCTGGGCAGGCCAGATGAAGCTCACCAGGGTGGCACCATCCTTAATTTGTGCGATCTCGGCATCGGTCGGCGCGTTGACCTTGAAGACAAGGTCGGCTTGCCAGACGCTCGGCACCACGCTGGCACCGGCAGCCTCGAAGGCGGCATCATCGAAGCTGGCCAGCTGGCCGGCACCGGCCTCGATGGCGACCTCGAAGCCGAGCTTTTTCAGCTGCTCGACGGTGGCCGGGGTCGCTGCGACCCGGGTCTCACCGGCGAGACTCTCTCTCGGTATTCCAATCTGCATGACTATTCCCTGATGGTTAATAAACAATCATTGCCCAGTCTCTCATGTCTGAGGGGACAAGGCATGATCAAAGTGCAGGTCACGGGCCCTTTGTTATGAAAATCAGCAGGCTTTACCTCAACCTCCTGTCATGGTCAGGCCCCCGCTTTTCAGGCGCGAAGGTGATTAGTATCAAATTTTGGAGTTTTATTACAACCACGACCCCGAGCGAGCGGGTACAGAATTCAGCCCATCCCGGCTCATGATTAAAAAAAACAAACCAAATTAGTGGCTTATACCAGCAAAATGCGCTGAAAAAAGTGATCCAACCAGTCAAAAAAAATGTTTTGCCGAGCCTCTACCTTAGCGTTTTTTGTTCTTATGAAATCTGCCGTTGGCTCATCAGATGAGATGAAAGGGGAAAAAGTAACCGTTTTGTAACGACTCGGGGGCCGCGCCGCCGCCACAAGGCGGGAGCGGGCCCCCTGATTCAACCCCGGACAAGGCCGGAACTGGTCTCTCGCCTCTTACCAGGCGGCTTCATAAATATGCCGGCTCTGCACCAGGTCGATGTCGCCGCGCTCCCCGAGCGCCGTCATGCCGTGTTCTTCGAGCTTGGCCAGCAGGGCGTCGATATTGGCGTCGGCCAGGCCGTAGTCCCGCAGCCGGGTCTTGACCCCCATCCGCTCGAAGAAGTCGCGGGTAGCGGCGATGGCGCCGTCGATGCGTTCGGCCTCGCTGCCGCTGCGCAGATCCCAGACCCGCTCGGCGTATTGCAGCAGCTTGGCGCGCTTCTGCTCACGCTTGGCCTGCAGCAGGGCGGGCAGCACCACCGCCAGGGTCTGGGCGTGGTCCAGGCCGTGCAGGGCGGTCAGCTCGTGACCCAGCATGTGGGTGGCCCAGTCCTGGGGCACGCCGGCGCCGATCAGACCGTTGAGCGCCAGGGTGGCGCTCCACATGATGTTGGCGCGCACGTCGTAATTTTCCGGCTCAACCAGCGCCTTGGGGCCCTCCTCGATCAGGGTCAGCAGCAGCCCTTCGGCGAAGCGATCCTGCACCTTGGCGTCCACCGGGTAGGTGAGGTACTGCTCCAGGGTGTGGATGAAGGCATCCACCACGCCATTGGCGACCTGACGGGCCGGCAGTGTGTAGGTGAGCACGGGATCCAGCACGGCGAAGCGCGGCATCACGAAGGGGGAGAAGAAGTGCTGCTTGTCCCCTGTGCTCCTGCGGGTGATGACGGCCCCCATGTTCATCTCGGAGCCGGTGGCCGGCAGGGTCAGCACGGCGCCGAGGGGAATGGCGGAAGCCACTTCACCGCCCACGGTCTCGAGGATGTGCCAGGGCTCCCTGGCCAGATCGTAGTGGGCGGCCGCGGCGATGAACTTGGTGCCGTCCAGCACGGAGCCACCGCCAACTGCGAGCAGGAAGTCGACCCGCTCGGCACGGGCCAGCTCCACGGCGCCCATCAGGGTCTCGTACGCCGGGTTGGGCTCTATGCCGCCGAACTCGAACAGGGTCAGGCCCGCCAGCTCGCTGCGGATCTGCGCCAGCAGGCCGCTGCGCACCACGCTGCCGCCGCCGTAGGTGATGAGGACACGGGCGTCGGCCGGGATCTGGCCGCGCAGCTGGGCCACCTGGCCCTTGCCGAACAGCACCTTGGTGGGGGTGTGCAGGATGAAGTTGTTCATGGGATCTCCTGGGGTGATCGTAGTCGGTAAGGTATGGGTTGCATTTTTCTCTTATAACCACCTACCATCAAGGGATCTTTCTGCCGATTTCTTGCCTATTTCTACTGAGCCTGGATAAATGAGTACAAATCAGCCCATCGCGGCGACCCACCAGTCCGCCCTCGCCAGCCGCCTCGCCGCCCTGGCGCCGCACCCGGGGATCACCGCCGCCCCAGTGCCCGGCGTGCACCTCATCTACACCACCGAGCACCACGACCGCATCCCTGTGCTCTACCGGCCGCGCATGATCATCATCCTGCAGGGGCACAAGGTGGGCTATCTCTCGGACTTCACCTTCCGCTACGACCCCGAGCACTACCTGATGATGACCCTGCCGCTGCCCTGCGAGTGCGAGTGCTTCGCCTCCCCCGAAGCCCCCCTGGTGGGGCTCTCGGTGGAGATCGACGTGGCGGCGCTGCAGGCCCTGCTGCTGGAGATGGGGGATGCCGCCCCCGCCCCGGCGGAGCCCGGTCGCGGCGTGGTCTCCGTGCCCCTCTCCGAGACCATGCTCTGCGCGGTGGAGCGCCTCATCGACGTGATGGACAAGCCGCTGCACGCCCGGGTGCTGGGGCCCCAGATAGTGCGCGAGATCCTGTTCCACGCCCTGCACGAGGGGGGAGCCCCCGCCCTGCTGGCCATGGCCAGCCGTCACAGCCAGGTGAGCCAGATCGCCCGGGTGCTGCGTATCATGGAGCAGCGCTTTACCGAGAACCTGACGGTGGAGGAGCTGGCCCGGGAGGCGAACATGAGCGTCTCGGCCTTCCACCACCACTTCAAGGCGGCCACCGCCACCTCGCCCCTGCAGTACATCAAGACCCTGCGCCTGCACCGGGCGCGGCTGATGATGCTGCACGACGGCCTCAAGGCCGGGGTGGCGGCGGACAGAGTAGGCTACGAGAGCGGCTCCCAGTTCAGCCGCGAATACAAACGCTTCTTCGGCAACACCCCGAGCGAACACGCGGCACGCTTCCGCTCGGGACAACTGCGTATCGTGGAGGGATGACATGCGCACACTGATCCTGCTCGCTCTGACCCTGCTGGCCACCGCCTGCACCGGCATTCCACCGGGGCACCAGGTGGTCAAGCCCTTCCAGCTCGACCGCTATCTCGGCACCTGGTACGAGGTGGCCCGCCTCGATCACGGCTTCGAGCGCGGCCTGAGCCGGGTCACCGCCAGCTACAGCCTGCGGGATGACGGCGGCGTCAGGGTGATCAACCGGGGGCAGGATGAAGAGGGGGAGTGGCGCGAGGCCGAGGGGCGCGCCTACTTCGTGGGCAACAGCGATGAGGGGCGCCTCAAGGTGAGCTTTTTCGGCCCCTTCTACGGCAGCTACAACGTGCTGGCGACGGACTATGACCTCTCCCTGGTGAGCAGCTACAACCTCCAGTACCTCTGGATCCTCTCCCGCACGCCCCATCCGCCCAAGGAGAAGGTAGAGGCCCTGGTCGAGCGGGCCAGGGGGCTCGGCTTTGCCACCGACCAGCTTATCTGGGTCAGCCAGGATCCGGCCGGGAACACCCCATGAGGATCTTCCAGGCCACTCCCCCGGACATTCCCAGGATCACCCCCCTGTTCGTGCAATACCGGGCGTTCTACCGGCTGCCTGCCGAGCCCGAGGCCGCCGGGGCCTTCCTGATGGAGCGCTGCACCGCCGGGGAGTCGGTGCTCTTCGTGGCCCAGAGCGAGGAGGGAGAGGTGCTGGGATTTGCCCACCTCTATCCCCTGTTCTGCTCCCTCGCCCTGAAACGCATCTGGCTGCTGTACGATCTGTTCGTGGCGCCGGCGGCCCGCCAGCAGGGGGTGGCCCAGGCGCTGCTGGCGCGGGCCGATCGCCACGGCCAGGAGACGGGCGCCGCCTTTCTGATGCTGAGCACCGCCACCGACAACCGGCAGGCCCAGGCGCTCTACGAGGGGCACGGCTACCAGCGGGATATCGAGTTCTACAGCTACATCAAACCCCTCTGAGCCCCTGATCGGGCCGGTTTCGAGGCCGGAGCACGGCATTATTCAGCAGGTGCATGACGAGAAAACATCCATACACCACATGAATAAAGGCGACCCCCGGGGTCGCCTTTGTCACATCCGGGTCCCAGCCTAGAGCCGGAAGCGCCCGATCTCCTGCTCCAGCCGCTCGGTGAGAGACTTGAGCTGGGCCGCCTGGGCGGCCTCTTCGCCAGCCTGGGACGCCAGCGCCTGGGAGACGTGGCGGATATTCTCGGTGTTGCGGCTGATCTCGCCGGTCACCGAGGTCTGCTCCTCGGCCGCCGCCGCGATCTGGGTCGCCATGTCGCTGATGGCGCCTATGGCCTCGTTGATCCTGCCCAGGCTGAGATTCGCCGCTTCGGCGTCCTCCACGCTGGTGCCCGCCAGCTGGCGGCTGGTCTCCATGCCCCCCACGGCGCGGCGGGTGGTCTGCTGCAGCGCCTCGATCATCAGCTGGATCTCGGCGGTGGAGTCGTGGGTGCGGCGCGACAGCACCCGCACCTCGTCCGCTACCACAGCAAAGCCGCGCCCCTGCTCCCCGGCCCGGGCCGCCTCGATGGCGGCGTTCAGGGCCAGCAGGTTGGTCTGCTCGGCGATGCCGCTGATGGTGGCCAGAATGCCGCTGATCTGCTGGGCGTGGCCATCCAGCTCGTGGATGGTCTGGCTGGCGTCGGAGACCTCCCCCGCCAGCCCCGTGATGCTGCGCTGGCTCTGGCCGACCTGGGACTGACCCGCCACGGCCAGTCTGACCGCATCGCCGGAGGTGGTGGCGGCAAACTCGGCATTGCCGGCGATCTCCTGGGTGGCGGACGCCATCTCGGTCACCGCGGTGGCCACCATGACGATCTCGTCCTGCTGCTCGCGCACCCGCTGGCTGCGCGCCTCGGCCCCCGCCGCCTGGGTCCGCGACTGGGCAGCCAGTTCGATGGTGACGTCCCGCAACCGGCTGACGATGCCGTGCAGCCGGGCCACGAACAGGTTGAAGTTCTGGGCCAGCAGCCCCACCTCGTCCTTGCTGTGAGCCGCGATCTGCACGGTGAGATCTCCCTCGCCGTGGGCGATGTCGGCCAGCGCCTTTGACACCCGGCCGAGATCGGCGAAGAGGTAGTTGAACATGGCGATGAGCAGGGCGCTGAACACCAGCAGCAGCATCAGGGTCAGCCCCACCAGCTGCCACAGCAGGCTGGCGAAGGGCGCCTCCAGCACATCCTTGTACATCACCATGGCAAGCAGCCAGTCGGTGCCTGGCACCCCCTGCACCGACAGCAGCACCTCACGCCCCGCGATGGTGGCGACGTGAAGCTCGCCGTCCCGGCTCCAGCCCTCCAGGGTCGCCCCTGTGAGGCCGGGGGCCAGCTCGGCCACCTGTTTCAGGGCCAGCTCCTTCTGCGGGTGGCCGACGATGAGGCCGGAGCTGTCCAGCAGCATGGCGTAGCCCTCCCCCTGTACCTTCATGGCCAGCACCTCGTCGATCAGGGCATCCAGGGAGAGATCCGCCCCCGCCACCCCGATCACCTGACCCTGATGACTCACCGGCTCCGCCAGGGTCACCACCATCTGCTGCATGGTCACGCTGACGTAGGGAGGCGTGACGATCAGCTTGCCCGCCTTGCTGGCGCTCTGATACCAGGGGCGCACCCTGGGGTCGTAGTTGGCGGTGTTGAGGGAGGGATCGTGGCGGGTCATGGCCCCCTGCGCCGAGCCGAAATAGGTCAGGCCGAAGCCGCCGGAGGTGCGGGTCTGCAGCAGGTGCGGCACCAGGGTCGCCTGGGGATTGTCGGCAATGACGGCGGCCAGGGCATCGACCGCGTGCTTGCGATCCGCCATCCAGTTGCCGATGGCCACCGAGTGGGCGTGACCGTAGTTGACCGCCTCGCTCTGGATGGCGTCAAGGGTCCGTGTTTTGAGGGTGTGGAAGGCGACGATACCGAGCAGGGCAGCCATCAGCAGCACTACCCCCAGGCTGGTCGCGAGCAGCTTGCCGCGCAACGAGAGTGTCATGACTACAAATCCTTGTGGTGACAGGAGGCCAGGAATACCCCCATCTTGGTAGAGACTATCGGCGCCACCAGGGTCTTACTTTAGTGAATCTGTTCGATTTCTGCTTTGTCGGCGACAGACTGTGCTGCGGTTCACGAAACTGGTGGCATGCCTGGCCGCCGGCATGTGCTATCTGTGATAGGTTAGGCACTGTAGTTCCCAAGGAGCCCCTCATACCATGCCCCGAAATATCGAGATCAAAGCCCAGATCACACGGATCGACGCCCTCCTCCCCAAGGCGGCCGCCATCGCCGATCGGGGCCCCGTCGAGATTGCGCAGGATGATACTTTCTTTCGCTGCGAGTCAGGCCGACTCAAGCTGCGCACCCTCTCCCACAGTAGCGGTGAGCTCATCTTCTACCGCCGAGCCGATCGGCAGGGGCCCAAGGAGAGCTTCTATCAGGTCACTCCAACGAGCGAGCCGGACAGCCTGCGAGAGACCCTCAGCCTGGCCTGTGGCCAGATAGGTCGGGTGCAGAAGACACGCACCCTGTTTCTGGTCGGCAGAACCCGGATCCATCTCGATCGGGTCGAGAGGCTAGGCCACTTTCTCGAGCTGGAGGTAGTGCTGGAAGATGAGGAACCGCTCGAAGCGGGGATACAGGAGGCCCATGAGATCATGGCGCGTCTCGGGGTGGCGCCATCCCAGTTGATCGAAGGCGCCTATCTTGACCTGCTGGCCCAACAACAGAGTGCGCGGTGAAGCGAAGAGGCAGCCCTTGGGCAGCCTCTTCGCTATGTCTGGCGCGCTCTCTACTTCACCCGGGCAATGGCGGTGTTTACCCTCAGGTTGGTGGCCTCCAGGCTCGGGGTCTGGCCATGGAAGTCGAACGCCAGCTCCACCCCCTTGCGGAACAGCAGGCAGTGGGTGGAGCCGCCGAAGTGGAACATGCCGAGCTGATCTCCCTTCTTCACCCTGTCCCCCTCCTTCACCGTGATGTCGCAGCTCGATACCTCCGCCATCCCCACCGGCACCACGCACATCAGGCCTATCCTGGGGTTGTCGGCCTCGATGAAGATCAGCGCCCGGGTCGCCACCGAGGTGAGGAAGGGCTGGGAGTTGTTGGGAGCGCTGGGATCGGCGCCGTCGGCGTCGAGGAAGCCCTCATACTGGTTCTCCAGGTAGTAGGTGCCATTGACCACCCTAACCTTGCGGATGGTGCCGCTCACCGGGCTGTGCCAGCGGTGATAGCTCAGGGCGCTGAGGAAGGCCTGATAGACGGTGCCGCCGTCGAACAGCGGCGCCGTGTCATCGAAGTCGAGCATGTTGTCGAGGGAATAGGGCTGACCCTTGAGCCAGAAGCGATCGCTGCGGCTCACCCCGCTCTTCACCTGCAGCGGGGCCGACTCGCAGGCGCTGACGATGACGCCGTCGTCCTCCGGCGCCGACACCGGCCGCACGCCGGGGCGGAAGGTGCGGGTGAAGAACTCATCCCAGCAGCCGAAGCCATAGTGGGGATCCGCAGGATTGCACTGGAAGATTTGCTCGAAGCTGGCGGGCGTGGGGTTGGCGCCCTCCCCCAGGGCGGAGCGGGCCACCTGCACCATCTCGGCCTGAGCCAGCTGGCCGAGCCAGGGTACTATCAGAGTCTCCCGATCCAGCCGGCTGACCGGCTCGGTCAGCACATAGCGGGAGGCCGGGCTTTGCAGAAACTGCGCCCAGTAGCCGAGGATCTTCTTGAATTGCTGGTTGATCAAGGTATTGGCAAAGAACAGATAGCCGGAGCGGGTCGCCATGGGCCAGTCGAGCAGGGCGTTGATGGGGAAGCCGATGAGCCCGGAGGGGGACTGGCTCGGGATATCCTGATAGGCCTCGGGTGCCGTGGTCATGATGCCGTTGAGCAGGATCAGGAAGTCGTCGAAGCTCTTCAGCTCGATCTGCCCGAGCGGCGTCAGGTGCTCGTGACGCCAGGCCTCCTTGAACATGGCATAGGCCTGGGCGTGCAGCAGGGGATCCGACCTGACCAGATCCTGCAGCTGGGCGATGGGGGCCACCAGCGGCCGCGGTTGCTGCGCCACATACAGCTGGAGCCGCTTGATCCAGCGTGTGATGTGGGCCTGATCCTGTGGCACCCAGCCACCGGGGCGAGACTTGTTCAGTCGGGTTTCAACGGCCTTGTTCATGACTCATCTCCTCGCATTGTCTTCACGCCCAGAATCCACGGCTTGAGCATCCATGCTGACGAACCGCCACGTACCCCTCAGGCAGCGCGCGGCGCAGCTCATGTGGTGTAGCACAGGGACGCGGACGGCACGACTGCCAGAAACGACAGGGCAGAAGGCGGCAATAGCGACTAGCGAAGAGCAACTGGGCCAGGCCCTTGAAAGGCAGGGGAAGCCAAGGTGTCAGGAGGAGAAGCGGAGCGGGGTCGCCGCAGAAAGCGGGAAAGGCAGAAATGCGAAAGGCCAGCTCAATGAGCTGGCCTTTCTGAAAATGGCAGGGGCGGCAGGACTCGAACCCGCAACCATCGGTTTTGGAGACCGCTGTTCTACCAATTGGAACTACGCCCCTGCAACAAACGAGGCGAATTATACAAAGCCGGGATCAAAGGTAAAGGCTTTTTTCTCACTTTCGATGCGATCGAACAATTCACGAGCAAATCGCGGCAATTCCCGCAACCAGCCGGGGTAACTTGCTGTATTTGCAGTCCCGCCGGGGTAGGAATGGGGCATAAATGGGGGTAGGGTGAAACCAGCTACAGGGAGGTCGTTCATGCTCAATTACCGCCTGCTTCAACAACTTGCGCCCCTCAACTTCCGGGATGAGCGCAAAACCGAGTCCCTGCCTGACTATCTCGAGCGGGTCTCTCCCCTGGTGCCCTTCATTCCCCAAAATGTGCTGACCCAATGGATTTACCGTCATTGGCGCGGTTTTGAGTCCAACTGGAGCTTTATCGACCTCGCCCGCCACCACTTCGAGTGCGAAGCCTGGGACACGGCCCAGGTCGTGAGCCAGATAGGCTCCCGCCACATGGAGGTGATCGAGCGCTGGGGGGAGATGCTGCGCAGCAACCGCTATGTGCGCCGCTCCTGGCTCGGCGAGGACATGCTGAGCCGGGGCACCTGGTCCGAGCCCATCATAGTGCTCGCCCCCGAGCCCGGTGCCTGCTACCCAGATGGCCAACCCCTGCCGCAGCCATATTGCCTGCTGGAGGGGCACCACAGGCTCGGTTATCTGCGCAGCATGGCCGAAGACGGCCTGCCGCTGCAGCCCGAGCACCAGGTCTGGATTTGTCGACCCGTTCGCGACACTCAAACGTTTTTACCGGCAAATCCTGCCTCTGAAATAAATTTTTGACAATTCAAAAACCAGCCCTATAATCTGTCCGGTTTTGAAAAAGGTCGGGACAGGACGATGCCGTTTTTGATGAAAAAAGCAGCCTTGCAGACGGGTGGAGCGCACCAGAGCGGCCCCGTTGTTTCCGGTTTCCGACCCACAGATCCCCAGTTGTTTTTAAAAAGAGCCCCTGTTTCAGGGGCTTTTTTTTGTGCCAGAAAAACCTTCATTGATGTCAAAGGGAATGCAGACGATGACCAATCCACTCTATAACAAACACGTCATCTCCATCTCGGACCTGACCCGGTCCGACATGGAACTGGTGGTCGCCACCGCACAGCGGTTGAAGGCCGAACCCGACACCCGCCTGCTGAAAGACAAGCTGGTCGCCAGCTGCTTCTTCGAGGCCTCCACCCGTACCCGTCTCTCCTTCGAGACCGCGGTACAGCGCCTCGGCGGCAACATCATCGGCTTCGCCGACGGCGGCAACACCAGCGCCAAGAAGGGCGAGACCCTGGCCGACTCCATCAAGATCATCGGCTCCTATGCCGATGCCGTGGTGATGCGCCACCCGAAGGAGGGCGCCGCCCGTCTGGCCTCCGAGTTCTCCCGGGTGCCTGTCATCAACGGCGGTGACGGCTCCAACCAGCATCCGACCCAGACCCTGCTCGATCTCTTCTCCATCCATGAGACCCAAGGCAAGCTGGACGGCCTCAACGTTGCCTTCGTCGGTGACCTGAAATACGGCCGCACCGTCCACTCCCTGGCCCAGGCCCTGAGCCTGTTCAACTGCCGCTTCTTCTTCATCTCCCCGGAAGCCCTGGCGATGCCGGACTACCTCTGCGAAGAGCTGGAGGAGAAGGGCATTCAGTT
The DNA here is from genome assembly GCF_023093515.1 of Aeromonas genomosp. paramedia. Taxonomy (NCBI): domain Bacteria; kingdom Pseudomonadati; phylum Pseudomonadota; class Gammaproteobacteria; order Aeromonadales; family Aeromonadaceae; genus Aeromonas; species Aeromonas genomosp. paramedia. The sequence continues at coordinate 74,151 of NZ_JAAROG010000025.1, forward strand.
CAGCGTCCACGAGACCATGGAAGAGGTGATGCCGGAGCTCGACATCCTCTACATGACCCGAGTCCAGAAAGAGCGCTTCGACGAGACAGAGTACAAGCACATGGCCGCCAAGTTCGTGCTGGAGCTGGCGACCCTGGAAGGGGCCAAGCCCACCATGAAGATCCTGCATCCCCTGCCCCGGGTCGACGAGATCGAGGTCGCCGTCGACAAGACCCCCCACGCCTACTACTTCCAGCAGGCGGAAAACGGGGTCTATGCACGCCAGGCGCTGCTGGCACTGGTACTGAACGAAACCGTCTAAGGGAAAAGGGGAACATCATGTCCGAGAAGAACCAACTGCAAGTCGAAGCCATCCGTCACGGCTCCGTCATCGACCACGTCCCCGCCGGCCAGGGCATCAAGATCCTCAAGCTGTTCCAGCTGATCGAGACCCAGGAGCGGATCACCGTCGGCTTCAACCTGAAATCCGGCGCCCTGGGCAAGAAGGATCTCATCAAGATAGAGAACACCCGGCTGACCGAGCAGCAGGCCAACCAGCTGGCGCTGTTTGCCCCGACCGCGACCGTCAACATCATCGAAGACTTCGCCGTGGTGAAGAAGCACCAGCTGAAGCTGCCGGAGTTCATCGCCGGGGTCTTCCACTGCCCCAACTCCAACTGCATCTCCCACAACGAGCCGGTGGACAGCTACTTCCGGGTGCGCGAAGTGAAGGGCGCGGTGCGCATGAAGTGCAAATACTGCGAGAAATCCTTCACCCAGGACATCGTCAGCGAACGCTACTGATTTTCCGCCTGCAATTGATATCCATGTGGGCCCTATCGGGCCCATTTTTGACCCCTGTCACATCACTTATTCCCCCTTTGGTTATAATTTGCCATCTCGCAACGGCTAGACATCGCTCATCACCTACCGAAATGCTCGTCATCAGTGTTTTTCGCTATGAAAAACAGGCATGACAGACTGAGCGCCATAGCCATCTGTCATCGTCAAAGGAAGTCGCCATGGTCAAGACCCTCAGTCGCCCCCCGGAACAGGAGTCCGACCTGGCCCAGCTCGATGCCTGCCGCCAGATCATCGGCCAGCACTGCTACAGCACCCAGGAAGAGATCCGCCGCGAGCTGGCGGAGCGCGGCTTCGCCGACATCAGCCAGTCCACCATCTCCCGCCTGCTGCGCCGCCTCGGCGTCGCCAAGGCCCAGAATGCCAACGGCAAGAAAGTCTACACGCTAGTTGACGAGCAGCTGGAACCCGCCGGCAGCACCCGCTCCGTGCACGACATGGTGCGCGCCGTGGTGCACAACCAGCAGATGGTGCTGGTGCACACCACCCCGGGGGCCGCGACCGTGGTGGCCCGCCTGCTGGATCGCCACGCCGATCCCGAGATCCTGGGGGCCGTGGCCGGCAACGACGTGGTGCTGATAGCCCCGCGCCACATCAGCCGCACCCGCCAGGCCCATGCCGCCGTGGTGCGCACCCTGGAGCAGGCGCGCTAAGCCAAGCCCGCTTGCAGCAAGGCGACCCCTGGGTCGCCTTTTTGTTGCCTGTCATCCTGACCATAAAAAAACGGGAGCCCGCAGGCTCCCGTTGCATCTTGCTTGTCATCCCTCAGGAGAGCACGGCCCCCAGGCTCAGGCAGACCACGATCAGCACGGTCAGGATACCGAGCAGGGGCGCCACCCACTTCAGCCAGCGCACATAGGGCACCTTGGCGATGGCCAGGCCACCCATGACCACGGCGGAGGTCGGGGTCACCAGGTTCACCAGACCGGAGGCGGACTGGTAAGCGGTCACCACCAGCTCGCGACCCACGTTGGCGAAGTCGGCAAGGGGCGCCATGATCGGCATGGTCAGCACCGCCAGACCGGAGGAGGACGGCACCAGGAAGGAGAGCACCACCTCCAGCACGAACATCACGTTGATGAACACCACTGTGGAGAGGCCGGTCACTATGCCTTCCGCACTGTTCAAGATGGTGTGGGTGATCATGCCGTTGTCCATCACCACCACGATACCGCGGGCGATACCTATGATGAGGGCCACGCCGAGCAGGTCACGGGCACCGTCGATGAAGTTGGAGGTCAACTCCTCCTCGCTCATGCGGGAGATGAGGCCGACTATGATGGCGGCAGCCAGGAAGACGCCGGAGATCTGCGCCATCCACCAGCCGAGCACGGCCACCCCGTAGATCATCACGGCGAAGGCGGCGACGAAGATACCCAGCACTATCTTGCGAGTCAGAGTGAACTCCAGCATCTGGTCACTCTTGTTGCCGAGGAAGTGGGCACGGTTCTCCTCCCACTTGTCGGCCACCAGGGACTTGCTCGGATCGTTGCGCACCATCTTGGCGTAACGCATCACGTAGGCCACGCACAGCAGCCAGCCGGCCACCAGCATGGCAACCCGCAGCCAGATGCCGTCGGTGAAGGAGATGCCGGCCGCGTTGGCGGCAATCACGGTGGCGAACGGGTTGATGGTGGAGCCGAGCGTCCCTATACCGGCGCCGAGCAGCACGGTTGCGGCGGCGACCACAGGGTCGAAGCGGGCGGCCATCATCACGGGCACCAGCAGGGTGTAGAAGGGCAGTGACTCTTCCGCCATGCCGTAGATGGTGCCCCCTGCGGCGAACAGCGCCATCAGGATCGGGATCATCCACTCCTCGCGGCCACGCAGACGATCGGTGACGCGCTCGATACCGGCATCGATGGCACCAGTCTTGGTCACAATGCCAAGGAAGCCGCCGATGATCAGGATGAAGAGGGAGACGTCGATGGCGCCTGCCTCATAGGTGTCGTGGTTGTAGAGGCCGTCGATGGGTGCCAGCAGCACGTCGACGATCCCCTGGGGATTGGCATCCACCAGCTTGTAGGTGCCTGCCACCGGCACTTCCTTGCCGAGGGCTTCATTCATTACCATGTCGTATTTGCCGGCCGGCACTATCCAGCTCAGGGCGGCCACCAGGGCGATCAGCACAAACAATATGGTGTAGGCTGACGGGAACTTGAATTTGGTCATGGTCCAGCTTCCTTCTGTGGGTGTGGTATCCATGTATCTGCGGGTCGTAGGGTTAGAGGTATTATGCCGCCGTCACATGGTCGAAAAGCCGGGGGTCACCCCCCGGCACCACTACTGCGACCTCAGTCGCCCAGCGTAGCAACCATCACTGCCTTGATGGTGTGCATCCGGTTTTCGGCCTCGTCGAAGACTATGCTGTGCTCGGATTCGAACACGTCCTCGGTCACTTCCAGACCCTTCATGCCATATTTGTCGGCCACTTCCTTGCCCATGGTGGTCTCGTCGTTGTGGAACGCCGGCAGGCAGTGCATGAACTTCACATCCGGGTTCTTGGTGGCGTTGATGACGTCCATGTTGACCTGATAGGGGGTCATCAGCTTGACCCGTTGGTCCCAGGCTTCCTTCGCTTCACCCATGGAGACCCAGACGTCGGTATAGAGGAAGTCGGCACCCAGCACGCCCTCCTTCACGTCTTCGGTCAGGTGAATGCGCGCACCTGTCTCTTCGGCGATCTGGCGGCACTTGGCAACCAGCTCCTCTTCTGGCCAGAAGGCTTTCGGCGCGACCAGGCGGATGTCCATGCCCATCTTGGCGGCACCGACCATCAGGGAGTTGCCCATGTTGTTGCGGGCGTCGCCCAGGTAGGCGAACTTGATCTGATCCAGGCGCTTGCCCTTGCCGTGCTCCAGCATGGTCATGAAGTCGGCCAGGATCTGGGTCGGGTGGAATTCGTTGGTCAGACCGTTCCAGACCGGCACGCCGGCATGGGCGCCCAGCTCTTCCACGATCTCCTGACCGAAGCCACGGTACTCGATGCCGTCATACATGCGACCCAGCACACGGGCGGTGTCCTTCATGGACTCCTTGTGACCGATCTGGGAACCACTTGGGCCGAGGTAGGAGACCTGGGCGCCCTGGTCGAAGGCCGCCACTTCAAAGGCGCAGCGGGTACGGGTGGAGGTCTTCTCGAAGATCAGGGCAATGTTCTTGCCGGTGAGGTGCTTGCGCTCATAGCCACCGTATTTGGCTTTTTTCAGGTCGATGGCCAGATCGATCATGTATTGGATTTCGCGCGGGGTGAAGTCCAGCAGTTTCAGGAAGTTACGGTTACGCAGATTAAAAGCCATGATGAGTTCTCTCTATATTTGTGTCAGACCAATTCGGGCAGTGTTGTTAACTACGCAGTGATTCAACGACTCAAGCATTCACGGTATGGGTGGCGACTATATTGGTGCCGGCTTCCCCCTTGAGGATGGCGAGGCCATCTTCCAGGGAACCTATGCCGACCATGCCGCCGGTTGCCTTGACGAATTCGCAGGAGGCTTCGACCTTGGGCCCCATGGAGCCGGCATCGAACTTGACCCCGGCCAGCTCGGCCGGGCTGGTGACCCGCAGCGGGTGCTGGGTCGGCTTGCCCCAATCCAGGTAGACGGCATCGGCGTCGGTCAGGATCAGCAGGGCATCGGCCTTGATCTGCTTGGCCAGGTAGGCGGCAGACATGTCCTTGTCGATGACGGCTTCGATGCCGGTCAGGCACTGGCCATCCCAGGTCACCGGAATGCCGCCACCACCGGTACAGATGATGAGGTGGCCCTGGGCGATCAGGGTTTCGATGGCATCGCCTTCGACGATGCGCTGGGGCAGCGGGGACGGCACCACACGGCGGAAGAACTTGCCGTCTGCCTTGACGCTCCACTGCTTCTCGGCAGCCAGGGCGCGGGCTTCGGCTTCCTCATAGACGGGGCCGATGAACTTGGTCGGATTGGCAAACGCCGGATCCTTGGGGTCGACCTGCACCTGGGTCAGCAGCGCGGTGACGTTGCGGCTCGGCATCAGGTTCTTGAGCTCCTGGATCAGCATGTAGCCGATCATGCCCTGGGACTCGGCGCCCAGCACATCCAGGGGATAGGGGGAGACCTTGGTGTAGGCGCTGTTCTGCAGGGCCAGCAGGCCGACTTGCGGGCCGTTGCCGTGCACCAGCACCACGTTGTAATCCTCGGCGATCCGGGCGATGGTCTTGGCGGCGGTCGCTATGTTCTTGCGCTGGATGTCAGCTTCGAGGGGCTCGCCACGACGGAGCAGGGCATTGCCACCCAGGGCGACGACGACAGTTGGTTTTTTCATGAGTGTTACTCTCGAGTCTTGGTGTGTGTGGCGCCAGCCTCTGCCGGCGCCACGCCGTCTTGTCAGATGCCGTCACGTTCCATCGGGCAGCTCATGCAGCGGGCGCCGCCGCGGCCACGTCCCAGTTCTTCACCCGGGATGGGCAGCACTGTGATGCCGGCCTTGTCGTACTTCTCGTTGGTGTAGGTGTTGCGCTCGTAACCCACCACCACGCCGGGGCGTACTGTCAGCACGTTGTTGGCATCATTCCACTGCTCGCGCTCGGCCTCGAAGCTGTCACCGCCTGTGGTGATGAGCTTGAGCTGATCCACGCCCAGCGCCTTCTCGATGGCGGTGACGAAGTAGCCCTCTTCCTTGATGTTCATGCCGGTGGCGCCGCCCGGGGTCAGGCTCCAGCAGTTCACGTCCTTGCGGATGACTTCCGGATAGACGGAGAAGGTGTCTATGTCCATGTGGGTCATGACGGTGTCCAGGTGCATGCAGCTGCGGTGTTTCGGCAGTTGCATGGCGATGACCTGCTTGGCCTGACCGTGCTTGAACAGGCCGCGGGCCAGGTGCTCCACCCCTTGCGGTGTGGTGCGCTCGGACATGCCGATCAGCACGGCGCCACGGCCGATGACCAGGACGTCGCCCCCTTCGATGGTGGAGTTGTCGTAGTCGCGATCCTCGTCACCGAAGTACTTGATGAAGTCCTGACCGGCAAACTGCGGGTGCCAGCGGTAGATGGCCTTCACATGGTTGGTCTCGCGGCGACGGGCGGCCTTGGCCATGGGGTTGATGGAGACGCCGCCATAGACCCAGCAGGAGGTGTCACGGGTGAAGAGGTGGTTGGGCAGCGGCTCTATGATGAAGTCGGTCGGGGCGTGCATGCCGACCACCATGTTGACACCGCTGTAGGGCATCTCTGAGTAGGTCAGGCCACCGGAGAGGATGCGGGCCAGCTCGCGGTGCGGCATGTCCGCCAGGAAGCAGCGCACGTCGTTGGCCAGGGCGGTGCCGAGGCGATAATCGGAGACCTGGTGTTGCAGCAGCCAGGCTTTGGCTTCCGGCACATCCAGGGTTTCGGCCAGCAGGTTGGTCAGCAGGAAGACTTCGACATTCTGATCGCGCAGTACCTGAGCGAATTTGTCGTGCTCCTGACCGGCACGTTCAACGGACAGGACATCGTCGAACAGCAGATCCTGGCAGTTGGAAGGGGTCAGACGCTTCAGACTGAGGTTGGGGCGGTGCAGCATGACGCGGCGCAATTGGCCAACTTCAGAACCTACATAAAATTTGCTCATGATTATATTCCGTCTAGCAGTGGTCCCTGCGAGTGATTGAATAGATTCCTTCTATTCTGGCTCGTGGCTAAGGCGGGATATTCTTTATGTAGGGTATTCAGCTTGTGTTCTATCCTGCCCTTGCCTTTCGTGATAGAGGTTAGGACTAGCAATCACTGCAAACTTAGACATTGATCACATTCACTCGAGACTGAATAAAATCAGGAGTTAATTTATGATGGAGTTTACATAAATGACATTTACCCATTAATGCTGACCGCATGTTTACGCAATAAAGGCAGCTTTTATTTCGCCAAGATAGCGTTTTCATTCATGTGTGATATCTATAAATGGATATTCGTAATTATAAATCGCCAATAAAAACATGAGCATAGATGCATTTTATTTTTTGTTTGAATTTTATGCGTTCATCCATGCATTTATCCTCATAAATACTCCCTCCCCTCGTCACATAAATAGTCATCTGCATCCCTTCGTCTGAATAATCCATCTCTTGTCCCAGATCATGGCATCGGCGCCAACCCGCACGGACAGCCCTCCGTGCTGTGGTACTCATCGCATCTCCTTTATATGGATATGCATTCTGAGCGCATCCTGGTGATGCTTTTCTCACCAGCGCCATTGCATCCGGGTTTTAAAGTTTTTTCATTAGTTGAATTTATTGCGCCGCCTTGCGCTGCTCCCTGGTTCGCCTTAACTCAGAAAGTGATCAAGATCACGCTATTTTCTATCACCAAGGAGATAACCATGAAGATCAAGTCGCTGTTTCTGCTGGTCGCCCTGGTTCTGCCCATGACACCGGCCCTGGTTCAGGCCCAGGGCGCCCCCGCCATGCCGCTGGTGGTGTGCCATGTTGACCAGGCCCCCCAGATGCTGATCCCCGCCTATCTGTGCCAATGGTATGGCGGTCAGCAGCACCACTGATACTGCCCCCAGGGGGAGGATCCCTCCTCCTGGCTTGTCAGCGTCCCACACCGGCATACCCTTCCCCCTATAGCCAGCTCCTGTTAGCCGCTTCCGGCCAGCAACCCCATGCAACCCTCCGTGTTCCCCCTCAACCCGACCTGGCACAGGCGCCTCCGACCTGGATGCTGCCGGCCCCGACTCGCCTATCCGCGATCGACTCTGACCCTGGTGACTTTTCTGAACCTCAGTTAAACGGGCTGTGAGACATTCGCCATGACAGGTGTAAGCCAAGCGCCTCAAAAATTCTCGCCATAGTCGGAAGATAGGCGCAAAAAAGCCGCACTTAAAAATCACAAGATATTGATCCAAAAAGAAATAACATCATTATCATTTCTCGAGAAACGAGTTTGGCAAAAACGTTTTTCAACATGCCGTTGTCGTCCCCCGGGAAATCCTTATAGTTACTCCTGCACGGACGCAATGAAGTCGGTCAGGAAGACTGGCTGCCAGGGTTGGGCAAATGGACTCACCACAGGATGTGGTAAAGGACACCTCCCAGGACGGAGAAAGTGCGACGGGAACGGATGACTCGTCAGGCCATGATGGCTAAAGGACACCCCAAAGGATTGGGAAGGGGAAACCTAAAGGAAGAGGTATAGTCAGGGATTGCAGGGAGCAACTTCGTTCAAGGATATGAGCGATAAGACTATCGGGGGCGACGCAAGTCGCCCCCATCTTTTTTGGGCGTTTTTCACGCTTTCCCGGTGCGCTGTCACCCTGACCACGGCGGCCAGGGTGCCCATCACCAGTCCAACCGACCTTATTCCAGCCGGAAGTGCCCCACTATCTCCCGCAGCCTGTCATAGGTGTGCTGCATCGAGGTCGAACTCTCCACCGTCCGCTCGCCATTGCCCTTGAGCTGAGTGATCACCTCGGCGATGGCGCTCATGTTACGGTTGATCTCTTCGGCGACCGCGCTCTGCTGCTCCGCCGCCGTGGCGATGTGGCTGATGAGATCGTTGATCTCCACCACCTCCCCCGCCATCAGATCCAGCGACGCATTCACCTTGCTGGTGTTCTCTGCCGCATCCTGACAGCTCTGCCGGGTGTTGCCCATGGCCGCCACCACTGTCTGGGTGCCCCGCTGCAACCGGGTCAGCATGGTCTGGATCTCGGCCGTGCTCTTCTGGGTACGCCCCGCCAGGGAGCGTACCTCGTCGGCCACCACCGCAAACCCGCGCCCCTGCTCACCGGCCCGGGCTGCCTCGATGGCAGCGTTGAGGGCCAGCAGGTTGGTCTGCTCGGCGATGCCACCGATGACCCCCAGGATGGAACCTATCTGCTGCACATCCTGCTGCATGGCGGCGATGGAGTGGGCCGTGGTCTCCACCTCGGTCACCAGGGCGGTCACGCTGGCCATGGCCTGATCCACCACCCGGCGCGACTGGCTCGCGAGCTGCTGGCTCTGGCCGGTCAGCTGGGCCGTGCTGGCGGCACTCTCGGAGACGGAGACCGCGGTGCGGCTCATCTCGTTGATGGCGGTGACCACCTGCTCGGTCTCCCGCACATGATCCGCCAGCAGTCCCTGGGCGGAGCCGGTCTGACTGGCCAGCCCCTCGATGCCGCTGTTGAGCTGGCCGCTGGCTTCCCGTACTTCTCCCATCATCTCCTGCAGCCGCTCGATGAAGCGGTTGATGCCCGCCGAGATCTGGCCGAGATCATCCGTGCTGGTCACCGTCAGCCGGCGGGTCAGATCGCCGCTGCCGCGAGAGAGCTCCAGCACCAGATCCCGCAGGGAGAGAATGGGCCTATAGGCCACATTGAGCGCCAGCATCGCCAGCACCATCACCACTATCGCCACGCCGAACAGCGCCATGATGATCTGGCCGTTGAGGGACCGGGTCATGGACCGGATGTAATCGAGGTCCACGTAACCGGTCAGGGTCCACTGACTGCCACGGATATCTAGCTGGTTGGGGCGAGACTCGCTCTCCCCCTGTGGCTTGCTGCTGTAGAGCACCTGGCCCTGACTGTCGCTCAGGGAGAAGTAGCGTCCCTCCCCGCTCACCTTCTCCAGCAGCGCCTTGAACTCGCTCATGTCGAGGTAGTAGAGGTAGGCGGAATCGGCACCGCGCGGCACCAGGATGGAGATGACCGGCTTGCCGTCCAGCTGCTCCAGCGGGCTGACGGTGATCTGGTTGTTGGCGGCGGGGATCAGCTTGCGCAGAGCCTCGACCCTGGCCTTGTCGTCGATGACCCCGTTCACGTCGAATGCCATGTCGCCGATCAGCTTGACGATGTTGTGAAAGCCGGTCTCCTGCAGCGCCTTCTTGACGCTGGTCACCCCGAGATTGAGGTTCGCCGCCAGCAGCACCTTCTGGTTGATGTCACCGGCCAGCTTCTCCTTGACCAGGGTGATCTGCTCGTTGATGTTCTGGGTGGCCTGGGTGCGGATGTAGCCGCTGATGAAGTGGTTGACGCTAAACCAGGCGGTACCGATGGTGACCAGGATGGCGAGCAGCAGCAGCGCGTTGATCTTGACTTTGAATGCCATGGATTGGTTCCCTCCAAAGAGAAAGGGCCGGGATAACCCGGCCCCCCTGCCAATGCTTACTTCTTCTTGGCGTACTTCATGGAGTCCAGGGCTACCGCCAGGATGATGATGCCGCCCTTGATGATGAACTGCCAGTAGGGACTGACACCTATGTAGGTCAAACCATAGTTGATCAGCGTGAAGATAAGCACGCCGGTGATCACACCCGCGACAGTTCCCACACCGCCGGCGAAGGAAACCCCGCCCACCACGCAGGCCGCGATGGCATCGAGTTCATACATGAAGCCGAGGTTGTTGGTGGCGCTGCCGATCCGGCCCGCTTCCAGCATGCCGCCGAAGGCGTAGAAGACGCCGGCCAGGGCATAGATGATCACCAGGTTGACCGCCACGTTGACGCCGGAGACCTTGGCCGCCTCCGGGTTGCCGCCGATGGCGAAGATGTTCTTGCCAAAACGGGTCTTGTTCCACAGCACCCAGACGAAGACGCTGGCGATGGCCGCATAGAAGGTGAGATAGGAGAGCTTGAATCCCCCTATCCGGATAAAGCCCTGGGCGAAGCTGGAGAAGCGGGGGTCGAAGCCGGCCACCGGGGAGGCACCTACCGAGTCGAAGTAGAGGGAGTTGATGCCGTAGACGATGATCATGGTGCCCAGGGTAGTGATGAAGGGCGTCACGTTCAGGTAGGCCACGATCAGGCCGTTGACCAGACCGATCAGGGCCCCCACAGCACACACCAGCAGGATCACCGCCGGGATGGGCACTTCACCCAGACTGGGGAACACCTTGTTGACGTTGGTCAGGGCCTGCAACATGGTGGCCGCGATCAGCGCCGCCAGACCGACCTGACGACCGGCCGAGAGATCCGTCCCCTGGGTGATGATGATGCCCGCCACCCCCAGCGCGATGATGACCCGCACCGAGGACTGGGTCAGGATGTTGCTGAGGTTGGTGAGGCTCAGGAAGGATGGCTCCTGGATCACGATAACCATGAGCAGCACCAGCAGCACCAGATAGATGGCGTTTTCCTTGAGCGCCTGCATCAGATTGAAATTTTTAGCCGACTCCATAAATGTCTTCCTGTCTCTAGAGGTACAGAGATGCCAGGCGCAGTATCTCGCTCTGGTCAGTTTCTTTGGTATTGACGATCCCGGCGACCCGGCCATTGCTCATCACCATGATGCGGTCGGTGATCCCCAGCAGTTCGGGCATTTCGGACGAGATGATGATGATCCCCTTGTCCTTCTTCGCCAGCTCCAGGATGAGCTGGTAGATCTCGAACTTGGCCCCGACGTCTATGCCGCGGGTCGGTTCATCCAGCATCAGGATCTCCGGCTGGGTCAGCAGCCAGCGGCCTATGATCACCTTCTGCTGGTTGCCCCCGGAGAGGGAGCCAATCTGTGTCTGCTGGGTCGGTGTCTTGACCCGCATGGAGTCGATGACCCACTGGGTATCGCTCTTCATCTTGTTGTCGCTGAGCAGCCCCATGGATCCCTTGTAGTTGTCCATGTTGGCGATCAGGGAGTTGAAGGCGATGTCGAGACGGGAGTAGATCCCGGTGGAGCGGCGCTCCTCCGTCACCAGGGCGAAGCCGTTCTGGATCGCCTCATGGGCGTTGCGATTGGCGACCTCCTTGCCGTGCAGCTTGATGACACCGTCGCTGTGATCGCGGATGCCGAACAGGGTCTCGACTATGTCGGTGCGCTTGGCCCCCACCAGACCGGCGATGCCGAGGATCTCCCCCTTGTGCAGGTTGAAGCTCACGTCCTTGATGGAAGGCTGATTCTTGGCCGTCAGGTGCTCGACTTCGAGGATCACCTCTTTGGGCTGGTTGGTTTTCTCCGGGAAGCGCTGGGTCAACTCGCGACCGACCATCATGCCGATGATCTGATCCATGGTCATGCCCTCGAGCGGCTGGGTCGCCACCCACTGGCCATCCCGCAATATGGTGATCTCGTCACAGAGCTGGAAGATCTCTTCCATCTTGTGGGAGATGTAGACGATGCCGCACCCCTTGTCCTTCAACTTGTTGATGATCTTGAAGAGGTGGTTGACCTCTTTCTCGGTCAGGGAGGAGGTGGGTTCGTCCATGATGACGATCTTGGCGTCATAGGAGAATGCCTTGGCGATCTCGATCATCTGCATCTGGGAGACGGAGAGGGTGCCGACCTTGACCCGCGGGTCTATGTCGATGTCCAGTTCGTCGAAGATGCGCCTGGTGTCGTCATACATCTTGCCGTGGTCGATGAACCACCCCTTGGTGGGGTAGCGACCGAGCCACATGTTGTCCATCACGGTGCGTTGCAATACCAGGTTCAGCTCCTGGTGCACCATGGAAACGCCATTCTCCAGCGCCTCTTTGGAAGAGGTGAAGTTGATCTCCTCGCCCTTGAAGAAGATCTTGCCCTGATCCTTCTCGTAGATGCCGAACAGGCACTTGAGCAGCGTGGACTTCCCTGCGCCATTCTCGCCCATCAACGCATGCACAGAATGAGGACGGACCCGTAAATTGACATTATCGAGTGCCTTGACGCCAGGAAAGCTCTTACTGACGTCAATCATCTCCAACAGCCATTCTGATTGTTGCCGTGTTGTCATATCAGCCATCACATCTGGTTGAAAAAAGGGCAAGGGGATCTCCCTTGCCCTGAGGGGAGGAATTACTCGAATTGGGACAGGTTGTCTTTGTCTACGCCCACGTAGGCAACGCGCACGACCTTGTTGTCGATCTTCCAGTTGGTGCCTTCACCGGCCGGCTTGCCTTCAGCCAGGTTCTTGGTCAGCTCGAAAGTGGCCTTGGCCTGGTTGGCCGCATCGTTCAGCACTGTACCCGCCATGGCACCGCTCTTGACCATGGCCAGGGCTTCCGGCAGGGCATCGACGCCGAACACCGGGATGGCAGTCTTGCCCTGGGCTTTCAGGGATTCAACAGCGCCCATTGCCATGCCGTCGTTGTTGGCGATGACCACTTCGATCTTGTTGGCGTTGGGGCCGGAGATCCAGGCGTCCATCTTGTCTTTCGCCATGGCGGTATCCCACATACCGGTATCCATGTGCAGCTGTTCTGTCTTGACGCCGCCGTCATTCAGGGTCTTGACGACGTAGGTGGTGCGGGCTTCCGCATCCGGGTGGCCCGGTTCGCCCTTCAGCAGCACGAACTGGATGACGCCATCCTTGTTCAGATCCCACTCGGGGTGTGCCTTCCAGTGCTTGGCGATCAGCTGGCCCTGGATGATGCCTGACTCCTTGGAATCGGTACCCACGTAGTAGGCCTTGTCATAGCTGGCCAGATCGGCCGCGCTCGGTTCCTTGTTGTAGAAGACCACGGGGATCTCGTCCGCACGGGCCTTCTCGATCACGACAGGGGCCGCCGCCGGGTCAACCAGGTTGATGGCCAGCGCCTTCACGCCCTTGGCCAGCAGCACGTCGATCTGGTCGTTCTGCTTGGACTGGTCGTTCTGGGAGTCATTCATCAGCAGCTCCACGCCGGGATTGGCTGCCGCTTCCTTCTCGATGGCCTTGCGCACCACGGCCATGAAGTTGTCATCATACTTGTAGACGGTGACACCGATACGGGTATCGGCCTGGGCTTGGGCTCCCGCCATCAGTCCCATCAGCAAGGTGGCAACTGTCGTGAGTTTTTTCATTGTTATGCTCCGATCTCTAATATCTGTTTTTGTAGGGAATGCTGTACACCATTTGAACTGGCGCCAGCCTAATGTAATCAGTTTGTTGTATGGCGGTCTGTGATCATGGCAACAAAATGAAAACGTTTACACTCTGTTACATAGAAGCAATATTGTTAAAAATTAAATAGTTATGTAAGTTAAGGCCTCTTTCGAAGCCACACCATGCAAGACTAGTCCATCTAGCGAAAAATGCAGTTCCAGATGTAACTTCCGGGCGGCAACCAGAATTCGGGCCGCACGCTCTGGCTCCAGGAGTCATCCCCCCCGACCCCCATGTGGAAGCCATCCAGACAGAGGTGCACTCCCCCCCGGGCCACCAGATCAGTCTGATGACGGGCCTGGGCCAGCTGCTGCTGGCTGTAGCGGCTGACGCTGAAGTGAAACTGGCCCTCGACGACAATCTCGCCAAGCTGCAGTTCACGGGTATCGCAGCGCAGTCCGTTGTCGGTCGGGAACACATAGGGGGTGTGCAGGGCCGCAAGCGGCAACTGCCAGCGATGGAGGTCGGCGGCAAGCAACCTGTCCGGGTAGTTCTCGTGGGGACCGCGCCCCAGCCAGCTCACTTCGTCGACCTCGTCGGCCAGCCAGAGCCTGGCGCCGATCCGGGGCAACGACGGCATGTCGGCGGCAACCTCCACCTCGATGCGCAGCGCCATGGCGCCGTCGGCATCAAAGCTGTGATGCCAGCGGGTCAGCAGCCGCAGCGACTCCCCGACGAAGTAACCGTGGGATGCGACCAGCGTCCCCCCATCGGGGTTAGCCTCCAGGCCGAGGCAGCGGTGCTGCAGATCATTGAGCCCGGCCTCCTGCCAGCGGGCAATCCAGGCGTTGGGGTCCGCGTGATCCGCCTCGCTGGTGCCGATGTCGTTGTCGAGCGGTGCCCGGTAGAAGTGATCGGCGATGGCCTCACGCAGCCGCTCACGGCCCTGTTTCTGCCAGCTGCTGATGCGGCCGCTGGCCTTGTCCAGCCGCCACTCGCTGCCCGCGGCACGCACCAGCCAGTGGTCCGGCTGCTCGCTCAAGGGGGCGGGCGCCCGGGTCACCGGCATGGCCAGAGGGGTCGGCAACAGGCATTGCTGGCGCGCCACCTCGTGATCCGCCCCGGCCCAGGCCGTGGCAGTGGGCTGCACTATGGCCAGATCCAGCCAGGCCAGGGAGCCTGCGGCAAAGTCCGGCAGCCGCTCCAGCAGGGTCAGCGTCACGCTGCCTCTGGGCGCCAGCGCGAGCGGGCATTCACCCTGGCTCAGCACCACACCGTCCTCCAGCAACTGCCAGCGCAGCACTTCGTTGTCCGTGAGACGGAACAGGTATTCGCTGGCGATCTCCACCGTCAGCGGCTTCTGGCTTTGCAGGGTCAGCACGAAGGGCTGCTGGGCCCGTTTCGCCTCGAACAGGGCGGGATGCGGCGTGCGATCCGGGAACAGCAGGCCGTTGCAGCAGAACTGGCGATCGTTGGGAAGATCGCCAAAGTCACCGCCATAGGCCCAGAAATGGCGGCCATCGTCGGTCTGCTTGTCGAGCCCCTGATCCACCCAATCCCACACGAAACCGCCCTGCAGGCGGGGATGATCGCGAAATGCCTGCCAGTAGTGGGCGTAGCCCCCCAGGCTGTTGCCCATGGCGTGGGCATATTCGCAGAGGATCAGCGGCCGGGTCTCTTCCGGCAGGCCTATCCACTTGGCCAGCGCCCACTTGGGCACCGCCGGGAAGGGTTGATCCTGGTGGGTACGGGCATACATGGGGCAGATGATGTCGGTGGCCGGGGTATCGGCCCCGCCCCCTTCGTACTGGACCGGGCGACTCGGATCCGCCCGTTTGACCCACTGGTACATGGCGTCGTGGGCCGGACCATAGCCGGACTCGTTGCCCAGCGACCAGATGATGATGCTGGGGTGGTTGAAGTCCCGCGCCACCATGCGGGTCACCCGCTCGAGGAAGGCGCTGCTCCAGGCAGGATCCTGCGCCAGCCGCCCCATGGGGGTCATGCCGTGGGTCTCAAGGTTCGCCTCGTCCACCACGTAGAGGCCGAGCCGGTCACACAGCCGGTAGAACTCGGGATGGTTGGGGTAGTGGGAGCAGCGCACCGCGTTGAAGTTGTGCTGCTTCATCAGCCGCAGATCCTGCTCCATGGCGGCCGGGGTCACCACATGGCCCAGGGCGGGATCGTGTTCGTGGCGATTGGCGCCACGGATCAGCAGGGGCTGGCCGTTGACCCTCAGCAGGCCGCCACGGATCTCCACCGCCCGAAAACCCACGTCATGGGCCTCGCTTTCGATGGGCTCGCCCTGCTCGTCCAGCAGGGTCAGGGTCAGTCGATAGAGGTGCGGCGTCTCGGCGCTCCACTTGTGCGGCGCCGCTACCTCCAGCCACAGCTCGGCCCTGTCTGTGTAGGCGCCCTTCTCGTCGATGGCACCAGTGCCCAGCGGCTGGCGCCGATCGGCGATCAGGGTCTCACCGAAATAGAGCCTGGCCTCCACCGCCAGCCCTGCGCCCTCATTGACCTGCAGCGCCACCTTGAGACGGGCATCCCGGTAACAGGCGTCCAGCACCGGGGTCAGCCGCACGTCCAGCAGCCGGCGCTCGGGTTTGTGCAGCAGGCTGACAGAGCGGAAGATGCCGCTCATGCGCCACATGTCCTGATCCTCCAGATAGGAGCCATCGGACCAGCGCAGCACCAGCACGGCCAGCCGGTTCGGACCTGCCTGCAGGAAGTCGCCGAGATCGAATTCGGCGGGCAGCCTGCTGTCCTGGGAGTAACCGACCCAGCGGCCGTTGCAGAACAGATGGAAGGCGCTGTCCACCCCATCGAAAATGATGCGGGTCTGGCCGCTGGCCAGCCAGTCGACGGGCAGTTCAAACTCGCGGGCATAGCAGCCGGTGGGATTCTCGGCCGGCACCCGGGGCGGATCGCAGGGGAAGGGGTACTTGATGTTGGTATAGATGGGGCGATCAAACCCCTGCAGTTGCCAGTTGCCAGGCACCCTGATGGGAGTCGCAACGGGCAGATCCCCACTCAGCCACGCCTCTGGCACCAGCTCGGGGGCCTCGAAGAAGGAGAAACGCCAGTCGCCATCGAGCAGCATGCGGGACGGCGAAGGGAGCCCGGCACGGGCATCGGCCTCGCTGCGCCAGCTGAACAAGGGGGTATGGGCAGGCAGACGATTCACCGAGGTAATCGCCTGGGTCTGCCAGTCCTGACGGGCCACAATCTCCCTGAGCATTCTTCTCTCTCCCTGCATGAAACAGATAACGCATGCAGTGTAGGGGAGTTTTGCCCGGTGATCGGCGATCTCGCTCACACAGATGTAAACGATTACACTGATTTTGTTAAGTAAAACAGAGTAAAAATAAGATAAATGAAAGTAAAAGGTCACCCCGCCGCACAGGCAGGCTGAAACCGGGCGATCCGGACCGGGGAAGCGGGGAAAAAGAAAGGATTCGGCTTCGAACGGGGCGTTTCAAGGCCCATCATCAGAGCCGCAGCTTGCAGCGGCGCCTCTGCGTCCCAATCCACCGCCATGACGGCGACAGGGGGCGCGGCGCGCATAGTCCGACGGCTGTTGATTAGAGACTGGGGCGCTTAGCAGAAACCTGAGCCTGTAGACGTGCCTCCACCGCCTTCACCCCACCGCCATGACAGCGACAGGGGGCGCGGCGCGCAGAGTCCGGCGGGCGCCACCGAGGGGCTGTTGAGCTGAAGCCTGAGTCTGTAGACGAGCCTCCAACCGCCTTCACCCCACCGCCATGACGGCGGCGGGAAGATGAAGCGATCAGAGCCTGACGGGCGCGACCGAGTGGCGATTGATCAGGGTCGGGGTGTAGATCCGGCTCTGCACCGTCTCGCTCTCCCCGGCGGCGAGTTGCAACGCCAGCTTGGCGGCCTGGGCGGCCATGAGCTCGATGGGATAGCGCATGGTGGAGAGCTTGGGCCTCAGGTATCTGGCATAGATGATGTCATCGAAGCCCACCACCGAGACCTCTTCCGGCACCTTGAGGCCGTTATCCGCCAGTACGGAGATGGCCCCTGCCGCCATGGCGTCGTTGTAGGCCACCACGGCCGTGATGGGCAGCCCCTTGGCCAGCAGGTTGAGCATGGCGCGCTCCCCCCCTTCCTCATTGGGCATGCCGCTCTCCACCAGCTCGGGATCGGCGCTCAGGCCCGCCTCGGCCAGGGCATCCTGATAACCCTGATGGCGTAGCAGGGCATCCTCGATGGCGTGATCCGAACTGAGGAAGGCGATGTGGCGGTGCCCCAGCTCCAGCAGATGGCGGGTCGCGGTGGCGGCCCCCTGCCGGTTGTTGAGGGCGATGCAACGCCCCCTCAGGCTCGGGATGTCGCGGTTGATCAGCACCATGCCGGGGGCCCGCAGGGCGTAGTCGATGAGCTCCTCGTCGCTGAGCGCCTTGCTGTGCACCACCAGCGCCTCGCAGCGCTTGCCGATCAGCAGCTCGATCGCTTCCCGCTCCTGCTGGGCGCGGTGAAAACCATTACCCATCAGCAGGTGCAACCCCTGCTCCACCGCCACTGCGGCGACCCCCTTGACCAGAGCACCGAAGAAGGGATCCGCCACGTCACCGACCACCACACCCATGGTGTCGCAGGTCTGGCTGACCAGAGCCCGGGCGTTGGCGTTGGGGGTGTAGCCCAGCTCGGCCATGGCCTTCTGCACCACCTCGCGGGAGGCGGCACTGGCCTTGGGTGAGTTGTTCATCACCCGTGAAACCGTTGCCACCGATACATTGGCCAAACGGGCGACATCCTTGATGGTGCTCATGCTGTTTTCACTTATTTCACGGTTCGATATGGCGCCATTATACCGGGCAATGTCACTGATAACAGGGGGAAAAGCCATGTCGATGCATTTATAACCACACAAACAAGTGTAATCGTTTCCACAATTTTGTTAACCAGTTCACAGTTTGTCCGCCAGCCCCTCGGCTAGACTCCTGCTCAGGCTTTCCTTGCGTGAGGCACGAACGGTGGAGAAGAGGATGAGAGTACTGGTGACCGGCGGTTGCGGCTATATCGGCAGCCACACCTGCCTGGCCTTGCAGGCGGCAGGCATGGAGCCCGTGGTGGTGGACAACCTCTGCAACAGCAAGGCCGCCGTGCTGACACGGGTTGCCGCCATCAGCGGGCAGGTGCCCCGCTTCTATCAGGGGGACATTCGAGATCCCGCCCTGCTGGACAGCATCTTCGCCGAGCAGCAGATAGACGCCGTGATCCACTTCGCCGCCCTGAAAGCGGTCGGCGAATCGACCCGGATCCCCCTCGAATATTATGAGAACAACCTGAGCGGCACCCTGGTGCTGCTGCAGGCGATGAAGCGGGCCGGGGTTCACAACCTGGTGTTCAGCTCCTCGGCCACCGTCTACGGCGACCCGGCCAGCACCCCCATCCGGGAAGACTTCCCCCGCAGCGCCACCAATCCCTATGGCCGATCCAAGCTGATCATCGAGGAGATCCTCGAGGATCTGCAGGCCGCCGAACCCCACTGGAGCATGACCCTGCTGCGCTACTTCAACCCGGTCGGTGCCCACGACTCCGGCACTCTGGGGGAGGATCCCCAGGGCATGCCCAACAATCTCATGCCCTACATCACTCAGGTGGCCATAGGCCGTCGTGACTGCCTCTCGGTCTTTGGAAACGATTACAACACCGTGGACGGCACAGGGGTGCGCGACTATATCCATGTGATGGATCTCGCCGAGGGGCACGTCAAGGCGCTGCACCACTGCGCGGGGCGAGGCGGCGTCCACCCTTACAACCTGGGCACCGGCCAGGGCCAGAGCGTGCTGCAGATGGTGGCGGCGTTCGAGGCGGCATGCGGCCGCCCCCTGCCCTGTCGCATCGAGCCGAGGCGCCCGGGCGACATCGCCGAATGCTGGGCAGACCCCGCCAAGGCCGAGCGCGAGCTTGGCTGGCACGCCAGCCGGGATCTCGCGGCCATGTGCGCAGACAGCTGGCGCTGGCAGCTCGCCAACCCGAACGGTTACGAGGAGTAGGCCTGCCGGCCTGCCCGTTACGATTTTCTCAACTCATTGATTGGAGTGATGATGTTCAACCCTGTTGATCACCCCCACCGCCGTTTCAACCCGCTGACCGGCCAGTATGTGCTGGTCTCCCCCCACAGGGCCAAGCGCCCCTGGCAGGGTCAGGTCGAAAAAATAAGCCAGGCACCGAGCCAGTCCCACGATCCGGACTGCTTCCTCTGCGCCGGCAACAAGCGCGTCACCGGCGACCAGAACCCCGACTATCGGGACACCTTCGTCTTCACCAACGACTTCGCCGCCCTGATGCAGGACACCCCGGCCGCCGACGGCGAGCAGGATCCCCTGCTCAAGCTGGAGGCCGCCCGCGGCACCAGCCGGGTCATCTGCTTCTCGCCGGATCACGGCAAGACACTGCCCGAGCTGCCCCTGCCCGCCATAGAGGCGGTGATCCGCACCTGGATGAGCCAGGTGGCCGAGCTGTCGAGCCAGTGGGAATGGGTGCAGGTCTTTGAAAACAAGGGCGCCGTCATGGGCTGCTCCAACCCCCACCCCCATGGCCAGCTGTGGGGCAGCGACTTTCTGCCCAACGAGATAGCCCGCGAAGAGCTGCACCAGCGCGACTGGCTGGCCGAGCACGGCCGCCCGCTGCTGCTGGACTACGTGGAGCGCGAGCTGCAAGACCGCTCACGCATCGTGGTGGAGACGGCACACTGGCTGGCAGTGGTGCCCTTCTGGGCGGCCTGGCCGTTCGAAACCCTGCTGCTGCCCAAGGCCCATGTGCCCTCAATGCTGGATCTCACCCCGGAGCAACAAGAAGATCTGGCGGTGGCGCTCAAGGAGCTCACCAGCCGCTACGACAACCTGTTCGAATGCAGCTTCCCCTACTCCATGGGCTGGCACTTCGCGCCGCCGCGCTCCGATTGCCCCGAGGCCTGGCAGTTGCACGCCCACTTCTACCCGCCCCTGCTGCGCTCCGCCACGGTGCGCAAGTTCATGGTGGGTTTCGAGATGCTGGCAGAAACACAGCGGGACCTGACGCCGGAGCAAGCCGCCGAGCGCCTGCGTTCCCTCTCCCCCGTTCATTACAAAGCCAATGAGGTGACCCCATGACCCCCAGCCAACGCGTCAGCGCCGTGTTTGCCGAGCAGTTTGAGCAACAACCCGACCTGCTGGTGCGCGCCCCCGGTCGCGTCAACCTCATCGGCGAGCACACCGACTACAACGACGGCTTCGTGCTGCCCTGTGCCATCGACTACGAGACCTGCGTCGCCATCGGCCTGCGCAGCGACAACCTGGTGCACGTGGTCGCCGCCGACTACGGCAACCAGCGGGATCTGTTCAGCCTGGACAAGCCCATCACCCATCACCCGGACCAGCGCTGGAGCGACTACATCCGCGGCGTGGTCAAGCATCTGCAGGCCCGTGGCCATGCCCTGCGCGGCCTCAACCTGGTGGTCTCGGGCAACGTGCCCCAGGGCACCGGCCTGTCGTCGTCCGCCTCCCTGGAGGTGGCCATAGGCCAGGCCTTCAAGGAAGCCCTGGGGCTTTCCATCAGCCAGGCCGACATCGCCCTCAACGGCCAGCAGGCGGAGAACCAGTTTGTCGGCTGCAACTGCGGCATCATGGATCAGATGATCTCGGCAAGCGGCGAGGCGGACCACGCCCTGCTGCTGGACTGCCGCTCCCTGGAGACCCGCCTCATCCCCATGCCCACTGATTTGGCGGTGCTGATCATCAACTCCAACGTGCGCCGCGGCCTGGTGGACAGCGAATACAACACCCGCCGCCAGCAGTGCGAGACCGCCGCCCGTCACTACGGGGTCAAGGCGCTGCGCGACCTGGATCTGGCCGCGCTGGAGGCGGGCAAGGCCGGACTGGACGAGGCCTGCTACCGCCGTGCCCGCCACGTGGTGGGGGAGAACGCCCGCACCCTGGCCGCCGCCGACGCCCTGGCGAGCGGCGATCTGGTACGCCTCGGCGAACTGATGGGGCAGTCTCATGCCGCCATGCGGGACGACTTCGAGATCACCGTGCCCCCCATCGACGGCCTGGTGGAGATCATCAAGGCCCAGATCGGCACCCAAGGGGGCGTGCGCATGACAGGGGGCGGCTTTGGCGGCTGCGTGGTGGCCCTGCTGCGCCCGGCGCAGGTGGACGAGGTGATCGCCGTGGTCGAGGCCGAGTACCCGGCCAGGTTTGGCCTCAAGGCGGACTGCTACGTCTGCCGCGCCAGCGCCGGGGCCGGCAGGCTCTAACGGGAAGCACATGAGTGACAGCTCACCGATCATCGAAACGGGCAAACCATGAAGATATTCGAACTGGAAAACGAGGAGGGGCTGCGCCTGCGCGGCCTCGAATTTGGCGCCACCCTCACCTCCCTCAGCCTGCCGGTAGCGGGCCAGCGCCGTGAAGTGCTGCTGGGCTGCGCCGACGAGGATTATGCCGCCCAGCAGGTGTGGCTGGGGGCGGTAGCGGGTCGCTTTGCCAACCGCATCGGCGGCGCCGAGCTGGTACGAGGGGACGAACGCTGGTCTCTCGACGCCAATCAGGCCCCCCACTGCCTGCACGGCGGGCGCGACGGATTCCATCGCCAGCCCTGGCAGATCAAGGAGCAGGAGGCGGACAGGGTCAGGCTGGCGCTGCTCTCAAGGGCGGGAGATCAGGGCTTCCCCGGCAACCTGCGGGTGACCCTGGAGTACCGGCTGGAGCAACAGGATCTGGTGGTCGACTTCATGGCCAGCACGGATGCGCCGACCCCGGTCAGCCTCACCAGCCACGCCTACTTCAATCTCGATGGCCACCAGGGCGGCAGCGATGTGCGCTCCGATATTCGCAATCATGCCATCAGCATCAATGCCGATCGCTTCCTGCCCACCGACCAGAGCGGTTTGCCGCTCGCCATCACGCCGGTGGAAGGCCCCTTCGATCTGCGCAATGAGCGCCTCATCGGGCAGGATTGGCTGAGCCATCCCCAGCAGCTGCAGGCCAAGGGCTTTGACCACGCCTTTGTGCTGAACGGCCCCGAACAGCCGTGGGCGGCACGGGTGGTCTCGGGGGATGGGCAGCTGGTGATGGAGGTCCACACCAATCAGCCCTCCCTGCAGTTCTACACCGGCAACTGGTTGGCCAGCACGCCGGACCGCAGTGGTCGGCCATACCGGGATTACGACGGTTTCTGCCTGGAGGCGCAGCAGCTGCCGGACAGCCCGAACCGGCCCGAGCTCGGCGACCCCTGGCTGCTGCCAGGCCGGCTGTATCACCATCAGACCCGTTACCGTCTGATCCCCGCAGGCTAAGACCCCTCCCGACCTCCCCCTTCGAGAGGGGGAGGTGCGATGACACTTATCCCCTTAAGAAGAGGAGGGGGCTCTTCGCCTCCTCTTGCTAACGACAGTCCACCGAGCCAACCCAGGAGTCTTGATGAACATGGATGATCACTACCTCGCCGCGCCGGATCGTTACCAGCGCCAGCCCTACCGTCCCGCCGGTCGCCACGGCCTGCGCCTGCCCGGCATAGGCCTCGGCCTCTGGCACAACTTCGGCGCCGGGAGCGATCCCGCCAGGGTGAAGGCCATGGTGCATCAGGCCTTCGATCTCGGGATCACCCACTTTGATCTCGCCAACAACTACGGGCCGCCGCCAGGTTCCGCCGAGACCACCTTCGGCGGCGTGCTCAAACGCAGTCTGGCCCCCTACAGAGACGAGCTCATCATCGCCAGCAAGGCGGGTTATGTGATGTGGGACGGTCCCTACGGCGATGGCGGCAGCGCCAAATACCTGTTTGCCAGCCTGCACCAGAGCCTGCGCCGGCTCGGGCTCGACTATGTGGACATCTTCTACCACCACAGGCCGGATCCCCGCACCCCGCTGGAGGAGACCTGTCAGGCGCTGGCACTCATGGTGCGCCAGGGCAAGGCGCTCTATGTCGGCCTCTCCAACTACCCGGCCGAGCTTGCCGCCAGGGCGGCGACCCGGCTGGCCGAACTCGGCACCCCCTGCCTGGTCAACCAGCTCAAATACTCCCTGTTCCAGCGCGACATCGAGGCCGAGACCCTGCCGGTCTGCCGCGAACAGGGGATGGGGGTGGTCGCCTTCTCGCCCCTGGCGGGGGGCCTGCTCAGCGATCGCTACCTGGAAGGGATCCCGGCGGATTCCCGCGCCGCCAGCGCCAGCCCCTTCCTCAAGCCCGACCAGATCACCGCGGACAAGCTGGTCCGCATTCGCGCCCTCCACGCCCTGGCGCAGCAGAGGGGCCAACCCCTGTCACAGCTGGCATTGCAGTGGGTGCTGCGCGATCCCGTGGTGAGCTGCGCCCTGATCGGCGCCAGCAGCCCGCAGCAGATAGTGAGCGCGGTCGAGGCCCAGGCCCTGCCGCCACTGGACGAGGCGCTGCAGCAGCAGATCCTGGCGGTGCTGGCATGACGAATTGGCCCCGCCACGGGCCGCTGGCTGCCCGTGGCGGCCATGTCAGAAGGTGACGGGCGGCAACCACGCCCGGGACAGAACCACTCAAGCCGCAGCGCCCTGGCCCCGCACCATGCGGAAGGGGCCGGCCGCCAGACAAGGGCCGGAAACCGCACAGGAGCCCCCAATATTCTCTGGTTGCCCGCGTGATTTTCCGCCATCATTGGCCGCCCCGACCCTGATCGGGGCTGATTTTATCCGGACCCATCAACCAAGAGATCTGTACCATGACCGAATCCTACGCCCTGTTTGTGGCCTTCGTGCTGGGCATAGTGGAAGGCCTGACCGAGTTTCTGCCCGTTTCCTCCACCGGCCACATGATCATCGTCGGCCACCTGCTCGGTTTCGAAGGCCCCAAGGCCGCCACCTTCGAGGTGGTGATCCAGCTGGGCTCCATCCTGGCCGTGGTCGTCATGTTCTGGCGCCGCCTGTTCGGCCTCATCGGCATCCATTTCGGTCAGAAACCGGCACCTGGGCATGCCACCCTCTCCCTGGTGCACATCATCCTCGGCATGCTGCCCGCCGTGCTCATCGGGCTGGCCATCCACAGTTGGATCAAGGCCCATCTGTTTGGCCCTGAAACCGTGATGTATGCCCTGGTGGCCGGCGGCATACTGCTCATCATCGCCGAGAAGTGCCGCCCCGCCGTCACCGCAGAGACCCTGGACGACATCAGCTACAAGCAGGCGTTCGGCATAGGTCTGTTCCAGTGCCTGGCGCTCTGGCCCGGCTTCTCCCGCTCCGGCGCCACCATCAGCGGCGGCATGCTGATGGGCATCAGCCGCCATGCGGCGGCCGAGTTCTCCTTCATCATGGCGGTACCCATGATGATGGCGGCCAGCGGACTGGACCTCTACAAGAGCCGCGACTTCCTCTCCATGGCCGACCTCCCCATGTTTGCGGTGGGCTTCGTCACCGCCTTCGTGGTCGCCATGATCGCCATCAAGACCTTCCTGGCGCTGATCCGTCGTCTCGACTTCATCCCCTTCGCCATCTACCGCTTCGTGGTGGCCTTCGCCGTCTACTTGGTATTTGTGGCCTGATTCAGCCGCGACACCATGAAAAAGGGACCTTTCGGTCCCTTTTCTATTGCTGCCCACCTCAGTAGAGGCGGTGGCTGATGCCGTTGAGCAGCCGCGACAGTCCCTTGGTGAAGTGGACGGGGGCGTCCTGCACCGTGTAGCAGAGGCAGCCGTCCGGGGTGTGCGGGCTGTGGGCGTGGCTGGCGTCGCGCCAGATGAAGTCCCCCGCCTGATAGCAGGTGTCCCCCTCCTGTATGTTGCCCGCCAGCAGCAGGGTCAGCTCATAGCCCTTGTGGGTATGCTCGGGGATGCGGCCACCGGCCTCGATATGGAGCAGGCTGGCGCGGGCCCCCATCTCGTCCAGCGGCAGGCTGTGCTGGCGAATGGCGCCCACATGGCGCCACTTGGGCGCATGGTGGCGGGCCAGCACCCGTGGCAGCCGGTAGGATTGGCCCGCGACCCGCAACTCGGGCGCTGGCGGCGCGCGCGGCGCTAGCTCGGCCGCCGTCGCCACGGGCTGTTGCAGTATCTCCGCCAGCATGGCGTCGAGCCCGGCCGGCAGCCCCTGGTCCGGTGCGGCCGGCGCCAGCAGCTGGTTCGCCAGCTCGGCCTCAAGGGTCTGTACCCGGGCGGCACACTCGGGGCAGAGCTCGCAATGGGCAGAGACACCGACGGCCAGCGGCAGGGGCAACTCGTCGGCGGCGAAGGCCCGCAACATGAGTTCGGTCGGATGGGTCTTAATCATGGCCTTGCTCCACTTGCTCTTTCAGTTTCTGTAATGCCAGCCGGAGGCGGGACTTGATGGTCCCGAGCGGCACACCTAGCCTGTCGGCCAGCTCCTGCTGGGAAAACTCCTGCAGATAGATGCCGCGCACCACCTGCTGTTGCGGCTCCGGCAGGGTGGCGAGGTAATCGGCCATCTGGCGGGTCAGCACGGCGTCTTCTCCGCCGCTCAGGTGCTCCTCCTCCGCCCTAAACTCCAGCAGGGGCCACAGCTCCTCGGCGCAGAGATCCTCCTTGCTGGCGCGACGGCGCCGCAGCATGTCGAAACTCTGGTTGCGCATGACGGTGTAGATCCAGGTGGTCGGCGCCCCCTTCTCGGGGTGATAGAGGCGCGCCTTCTGCCACACCAGCAGCATGGTCTCCTGCACCAGCTCGAGGGCGTTGGCTTCGCTGCCGAGGTGGCGCATCCCGTAGCTGCGGATACGCGGCGCGAAGTGGTGGAACAGGGTGGCGAAGGCGACCTTGTCGCCATGCTCGGCCACCCGGATGAGAAGAGACGTCAGATCGCCATCTGGGTTGTCCATGGGGGGCGATGTCCTGCGTGGAGCCGATTGTGGTTGGCCAGTATATGCCATTGCGCCATCCCTTGAGTGTTGCTGTCATCACCATTACGACGGGCGGGGCAAAAGGATCACCGGGGACGGGAATTCAGTGGCTCGCGACCAGCAGGCCGCTCAACAGGGAGAGGGCGGGCTGGTTGTCCTTGGCCGCGACCAGCCACTGCTTCTGCTCCACCGGGATGGGCAGCACCTCCAGCCAGCGCTGGGCTACCCAGCTGGCGTCATCCCAGTCGGGCTCGGGGTAGAGGGCCGCGTACTCCGGATAGTCGTTGAACACATCCTGCAGCGCCTTGGCCAGGGAGTGCTGGTCGGCCTTGAGCCGGCCGCTCTGCCAGGGGGGCAGCGGCTCCACCTCGCCGACCCGCAGGCCGTCCGGCTCTTGCCACAGATCGACTATCCTGACCCGCTCCACCCCGAGCACCGTGATGCCGAGCAGGCCGTCCGGCAGCAGATCGAAATCGATGATCCGCACCCGGGTGGCGATGGGATACATGTTGCGCAGGGCATCGGGCTGGCGGGGGTCCAGCATGCAGAGCGCAAACTCCCGCTCCTGCACCTCGGCTATCATGCGCTGATACCTGGGCTCGAAGATGCGCAGCGGCATGATGCCGCCGGGCAGTAGGTGGGCGGAGAGTGGAAACAGCACCAGTGTCATGGGAATCGTCCTCTAGCGACTTCCTCTAAGGATACGACCGCCGGACGACACGGGATCATTCAGACCAAATTGGAATAAATAACCCCTTAACAATCAGGGGAAAATAGCCTGGACAAGCCGCTTCGATATGCAGTAGAAATGGATAACCACCACTTATACAAATCAATATCCTGCAATGTGGTGAAAAACGCAGTGAAATATCCGCCACCCCAAGGGGGTCGGGCCATTCCTATAGTTTTCTCGGCCCGATGCGGGTAAAATTCACGCCCTTATCCAGTCAGTCATTTTTCGACGCGCAACCTCGGTGGTCAGTTATGAAAGAGCATATTCATCATCTACTTGAACAAACGGTAGCCAATCTCAAGTCCGCGGGCGTCCTGCCGGCCGACCTGGAAGCCCGGGTGCAAGTAGACCGATGCAAGGAGAAGGCTCACGGCGACCTGGCCACCAACCTGGCCATGCTGCTGGCCAAACCGGCCCGCAAGAACCCCCGTGAGCTGGCCGCTGCCATCATAGAGCACCTGCCCGCCTCCGATCTGATCGCCAAGGTCGAGATCGCCGGCCCCGGCTTCATCAACTTCTTCTTCGACCCGAGCTGGCTGGCCGGTCAGGTGGAAGCCATGGTGACCTCCGCCAACGCCAACGTGAAGCTGCCGACGCCGCAAACCGTGGTGGTGGACTACTCGGCGCCGAACGTAGCCAAGGAGATGGCGGTGCACCACATCCGCTCCACCGTCCTCGGTGACGTCGCCGCCCGCGCCCTGGAGTTCCTCGGCCACAAGGTGGTGCGTGCCAACCACATCGGCGACTGGGGCACCCAGTTCGGCATGCTGATCGCCTACCTGGAGAAGATGGCCAACGAGCACGCCTCCGACATGGAGCTCAAGGACCTGGAGGCCTTCTACACCCAGGCCAAGCGTCACTACGACGAGGACGAAGCCTTCGCCGAGCGCGCCCGCAACTACGTGGTCAAGCTGCAGGGTGGCGATGAGTACTGCCGCACCATGTGGAAGAAGCTGGTCGACATGACCATGGAGCAGAACCAGCGCAACTACGACCGCCTGAACATCTCCCTGTCCAATAAGGACATCATGGGCGAGTCCATGTACAACGACATGCTGCCCCAGATAGTGGCCGACCTGAAGGCCCGCGGCCTGGCGGTCGAGAGCGAAGGGGCGACCGTGGTCTTCCTGGACGAGTTCAAGAACAAGGATGGCGAGCCCATGGGCGTCATCATCCAGAAGAGCGATGG
Source organism: Aeromonas genomosp. paramedia (assembly GCF_023093515.1). Lineage (NCBI taxonomy): Bacteria > Pseudomonadati > Pseudomonadota > Gammaproteobacteria > Aeromonadales > Aeromonadaceae > Aeromonas > Aeromonas genomosp. paramedia. The sequence goes on from NZ_JAAROG010000025.1 coordinate 102,446, forward strand.
CGGCTTCCTCTACACCACCACCGACATCGCCTGTGCCAAGTACCGCTACGAGAGCCTGGGCGCCGACCGTGTCATGTACTTCATCGACTCCCGTCAGCACCAGCACCTGATGCAGGCCTGGACCATCACCCGCAAGGCGGGCTATGTGCCGGAGTCCGTCCCCCTCGAGCACCACGCCTTCGGCATGATGCTGGGCAAGGACGGTCGTCCCTACAAGACCCGCTCCGGCGGCACCGTCAAGCTGGTCGATCTGCTGAACGAAGCCGAGGAGCGCGCGAGTGCCCTGCTGGAGAGCCGCAACAGCGATCTCTCCGCCGAAGAGAAGGCCAAGGTGGTGCACGCCATCGCCATGGGCGCGGTCAAGTATGCGGATCTCTCCAAGAACCGCACCACAGACTACATCTTCGACTGGGACATGATGCTCTCCTTCGAAGGCAACACTGCCCCTTACCTGCAGTACGCCTACACCCGTATCCAGTCCATCTTCCGCAAGGCGAACATCGATGCCGAGGCCCTGACCGGCCACGTGACCCTGAACGAAGAGGCCGAAGAGGTGCTGGCCCAGAAGCTGATCCAGTTCTCCGACGCGGTCAACGGCGTGGCGGACAAGGGCATGCCGCACCTGCTGTGCACCTATCTATACGAGTTGTCCGGCAACTTCATGACCTTCTACGAAGCCTGCCCGATCAACAAGGACGGCGTGGACGAAACGACCCGCAACAGCCGCCTGCTGCTGTGTGCCGCCACCGCCAAGGTGCTCAAGCTGGGCCTGGGCGTACTGGGCATCCACACCCTGGAGCGCATGTAATAGATGGCGACCCGGGATTACGTCGGCAACAGCCCGAGACGACGGGCCGGTGGTCGTAACATCAAGAAAGCGGCACCTCGCCGCTTTCCTGTTATCCCGGCACTGCTGGCCGGGGCCCTGGTCGTCGGCTTTGGCGCCTTCCTCTACCTGATCAACGGCAAGGGGGCGGATGCCCCCACCATCGAAGAACAGGTGAAGGCCAACAAACCCAAGGCACAGGGTCATACCCTGCCCCAGGAGAAGTGGAGCTACATCGAGCGGCTGGAGAACAAGCAGGTGGACATCATAGAGCCGCCGCCCCAGCCGGGCGTGCTGCCGCCACCGCCTGCCGAGACCCTCACCTTGCAACCCGAGAAGCTGCCGCAGCCGGTACCGACCGAGATCCCCCAGCCCGGGACCCCTCTCGGCCAGGTGAAGCCCTTCCAGCCGCAGCCGGTGCAACCGACCAAGCCGGCCACCGGCGCCCCGGTCGCCAGCGCGCAGGAGCAGGTGATCAACCAGAAGGCCGAGCGTGAGCGGATGGAGCGGGAGATCCGTGCCGAACTGGAGCGGGAGCGCGCCGAGGCCGCCAGGGCCAAGGCGGCGACCCAGACGGCGGCAGCCGACGGCGGTCGTTACATGATGCAGTGCGCCGCCCTGCGCTCGCAGGATTCTGCAGAGTCGCTCAAGGCGCGCATCGCCTTCGGTGCCGGCCTCTCCTCCAGCCTGCAGGTAGTCAATGGTGCCAATGGCACCGTCTACAAGGTGATGGTGGGCCCCTTCAGCGGCAAGGCGGCGGTCGATGCGGCCAACCGCAAGCTGCAAGGCTCCGGCATCAGCGGCTGCATCCCCAAGAAAGGCTAGCCACACAGCCAATCAAGAAGGGCCGGGGGACAACCCCGGCCCTTCTCCTTTCGACTCCCCTCTCCCTCGCCGACAAGGCCTCCCCCTTTTTCCCGACAACAGGCAGGCTTGAAAAGCCGGTTTGCCATCCCCATCTTTCTTGCCATGCACAGTCCGGCCGTCATTCGGCTCAAGCGAGGTAAGTAAAGTGACTACCATAGTTTCCGTCCGCCGCAACGGCCAGGTCGTGATCGGCGGTGATGGCCAGGTCTCCCTCGGCAACACCGTCATGAAGGGCAACGCCCGCAAGGTTCATCGTCTCTACAACGGCAAGGTGCTGGCAGGTTTCGCCGGCGGCACCGCCGACGCCTTCACCCTGCTCGAGCGCTTCGAAGCCAAACTGCAGGCCCATCAGGGCAACCTGGAGCGCGCCGCCGTGGCGCTGGCCAAGGACTGGCGCACCGATCGCGCCCTGCGCCGCCTCGAGGCCCTGCTGGCCGTGGCCGACGAGCACAAGTCCTTCATCATCACCGGCAACGGTGACGTGGTGCAGCCGGAGCATGATCTGATCGCCATCGGCTCGGGCGGCAACTTCGCCCAGTCCGCCGCCATCGCCCTGCTGGAAAACACCGATCTGGATGCCAGGACCATAGTCGAGAAGTCCCTCAAGATTGCGGGCGACATCTGCGTCTTCACCAACGGCAACCACACCATCGAAGTGCTGGACTACAGCGCCAAGTAAGGGCGCCCGTCAGCCAACTCATTCTCCAAGGGGTGGGCCCTGCCCGCCCCGGATACAGGAACTCCATCATGTCCGAGATGACCCCGAGAGAAATCGTCCACGAGCTGGACCGTCACATCATCGGTCAGGCCGATGCCAAGCGTGCGGTGGCCGTGGCCCTGCGCAACCGCTGGCGCCGGATGCAGCTCAGCGAAGAGATGCGCCATGAAGTGACCCCGAAAAACATCCTGATGATAGGCCCGACCGGGGTCGGCAAGACCGAGATCGCCCGTCGTCTGGCCAAGCTCGCCAACGCCCCCTTCATCAAGGTGGAAGCGACCAAGTTCACCGAAGTGGGCTATGTGGGCAAGGAAGTGGACAGCATCATCCGCGATCTCACCGATGTCGCCATCAAGCTGGTGCGCGAGACCGAGATGGAGAAGATGAAATACCGCGCCGAGGAAGCCGCCGAGGAGCGCATCCTCGACGCCCTGCTGCCGAACCCGCGCAACAGCTGGGGCGAGGAGGAGAAGGCCGACAACTCCAACACCCGCCAGATCTTCCGCAAGAAACTGCGGGAAGGTCAGCTGGATGACAAGGAGATCGAGCTGGATCTCGCCGCCACCCCCATGGGCGTCGACATCATGACCCCGCCGGGCATGGAAGAGATGGCCAACCAGCTGCAGGGGCTGTTCCAGAACCTGGGCCAGCAGCAGAAGAAGAAGCGCAAGATCAAGGTCAAGGAGGCCATGAAGGCGCTGATCGAAGAGGAGGCGGCCCGCCTGGTCAACCCGGAAGAGCTGAAGCAGAAGGCCATTGCCGCGGTCGAGAACAACGGCATCGTCTTCCTCGACGAGATCGACAAGATCTGCAAGCGCGGCGAGAGCTCGGGCCCCGATGTCTCCCGCGAAGGGGTGCAGCGCGATCTGCTGCCCCTGGTCGAGGGTTGCACCGTCAACACCAAGCACGGCATGGTCAAGACAGACCACATCCTGTTCGTCGCCTCCGGCGCCTTCCAGGTGGCCCGGCCGTCGGACCTCATCCCCGAGCTGCAGGGTCGTTTGCCGATCCGGGTCGAGCTGACCGCCCTCACCACCCATGACTTCGAGCGGATCCTGACCGAGCCGAACGCCTCCCTGACCGATCAGTACCAGGCGCTGATGGCCACCGAAGGGGTCAAGATCGAGTTCACCCAGGACGGTATCCGCCGTCTGGCCGAGGCGGCCTGGCAGGTCAACGAGCGCACCGAGAACATAGGTGCCCGCCGTCTGCACACTGTGATGGAGCGGCTGATGGAAGACATCTCCTATGACGCCTCCGAGAAGTCCGGCGAGACCTTCGTCATCGACACCGACTACGTCAACGCCCACCTGGGTGCCCTGATCGAGGACGAGGATCTGAGCCGCTATATTCTGTAAGCGCGCTCCTCCTGATGAAAAACGCCTCCCTTCGCGGAGGCGTTTTTGTATGCGTTTCTGCTCCAGCTCAGGCGCTGACCGGCACCGCCTCCCGGCGGCGACCCACCAGCCAGAGCGCCAGGCCAATCAACAGCGCGCTCAGGGCGAAGAGGGCCCGGGTGCCAAACACCAGCTCGCTGGCCAGGGTCAGGCCCTGCTCCCCCACCAGGGCGGCGAACAGGCCGCCGAGCCCGGCCACCCCGGTCAGCTGACCCAGATTGCGCGACAGGGTCAGCAGACCGGCGACGGCGCCCCGGGTCCGCTCACTCGCCCCACCCACCACGGCACTGTTGTTGGCGGTCTGGAACAGGGCATAACCTGCGGTCAACAGCAGTATGGGCAGCAGATAGCCGAGCGGGCCGAACCGCCCCGCCGCCCCGGCCAGGGCGAGGGCCGCTGTCCCCATGACGGCCAGCCCCAGCCGGACCACCTGCCGTGCCCCCAGCCTGTCCACCAGCCAGCCGGCGGGCATGCCCGTCAGGGCCGCCAGCAGGGGCCCGCCCGATATCATCAGGCCGACAGTCCCGAGACTGAGGCCGAAGACCCCCCTCAGGTAGAAGGGACCTATGAGCAGGGTCAGCACCATGACGCTGGCCACCAGGGCGCTGGCGACAAGGCCGTTGCGCAGCCCCGGGGCCCCCAGCAACGCCAGCGGCAGCAGGGGCACAGGGGCGTTGCGCTCGCGGCGAACGAACGAGGCCGTGACCAGCAGGGCCCCCGCCCCCCACCAGAGGGCCAGGGCGCCCCCCAGGGTCAGCGCCAGGCCGTAGCAGAGCAGGGCCGCCACCAGCAGTGACAGGCTCGCGAGGTTCATCCTCTCTTCTTGTGGCGAGCCGCCATCCCGGGGCAGACCGAGCCGGGCACAGCCCAGTGTCAGCAGGCTGAGGGGCACCAGCAGCAGGAAGGGGGCCTGCCAGCCAAAGCCGGCCGTCAGCAGGCCGCCAAAGGAGGGGCCGAGCGCCGTGCCGCAGGCCGACAGGGTACCGAGCAGCCCCATGCCCCAGCCCCGCCGCGCCGGCGGCACCAGCTGGCCCACCATGGCCAGTGCCAGGGAGAGCATGCAGGCCGCAGCGATCCCCTGCAGGGCACGGGCCGCGATCAGCCAGCCTATGGTCGGTGCCAGGGCGCACAGCAACGAGGCCAGCGCAAAGAGCCCCAGCCCCAGGAGCAGCAGGCGACGCCGACCGAACCTGTCCCCCAGTCGGCCGGCCACCACAGTCAGGCAAGTGATCCCCAGCAGATAGGCCACCAGCACCCACTGCAGACTGGCAAAGGGCACGGCAAAGGCCTGCCCCAGGGCAGGCAGCACCATGTTGGCCAGGCTCCCCCCCAGCATGGGCAGCAGGGTGGCGAGGCCGAGCGCCAGCAGGCCGAGGCGGCGAGCGGCAGAGGTCGGGAGGGGGTTGAGTGGCGACATGATTCGATCTCCGGCAGAGGATGATGCCCACAAGGCTAGCGGGAGGCATGATCAGGCGGAAGACGCACGACTTGCAGCTTATAGCTGCACCAGACGCCATATGAAGAGAGAGGTTCTCGCGTATGATGAAGCCAACCGGCCGTCATGGGTCCATCACCCGGGATCCCGGCTCGACGAGGGCAATGCCATGAATACCCCCGACTTCAATCTGCTGCTGACCCTGGATGCCCTGCTGGACGAGGGCAGCGTGGCCGGTGCCGCCAGACGACTCTCCTTGAGCCCCTCCGCCATGAGCCGGGCCCTGGCCAGGCTGCGCGAGACCACGGGCGACCCCCTGCTGGTGCGGGCGGGCCGGGGTCTGGTGCCCACGCCGCGGGCCCTGGCCCTGCGCGCTCAGGTCAGCCAGCTGGTGCAGGATGCGCACGCCGTGCTGCGCCCCCAGCAGGAGATAGATCCTGTCCGGCTGGTGCGCACCTTTCGCCTGAGATCCAACGACGGCTTCGTGGAGGCGGTCGGCCCTGCCCTGCTGGCCCGGCTCGCCGCCGAGGCCCCCGGGGTCAGGCTGCACTTCCTGGCCAAACCCGACAAGGGGAGCGGCCCCCTGCGCAGCGGTGAGCTGGATTTCGAAACCGGCGTCATAGGCGCAGAGACGGCGCCCGAGCTGCGTACCCAGGCGCTGTTTCAGGACAGCTTCGTCGCCGTGGTACGTCCGGGCCACCCCCTGTGCGAGGGCCCCCTGACCGCCGCCCGCTATGCCGCCGCCCGCCACATACTGGTGTCGCGGCGCGGGCTGGAGCAGGGCCCCATAGACGAGGCCCTGGCGAGCCTCGGGCTGACACGCGCGGCGGCGACCCTGGTCCCCGGCTTTGCCACTGCCCTGGCCCTGGTGCGGAGCAGCGACCTGGTGGCGACCGTGCCCGAGCGGCACTGCGCCGCCCTGCACGCCGATCTGGTGACCCTGCCCCTGCCCTTCCCGCTGGCAGGGATCAGGGTCGCCCTGATCTGGCACCCCAGCCAGGACGCCGACCCGGCTCACCGCTGGCTGCGCGCCCTCATCCGCGAGACCTGCGCCCAGGCCCCCTATGGAGGAGACGCCAGGGAGAGCTGATCGCCCCCGGCGGCAGACAAGTCCACCTGCGGGCCGCCCGGGAAGCAGGGCGTGGCCGTACGGGCGTCCGAGACTTCTGGTCCGCTGCACCCGCCCTTTCCCTCCTTCACACAGCGCCGCAAGGCGCCGCTCACCCTTGTTCAAAAAAAGATCGACCCGCCCCCTTCCCTCGGATTTATACGAGCGTATAATTCAGTTCAGAATCTATGCAGCAGGAGCCTTGCTGAATGCACCCCACTCGTCAAAAACTGCTCGATACCGGCCTTGCTATCGCGACCGACAAGGGGTTGCGCGGCCTCACGGTACGCGAGCTGGCGGCGGCGGCCGAGGTCAATCTCGGCACCTTCGTCTACCACTTCGGCAACCGCGACGCCTTTATCGACGAGCTGGTGGAGCTCTGGTACGCCCCCCTCTATGACGAGCTCAAGGCGGTGGCGGCCAAAGGCTCCTACCCCTCCGCCATCGCCATGTTCGAAGCGACCATGGAGGCGCTGATCGCCCTGGTGGCGCGCCAGCGCGGCTTCATCAACCACTTGTTTGGCGATGCCCTGGCCGGCGAGCGCGCGGCCCAGCGCTTTCTGCTGAGCCTGCCGCGCCGCCACCCCCTACTGCTGCTCGAGCAGGTTCAGAAGGCGCAGGCGGAGGGCGCTCTGGTGGCGGGCAACCCGCTGCAGCTGATGATCTTCATCATGGGTTCGGTGGGTCTGCCCCTGGTGATCGCCGGCGGCGGTCGCCAGCTCGGCTGGTTGCCCCCGGAGGCCGCCCCCTTTCTGTCCCAGATAGACAACCCTGAGGCCGCCCGGCAACGCCTGGTATGGGCCCTGTGCGGCCTGCGCCGCCCCGAAGGAGATCCCGCATGAAACAACGCATCGCCATCCTGGCCCTGCCGCTGACCCTGCTCAGCGGCTACCTCGGGTGGCAGGGCCGCCCCGAAGGAGATCCCGTATGAAACAACGCATCGCCATCCTGGCCCTGCTGCTAACCGTTATCGGCGGTTATCTCTGGTGGCAGGGCCGCCCGGCCGACGGCTCCATCCTCTACGGCAACGTCGACATCCGCGATGTGAACCTGGCGTTCAGGGTCGGGGGCAGGGTCAGCGAGGTGTTGGTGGATGAGGGGGACGTCATCGAGGCGGGTCAGCCGCTGGCCCGTCTCGATCCCGTGCCCCTCGCCCATGAGCGCGACAGCGCCCGCGCCAATCTGGCCGCCCTCACTGCAGCCAATGCCTTGATCCACAAGGGGTATCGCAGCGAAGAGACGGACCGTGCACGGGCCGAGCTGGCCGCCGCCGAGGCGGCCGCGCTCGAGGCAGAGCAGCAATGGCGCCGCCAGAGCGCGCTGGCGGCGACCGGCGCTATCTCCCGTGGCCAGCTCGACAGCGCCCGCTCCCAGCGGGATCAGACCCAGGCCCAGGTGCGCGCCACCCGCGAGCAGCTCGGCCAGCTCGAGACCGGCTACCGCCCGGAGGAGATAGCCCAGTCCGATGCCCAGCTGCAAGGGGCCAAAGCGGCGCTGGCCAGTGCCGAGCTGGCGCTCGCCGACGCCGTGCTGACCGCCCCGAGCGACGGCATCCTCCTCACCCGCGCCATCGAGATCGGCAGCATGGTGCAACCGGGGGCCACCGCCTTCAACCTCTCACTGACCGCCCCGGTCTGGGTGCGCGCCTATGTGGAGGAGCCCTGGCTCGGCCACTTCCCGAGCGGCGCCAAGGTGACTCTTACCACAGACTCTCGGCCGGAGCCCTATCAGGGGGTGGTGGGCTTTGTCTCCCCCACCGCCGAGTTCACCCCCAAATCCGTGGAGACGCCGGATCTTCGCACCCACCTGGTCTACCGGCTGCGCATCGTGGTGCAGGATCCTGACTCTGCCCTGCGCCAGGGGATGCCGGTCACCGTCAGGCTGCAGCCATGAATGCCGCCATCCAGCTCGCCGGGCTCACCAAGCGCTTCGGCGATCGGGTGGCCCTCAACGCCATCTCGGCCACCATTCCGACCGGCGGCATCACGGGCCTGGTGGGCCCCGACGGCGCAGGCAAGAGCACACTGCTGCGCCTGCTGGCCGGTCTGCTGGTGCCGGAGGCCGGGGAAATCCGGGTGCTGGGGCTGGATCCGGTGCGCGAGGGGGATGCCCTGCGTCAGCGCCTCGGCTACATGCCCCAGCAGTTCGGGCTCTACGAGGATCTCAGCGTGCAGGAGAACCTCAGCCTCTACGCCGACTTGCGCGGGGTGCTGGAGCCGGAGCGCACCCCCACCTTCGAGCGGCTGCTCGCCTTCACCGATCTCGCCCGCTTCACCGCAAGGCCGGCGGGCAAGCTCTCTGGCGGGATGAAGCAGAAGCTGGGGCTGGCCTGCGCCCTGCTCGGCACCCCCGACGTGCTGCTGCTGGACGAGCCCGGGGTCGGGGTCGATCCCATCTCCCGCCGCGCCCTCTGGCAGATGGTGCGGGAGCTCGCCCAGGGAGGCATGACGGTGCTCTGGAGCACCGCCTACCTCGATGAGGCCGAGCTGTGCGATCACGTGCTGCTGATGGCGGACGGCGAGGTGCGCACCAGCGGCACCCCGGCGACACTCATGGGCGCCATGGCGAGCCGCTGCTGGCTGCTGGAAGCGGGAGAGCTGGACGGCCGGGAGCGGCGGGCCCTGTTGCGCCGCGCCCTGGCCCACCCGGCGGTGATGGACGGCACCGTGGCGGGGGAGCGGGTGCGCCTGCTGCTGCACCCGGGCATGACGCCCCCGCCGTTGGCAGAACTGCAACTGACCAACGGCACCTTTCAACCGGCCCAACCCCGGCTCGAAGATGCCTTTATCGATCTGCTCGGCGGCGGCCCCGGAGGGGAATCCAGCCTGGCGCAGCTGATGCGCGAGGCCTGCCTGCCCGAGGGGGTCTCCCCGGAGGCAGTGATCGAGGCGCGCCGCCTCACCAAGCTCTTCGGCGACTTCACCGCCACCGACGACGTCAGCTTCGCGGTGCGCCGGGGGGAGATCTTCGGCCTGCTCGGCCCCAACGGGGCGGGCAAGTCCACCACCTTCAAGATGGAGTGCGGCCTGCTGCGCCCGAGCAGCGGGCAGGCGCTGGTGACCGGCATCGATCTGGCCCGCAGCCCCTCGGCGGCGCGTCAGCACCTCGGCTACATGGCCCAGAAGTTCTCCCTCTACAAGCAGCTCACCGTGGCCCAGAACCTGTCGTTCTTCGCCGGCATCTACGGCCTGTTCGGTCGCCAGCAGCAGACGCGTATCGACGCCATGGTGGAGGCGTTCGCCCTCGGCCCCTGGCTCGGCCTGCAGACGGAATCCCTGCCCCTTGGCCTGCGCCAGCGCCTATCGCTGGCCTGCGCCCTGCTCCACGAGCCGCCGCTGCTGTTTCTCGACGAGCCCACCTCAGGGGTCGATCCCGTGACCCGGCGGGAGTTCTGGTCCCACATCAATGCCCTGGCCGATCACGGGGTGACAGTGCTGGTCACCACCCACTTCATGGACGAGGCGGAGTATTGCGATCGCATCGCCCTCATCTACCGCGGTCGCCTGCTGGCCCTGGGTACCCCGGACGAGCTCAAGGGGCTGGCGGCCAAGGACGCAGCAACTTCTTTGCCCACCTCTTCATTGCCAACAATGGAAGAGGCCTTTATCACCCTGGTCGAGCAGGCCAGCGAGGAGGACGCATGAGCATCAACCGCCGCCGACTGCTGGCCCTGTGCCGCAAGGAGTCCCTGCAAATAGTGCGCGACCCCAGCAGCATCCTCATCGCCTTCATCATGCCCGTGGTGCTGCTGGTGGTGATGGGCTACGCCATCAACCTGGACGTGGACCACCTGCGACTCGGCATCTGGCGCACCGATAGCGGCGCCCCTGCGGTACGGCTGGAGCAGGCCCTTCGCGGCTCCACGGCGCTGGAAATCCACGGCGGCCCGAGCAAGGCGGCGCTGCTCGCCAGTCTGGAGCGTGGCGAGATCCGCGGCCTGCTGGTGATCGATGACGGCTTCTCCGCCGCCCTGGCCGGTCAGGGGGATGGCACGCCGAAAGCCCTGCTGCTCACCGACGGCTCCGAACCCAACACGGCGAACTTCGTCACCAACTACGTGCAGGGGATCTGGCAGGGGTGGCTCGCCAGGGAGGGATTCTCCCTGCCGCTGGCGGTGGAGAGCCGCGCCTGGTTCAACCCGGCCCTGGTGAGCCGCAACTTCCTGGTGCCGGGCTCCATCGCCGTGGTGATGACCATCATAGGCGCCCTGCTCACCTCCCTGGTGGTGGCCCGGGAGTGGGAGCGCGGCACCATGGAGGCGCTGCTCGCCACCCCGGTGACCAAGACAGAGCTGCTGCTCTCCAAGCTGCTGCCCTACTACGGGCTCGGCATCGCCGCCATGCTCATCTGCCTGCTCTTCTCGGTGGCCGTGATGGGGGTGCCCTGGCGCGGCTCGCTGATCTCCCTGTTCGTGCTCACCACCCTGTTTCTCGGCAGCGCCCTCGGGCTCGGGCTCTTTCTCTCCACCGTGATGCGCAGCCAGTTCAACGCCGCCCAGGCCGCGCTGACGGCGGCCTTCCTGCCGGCCATGATGCTCTCGGGCTTCGTGTTCGAAATCGCCAGCATGCCGCCCCTGCTGCGAGCCATCACCCACCTGATCCCGGCCCGCTACTTCGCGAGCTCGTTGCAGACCCTCTACCAGGCGGGCAACGTGCTCTCCATCCTGCTGGTCAACGGCGTCTGCCTGCTGCTGCTGGCCGCCTTCTGGCTGGCCCTCACCGCCCGCAAGACGCGGCGCACCCTGGAGTAAACATGCTGATCCGACTCTGGTGGCTTATCCGAAAAGAGTTGCAGGCCCTGATGGGCAATACCCAGGGGCGCTTCCTGCTCATCATGCCGGTACTGCTGCAAACCGCCCTCTTCCCCTTCGCCGCCACCCTGGAGGTGACCGGCAACACGCTCGCCATCTACGACCAGGATGGGGGGGCGCAGAGCCGGGAGCTCATCGAGCGACTCACCCACATGCCCGCCTTCACCACTGTGATACCGGTGGCGGGCGAGGCGGGGATGACCAATGCCATCACCGAGCAGCAGGCGCTGATCGGCCTCATCATCCCGCAGGATTTCTCCCGCCGACTGGCGCGTGGCGAACCGGCCAAGGTGCAGCTCATCATCGACGGGCGCCGCTCCAACGGGGGCCAGGTGGCGGCGGGCTACATCAATCAGGTGATCGCCCGCTGGCAGAGCGAGGGCAAGGGGCTACCTACGCTCACGGTGCGCCACCTCTACAACCCCAACATCGAGTTTCGCTGGCACGTGCTCCCCTCCCTGGTGGCCATCATCACCACCATAGGTTGCCTCATCGTCACCGCCCTGTCGGTGGCGCGGGAGCGGGAAGAGGGCACCTTCGATCAGTTGCTGGTCTCCCCCCTCACCCCGGGCTGGATCATGGCGGGCAAGGCGGTCCCCGGCATTCTGGTGGCGGTGGGCCAGGGTGCCATAGTCGCGCTGGCGGCCCGCTTCCTCTATCAGGTGCCGTTTGGCGGCAGTACCACGTTGCTGATGGCGGGCATGGTCTGCTACGGCCAGGCGCTGGCGGGGATAGGGCTCTTCGTCTCGTCCCTCTGTTCGACCCAGCAGCAGGCGTTTCTCGGGGTCTTCTCCTTCATGGTGCCGGCGGTGATCCTCTCGGGCTATGTCTCCCCCATCGAGAACATGCCGCTGTTGTTCCAGTGGCTGGCGGCCGTGGATCCCCTCAGCCACTTCATCCTGCTGCTCAAGGGGGTCTTCCTCAAGGATCTCGGCTGGTCGGCGGCCTGGCCCCTGCTCTGGCCCCTGCTCGCCATCGCCGGTGTCACCCTCTCCCTGGCGCTGGCCATGTTCCGCCGCCATATCGCCTGATGACCCGGCCCCTGCCAGGGGCCGGCCTCTTGCCCGCCAGGCCGGCACTCAACCGGGGCCGCGCCGGGCACGGAAACCATCAACTGGCATACCCATTTATGTATAAGTTTGAATTTCCTCGAATTACCCCTGAGGAGATATATAAATAGACACTTGATTTGCATCAATCGACCGCCCCCGCCGACTCGGTAGCCTAGCCTCAGAATGATGTTTTATTACTCCAAACTTGAGGCAACTATGAGCAAAGTCAGACTGGTCGTTGTGGGCAACGGCATGGTGGGGCACCGCTTCATCGAAGAGCTGATCGAGCGGGCCGATCCGGACCGGTTCGAGATCACCGTCTTCGGTGCAGAACCCCGTCCCGCCTACGATCGCGTCCATCTCTCCTCCTACTTCTCCCATCACACCAGCGAAGATCTCTCCCTCGTCAAACCCGGCTTCTACGACAAGCACGGCATCCGCCTGCTGCTCGGCGAAGCGGTGAAAAAAATCGACAGGGCCAACCGCGAGGTGCACTCCAACAAGGGCACTGTGGTCGAGTACGACAAGCTGGTGCTGGCCACCGGCTCCTACCCCTGGGTGCCACCCATCCAGGGCAGTCAGCACCACGAGTGCTTCGTCTATCGCACCATAGAGGATCTCAAAGCCATCCGCAGCGCCGCCAAGAGCGGCAAGAGCGGGGTGGTGATCGGGGGGGGTCTGCTTGGCCTCGAAGCCGCCGGCGCCCTCAAGGCGCTGGGTCTCGAGACCCACGTGGTGGAGTTTGCCCCTGTGCTGATGGCCGAGCAGCTCGACGGTCAGGGTGGCCAGCTGCTGCGCCGCAAGATCGAATCCATGGGTGTGCAGGTTCACACCAGCAAGAGCACCAGCGAGATCCTGATGCACGGCGGTCGCGACGCCCAGCACCGCCTCGCCTTCGCCGACGGCAGCCAGCTTGAAGTGGATGTGGTGGTCTTCTCTACCGGCATCCGCCCGCAGGACACCCTGGGCCGTTATTGCGAACTGGCCATAGCCCCGCGTGGCGGCGTGGCTGTCGACGATCACTGCCTCACCTCAGACCCCGACATCTACGCCATCGGCGAGTGCGCCGCCTGGCAGGGTCGCTTCTTCGGCCTGGTGGCGCCCGGCTACAAGATGGCTCAGGTCACCGTCGATCACCTGCTCGGTGGCGACAGCCGCTTCGAGGGGGCGGACATGAGCGCCAAGCTCAAGCTGCTCGGCGTCTCCGTCGGCTCCATCGGCGATGCCCATGGCCGTACTCCCGGCAGCCACAGCTATGTGTTCCAGGACGATCAGGCCGGCGTCTACAAGAAGATCGTGGTGAGCGAAGACAACAGCCGATTGCTCGGCGCCGTGCTGGTCGGTGACGTGGAAGATTACGGCAACCTGCTGCAGCTGATGCTCAACGCGCTGCCGCTGCCGAGCCACCCGGATACCCTGATCCTGCCCGCCTACGCCGGGGCCAAGCCGACCCTGGGGGTGGATGCCCTGCCTGAGAGCGCCCAGATCTGCTCCTGCTTCGACGTCTCCAAGGGCGACATCGCTCAGGCGGTGGCCGAGGGTCACACCACGCTGGCCGCCATCAAGCAGCACACCAAGGCCGGTACCGGCTGTGGCGGCTGTGTGCCGCTCATCAGCCAGGTGCTCAACGCAGAATTAGTGAAGCAGGGCATAGAGGTCAACAACCACCTCTGCGCCCACTTCCCCCACTCCCGTCAGGAGCTGTTCCATCTGGTCAAGGTGGAGGGGATCAAGAGCTTCGACGAGCTGCTGGCCAGGCACGGTCAGGGCCACGGCTGCGAGGTGTGCAAACCAACCGTCGGCTCCATCCTCGCCTCCTGCTGGAACGACTATGTACTGAGCCCGCTCAACACCCAGCTGCAGGACACCAACGACATCTTCCTCGGCAACATGCAAAAGGACGGGACCTACTCCGTCATCCCGCGCATGGCCGGTGGTGAAGTGACGCCGGAAGGGCTGCTGGCGGTGGCCGAAGTGGCCCGCGACTACAAGCTCTACACCAAGATCACCGGCGCCCAGCGCATCGGCCTGTTCGGGGCCCAGAAGGATGATCTGCCCGCCATCTGGCGCAAACTGCTGGCGGCGGGCTTCGAGACCGGTCAGGCCTACGCCAAGGCGCTGCGCATGGCCAAGACCTGCGTCGGCAGCACCTGGTGCCGCTTCGGCGTGCAGGACAGCGTCGGCCTCGGGGTCTTCCTCGAGAACCGCTACAAGGGCATCCGCACCCCCCACAAGATGAAGTTCGGCGTCTCCGGCTGTACCCGCGAATGTGCGGAAGCCCAGGGCAAGGATGTCGGCATCATCGCCACCGACGCGGGCTGGAACCTCTATGTAGGTGGCAACGGCGGCATGAAACCGCGCCACGCCGACCTGCTGGCTTCTGACCTCGACCGCGAGACGTTAGTCCGGTTGATAGACCGCTTTATGATGTTCTACGTCACCAGCGCCGACAAACTGCAGCGCACCTCGGTCTGGCTCGGCAATCTGGAAGGGGGCGTCGACTACCTGCGCGAGGTGATAGTCCATGACAAGCTGGGGCTGGCCGACACCCTGGAGCGCGATATCCAGACCCTGATCGACAGCTACGAGTGCGAATGGTCGCGCACCCTCAACGAAGAGGAGGCACTCAAGCGCTTCAGCCACTTCATCAACAGCGACAAGCGCGACCCGGACGTTCAGTTCGTCGCCGAGCGCGACCAGCACAGGCCCGCCACCCCGGCCGAGCGCATCCCCGTCTACCAGATCGAGGTGGAAACCAAATGATGAAACTCGCATGCCAACTCAACGACATACTCCCTGGCACCGGCGTCTGTGCCCTGCTGGAAGGACGCCAGATCGCCCTGTTCCGCCCGAGCGCGGCGGCCGAGGTGTTCGCCATCGACAACCGGGATCCCTTCTTCGCCGCCAACGTGCTATCGCGCGGCATCGTAGGTGAACACGAGGGTGAGCTCTGGGTCGCCAGCCCGCTCAAGAAGCAGCACTTCCGCCTGCGCGACGGCCACTGCCTCGAGAACGCCGCCATGTCGGTGCAAAGCTATCCCGCTGAGGTGCGCGACCAGCAGGTCTGGGTCGCCGTCTAACACCATGCATATCAAGGGCTGCCCGCGGGCGGCCCTCTTGAAGGAAACAAAGATGTATACCGACACCATCAACAAGTGCGCCGCCAACGCGGCCCGCATCAACCGCTTCGAGCGCAGCGACAAGCTCGGCTTCTGGCTCAGCTCCGCCATGGCGGGGGCCTATGTGGGCCTTGGCATCATCCTGATCTTCACCCTCGGCAATCTGGTGGATCCCAGCGTGCGTCCGCTGGTGATGGGGGCCACCTTCGGCATAGCCCTCACCTTAGTTGTCATCGCCGGCTCCGAGCTGTTTACCGGCCACACCATGTTCCTCACCTTCGGGGTGAAGAGCGGCAAGATCACCATGGCCGACCTGCTGCGCATCCTGCCCCAGACCTGGGCCGGCAACCTGCTCGGCTCCATAGCAGTGGCGCTGATCTACTCCTACGGCGGCAGCCTGCTGCCGGACGCGGGCAGCCTGGCCCACAAGGTGGCGCTGGCCAAGACCCAGGCACCGGCCCTGACCCTGTTCATGAAAGGCGTGCTGTGCAACTGGTTGGTCTGCCTCGCCATCTGGATGGCGCTGCGCACCGAGGGTGCCGCCAGGTTCATCGCCATCTGGTGGTGCCTGCTGGCCTTCATCGCCTCCGGCTACGAGCACTCGGTCGCCAACATGACCCTGTTCGCCCTCTCCTGGTTTGGTGCCCACTCCGAGGCCTACACCCTGGGCGGCATCGGCCACAACCTGCTGTGGGTGACGCTCGGCAACACAGTCTCCGGCGCCCTCTTCATGGGCCTCGGCTACTGGTATGCCACCCCCAAGGCGGAGCGCCCGGTCGCGGTGAGCGACGCCACCGCCAGCCAGCGCAAAGCAGCCTAATCAGGAGGCCCCATGGACTACTTGCCCATCTTTTGCCGACTCGACAACAAACCCGTGCTGCTGGTCGGCGGCGGCGAGGTAGCGGAGCGCAAGGCGCGCCTGCTGCTGGATGCCGGTGCCCAGCTCACAGTCGTGGCCCCCGAGCTCGACCCCGAGCTGGCTGAACTGGCTGCCAACGGGAACATCGAGTGGCTGGCCGGTGAATTCGCGCCGCAGCAACTGGCGGGCAAGTGGCTGGTGGTGGCCGCCACCGATCGGCGCGAGGTGAACGCGCTGGTCTACCAGAGCGCGAATCAGGCGCGGATCTTTGCCAACGTGGTGGACGACCCGACACGCTCCAGCTTCATCATGCCGTCCATCATCGACCGCTCGCCGCTGATGGTGGCCATCTCCTCCGGCGGCAAGGCCCCGGTGCTGGCCCGGCTGCTGCGGGAAAAACTGGAAGCCCTGCTGCCCCAGCATCTGGGCGCCGTGGCGACCTTCGCCGGTAGCCTGCGGGAGCGGGTCAAGGCGCGCTTCGCCACCATGGGTGAGCGACGCCGCTTCTGGGAGCGGCTGCTCGGGGCCGACCGGCTTGGTCAGGCGCTGGCGCGGGGGGATAGCGCCTCTGCCAATCAGCTGGCCGACAGCCTGTTTGCCGAGGAGAGCAAGGCTCACGGCGAAGTCGTGCTGGTCGGTGCCGGCCCCGGCGATCCGGGCCTGCTCACCCTGCACGCCCTGCGCCAGATGCAGCAGGCGGACGTGGTGGTCTATGACCGGCTGGTCTCGGAGGAAGTGATGGCACTGGTGCGCCGGGATGCCAAACGCATCTTCGTCGGCAAGCAGGCGGGCAACCACTGCGTGCCGCAGGAGGGGATCAACCAGCTCTTGCTGGAGGAGGCGAAGAGGGGCCAGCGAGTGGTGCGGCTGAAGGGGGGCGACCCCTTCATCTTCGGTCGTGGCGGCGAGGAGCTGGAGACGCTGGTGGGCAGCGGCATCGGCTTCCAGGTGGTGCCGGGGATCACGGCAGCCAGTGGCTGCGCCGCCTACGCCGGTATTCCGCTGACCCACCGCGATCACGCCCAGAGCGTGCGCTTCGTCACCGCCCACGGCAAGGGGGGGGCCCGGGATCTCGACTGGCCGCTGCTGGCCAAGGACAAACAGACCCTGGTGTTCTATATGGGGCTTTCATCTTGTGCGGTGATCCGTGAGCAACTGCTGGCCCACGGCAAGGGGGGCGACACCCCGGTGGCGCTGATCGAGCGCGGCACCCAGCCGAGCCAGCGGGTCATCCGCGGCACCCTGAATGAGCTGCCCGAGCTGGCGGTGGGGGTCGAGAGTCCGGCCCTCATCATGGTGGGATCCGTGGTGACCCTGGCAGACAAGCTCGCCTGGTTCGGGCAAGGAGGCGCCGCAGACGCGGCCCTGGCTTCGGCCTGATATCGCTTCATATGCCAACGCCACCTCAGGGTGGCGTTTCTTTTCCTGCATTTACTGTCATAACCTCTTGTTTTGAATTTGGTATCCTATGGAGCAAGGCCATCCGGCCAACCGAATTCAGGAATCTTGCTGCATGTCTCTCCCCCCCAAGAACAGCGCCAAACAGCGTGAACACGACAGAGCCCGCATCCTCACCCTGCTGCTGGCCGACGATGCCCTCACCGACAGCCTGCTCGATCCCCAAGGGGTGCAGGACGCCGAGCTGCGGGATCAGACCAGCGAGCTCACCCGGCTGGTCAACAGCCTGCCGGCCGCCGACGTCGCCGATGCCCTGGAGTCCCTGCCGCCGGACGAGCGCCACGTGCTCTGGCAACAGGTTGACCCGGAGCGCCACGGCCAGATCCTGGTCGAGGCGTCGGAGACGGTGTGGGACAGCCTGATCAGCGGCATGAGCGACAAGGAGTTGCTGCATGCCCTGCGTACCCTCGACATCGACGACCAGATCTATCTGGGCCAGTACCTGCCTCGCAACCTGATGGGCCGGTTGCTCACCTCCATGGCCCCCGACCAGCGCGACCGGGTGCGGGAGGTGATCCGCTACGGCAAGCACACCGTCGGTGCCATGATGGACTTCGAGCTGATCACGGTACGGGCCGACATAAGCCTGGCGACTGTGCAGCGCTATCTGCGCCAGCTCGGCAAGATCCCCGCCAACACCGACAAGCTGTTCGTCACCGACAGGCGCAACCGGCTGCAGGGGGAACTGCCGCTCACGACAGTGCTGCTGCACAGACCCGAGACCCTGGTAGCCGAGGTGATGGAGAAGGATCCGATCACCTTCGATCCGGAAGACAACGACGAGGCGGCCGCCCGTACCTTCGAGCGGGACGATCTCGTCTCCGCCGCCGTGGTGGATGGCAAGGGCAAGCTGATGGGGCGGCTCACCGTCGCCGAAGTGGTGGACCTGGTCTATGAGGAGAGCGACACCGATCTGCGTCGCATGGGGGGGATCAGCGAGGAAGAAGACGTGTTCGCCCCTGTCGCCAAGGCGGTCAAGACCCGCTGGGCCTGGCTCGCCCTCAACCTCTGCACCGCCTTCGTGGCCTCCCGGGTCATAGGCCTGTTCGAGCACAGCATCTCGCAGCTGGTGGCGCTGGCGGCCCTGATGCCCATAGTCGCAGGAATTGGCGGCAACACGGGCAACCAGACCATCACCATGATAGTGCGAGCCCTGGCGCTGCAGCACATCCAGCCGGGCAACGTCTCCTTCCTGCTGTGGCGGGAGCTGGGGGTGGCGCTGATCAACGGCCTGGTGTGGGGCGGTACCATGGGGGTCGCAACCTACTTCCTCTACCAGGATGCGGCCCTGGGCGCCGTCATGACGCTCGCCATGGTGCTGAACCTGCTGGTGGCGGCCCTGATGGGGGTCATCATCCCCATGACCATGAGTCGGCTGGGGCGGGATCCGGCGGTGGGGGCCAGCGTGATGATCACCGCCATCACCGACACCGGCGGCTTCTTCATCTTCCTCGGTCTCGCGACCCTGTTCCTGCTCTAGCCCCGGATGGCAGGCCCTTGTCCCGCACAGGAATCCGGTGGCGTCGCCGCGACAAAAACGGGGATTACCACCTCTGGGCAAGGAATAGTCGTTGAAATGCCAACCCCACTCCTTATACTGGATCCACCTGTTTCCAGCGGTGGATCTGACACAATGGAATACAACACTTCAGAACTGTGCGACATCTATCAGGACATGGTGGATGTACTCGAACCCATGCTCTGCTCCTTCGGCGGCCGTGCCTCTTTCGGCGGCGTCATCACCACGGTCAAATGCTTCGAATCGAACGGTCTCATCCGTGAAGTCGTCAAAGAGAACGGCGTCGGCCGCGTGCTGCTGATCGACGGCGGCGGCTCCATGCGCCGGGCCCTGATCGACAGCGAGATCGCCACCACGGCGGCGGAAAACGAGTGGGAAGGCATCGTCTGCTACGGCTGCGTGCGCGAGGTCGACATCCTGGAAGATCTCGACATCGGCATCCAGGCCCTGGCCGCCATTCCGGTCGGTGCCGACCACAAGGATGTGGGAGAGACGGATCTGCCGGTCAACTTCGGCGGTGTCACCTTCCTGCCGGACGATCACCTCTACGCCGACACCACAGGGGTGATCCTCTCCCCCGATGCGCTCGACATCGAATGAGCAGACACAGACTGAAGATGGGAGCCTTGGCTCCCATTTTTTATGGCTGCAACTTGCTGAAAAACAGACAAAAAAAGAGGGCCAGTAAACAACTGGCCCCTTAACTGGAAGCAATGTGAGCAATGTCGTGCCTTCACAAGAAGTCCATCACGTTGGAACGAATGAAGTCTTTCCCGGAAAACAAGGTAACAATAATCATTCTCATTTAACTGTGCAAGCCCTATTTGTAAAAAGTGCAAAAAAAATGACCACCGCGCGGGTGGTCATTCTCGTCAGGCTTGTCGTGTGGCCGTTTGCAGACTGGCCAGGCCGGCCTCCCCCACCAGCTTGCGGCTGAGGTAGCGCAGCAGCACGCCGTAGAGTGGCACGAACAATCCCAGGCTTATCAGCAGCTTGAATACGTAATCCACGGTCGCGATCTCGACCCAGTGCTCGGCCATGAAGGGATCCGTGCTGCGCCAGAAGGCGATGCTGAAGAAGGCGATGGTATCCACCAGGTTGCCAAACAGGGTCGAGGCGGCCGGTGCCACCCACCAGGCCCTGAGCAGCCGCAGGCGGTTGAACACCACCACATCCATGAACTGGCCCACCAGATAGGCCATAAAACTGGCCAGGGCGATGCGCGCCACGAAGAGGTTGAACTCCGCCAGGTTGCCCATGCCCTGATAACTGCCTTCGAAGAAGAGCACGGAGAGCACATAGGAAACGGCCAGGGCCGGCAGCATCACGGTCTGTATGATCTTGCGGGCCAGCCCGGCGCCGAAGATCCGCACCGTCAGATCGGTGGCCAGGAAGATGAACGGGAAGCTGAAGGCACCCCAGGTGGTGTGGAAGCCGAAGATGGTGATCGGCAGCTGCACCAGGTAGTTGCTGCTGGCGATGATCAGGATGTGGAACAACGAGAGACGCACCAGCGCCGTCTGGTGCTGAGCAGGGGTCAGATTCATGTTGTGACCTTTTTGGTTAATGGGGTTAGGGAACCCATACCGCCACCATGGCGATAATTGAGGGGCGAGATTATACGCCCCGACACGGATAGTTCAATCCTTATGCTATGAGGCGGCTGAGTGCTGATGGCCGAGCCAGAGCACCACCTCCCTGTCGTCCGGGTGCGTCGCCTCCAGCCAGCAGCCGCTGTGCTGCTCATACTCCAGCCGCAACCGGCTGCCTTCGAACTCCAGCAGCCAGCTGTGGCGATCCGCTCCCCACTCCCGCTCGAGTGCCGCCAGTTCCCACTCCTGCAGCAAGGCCTCGGCAAGAGCCGGGAAGCTGTCCCAGTCAAGGCCCGGGCAGACCAGCAACACCACCCCGGCCTCCCGATCCGTCTGCGTGACACGCCAGTTCATCTGTTGTTCCTCAACTGCTGCAAGAGAGCTCGCCACCGCAATACCACTGGGGAACCGGGGTCGCCAGATCCTCGTATTCCGGCTGCTCGTCATAGGGGCGCTGCAGGGCGGCAAACAGCCGCTCGAACGGTGCCATGTTCCCCGTCTCGGCGGCGTCTATCACCTGCTGGGCCAGGGCATTGCGCAGCACGTACTTGGGATTGACGGCATCCATCCGCACCTTGCGCGCCGCATCCTGGCTCCCTTCACGGACCAGCCGGGCCCGATAGGCTTCGAGCCACTCCTGCCAGGCGGTCGGGTCCGGCAACAGCGCCAGCAGGGAGGCGGGCCACTCCCCCTGGGTGGTCAGCTCACCCAGGCGACGCAGGAAGAGGTGATAGTCCACCCGATGTGCCGCCAGCGACTGGAACAGCTGGCGGAACAGGGCAGGATCTTCATCCTCCCAGGTCTCCAGGCCAAGCCGGGCGCGCATCAGTTCGGAGTAGTGCAACATCAGCTGATGCTCGTACTGGGCCAGGGCCGCAGCCAGCGCATCCCCATCGACGTGGTCAGCCAGCGCCTGGGCCAGCTTCTGCAGGTTCCAGTAACCCACCGCCGGCTGCTGATCCAGGGCGTAGCGACCACCCGGATCCGAGTGGTTGCAGACAAAGTCCGGCACATAGGCGTCGATGAAACCGTAGGGGCCGTAATCCAGGGTCAGCCCGAGCAGGGACATGTTGTCTGTGTTCATCACCCCGTGACAGAAGCCCGCCGCCTGCCACTTGGCGATGAGGCGCGCGGTGCGCCGCACCACCTCGGCGAACAGCTCGGCACCGCTTTCCAGTTCGGGGAAGTGGTGACGCAGCAGATAATCGATGAGAGCCGGTATCTTCTCCCCCTGGCCGCTCCAGGCGAAGTACTCGAAGTGACCGAAGCGCAGGTGACTGGGCGCTGTGCGCAGCACTGTCGCCCCGCTCTCGACCTGCTCCCGGTAGACGGGTTCGTCACTGCCCACCAGCACCAGGGCCCGGGTGGTCGGAATGCCGAGGGCATGGAGCGCCTCTGAGGCGAGGTATTCGCGGATGCTGGAGCGCAGCACGGCGCGGCCGTCGCCGAAGCGGGAAAACGGCGTCTTGCCCGCCCCCTTCAGGTGCAGATCCCAGCGCTGGCCATCCGGCGCCTGCTGCTCCCCCAGCAGCAGGGCGCGGCCATCCCCCAGGCGCGGGCTGTAACCGCCAAACTGATGCCCCGCATAGACCTGGGCCACCGGCTGCATGCCCGGCAACGGCTGCCCCAGTCCGCAGCAGGCGAGCCAGTCTGCCTCGCTCACCTCACCGAGCCCCAGCTCCCCAAGCAGTGCACGGTTCAGATGCAGCAACCTGGGGGCATGCAACGGCTGGGGGACCACGGGCTCGCAGGCCCAGGGCAGTTCGGTGGCGAAAGTGTTGATCAACTTCATGGTGATGGGGGTTGTCCCTGCGTATGCTCGTGTCACTCTTTATACCGCCGTCTGCCCGCACAGGCTAACAGGCGATCGCGCTATTTCATTTCACGGAGAAAACAATGCAAAAATGGATATATGCCCTGCCCCTGCTGGCACTGGCCTGGGGACATCAGGTCAAGGCCGCCGACATCGAAGCGGGCAAGGCCAAGGCGACTGTCTGCGCCGCCTGTCATGGGGTGGATGGCAAGGCGAGTGTCCCCGTCTATCCCCATCTGGCCGGACAGAACTCTGCCTATCTGCTGAAACAGATGAAAGCCTTCAAGGAGGGCAGCCGCACCGAGCCCCTGATGGCGCCCTTCATGGCGATGCTGACCGAAGCGGATATGGAGAACCTGGCGGCCTATTACGCCAGCCTGAAGTAGCCTGACGGCACCCTATCCCCGATGCGGTCGATTACGCTGCGCTAATCGACCCTGGCGGCGGCAATACTCGATGATAAGGTCCATAAAAGCCTCACCGAAGCGCTCCAGCTTGCGGTGGCCGACACCGTTGATGGCCAGCATCTCGTCCTCGGTCATCGGCATCGCCGCTGACCCCAGCTCCACCAGGGTCGACCCTGGCGGCGGCAATACTCGATGATAAGGTCCATAAAGGCCTCGCCGAAGCGCTCCAGCTTGCGGTGGCCGACACCGTTGATGGCCAGCATCTCGTCCTCGGTCATCGGCATCGCCGCTGACCCCAGCTCCACCAGGGTCGACCCTAGCGGCGGCAATACTCGATGATAAGGTCCATAAAGGCTTCACCGAAGCGCTCCAGCTTGCGGTGGCCGACACCGTTGATGGCGAGCATCTCGTCCTCGGTCATGGGCATCAGCTGGGCCATCTCCACCAGGGTGGCGTCGTTGAACACCACGTAGGGCGGCACCTCTTCATCCTCGGCGATCTGCTTACGCAGGGCCCGCAGCTCCTTGAACAGCCGCTTGTCGTAGTTGGCATTGTCGAGCAGGCCGCTGCGCTTCTCCTTGCGGCTGGAGATGGGCTGCAAGCGCGGCACCGCCAGGGCCAGCGTCGTCTCGCCACGCAGCACGGGGCGGGCCGCCTCGGTCAGCTGCAGCACCAGGTTGCGAGTGATGTTCTGGGTCAGCAGCCCCTTGTGGATCAGCTGGCGGATCACGCTCATCCAGTATTCGTGGCTCTGATCCTTGCCGATGCCGTAGGTCGACAGCTTGTCGTGACCGTGATCCTTGATGCGCTGGTTGAGCGAGCCCCTGAGCACTTCCACCACATAACCCACCCCGAAATTCTGCCCCACCCGCCAGACGCAGGAGAGCGCCTTCTGGGCATCTTCGGTGCCGTCATAGCTCTTGGGGGGATCCAGGCAGATGTCGCAGTTGCCGCACGGCTTGTCGTTGTACTCGCCAAAATAGTTGAGCAACACCTGACGGCGGCAGGTCTGCGCCTCGGCGAAGGCCGCCATCACGTTGAGCTTGTACTGCTCCACCTGCAACTGCTGGGGATTCTCTATGTTGTCGAGCAGCCGTCGCACCCGGCCTATGTCGGCGGGATCGTACAGCAGCAGCGCCTCGGCGGGGGTACCGTCACGGCCGGCCCGGCCGGTCTCCTGATAGTAGGATTCGATGTTCTTGGGGATGTCGTAGTGCACCACGAAGCGCACGTTGGGCTTGTCGATCCCCATGCCGAACGCCACCGTCGCCACCACTATCTCGACGTCGTCCTTGAGGAAGGCATCCTGGGTGCGTAGCCGCTGATCCAGCGGCAGGCCCGCATGATAGGGCGCCGCCTTGCAGCCGTGGCGGGAGAGCCGCTCTGCGACTTCCTCCACCCGGTTGCGGCTGGAGCAGTAGACGATACCGCAGTTGCCCTTCTGGCTCTGCACGTAGCGCAGCAACTGTTCCGCTCCCTTGAACTTCTCCACCAGGCTGTAGCGGATGTTGGGTCTGTCGAAGCTGGCGGTATGGATGAAGGGATCGTTGAGTTCGAGGCGATGCAGCATGTCGCTGCGAGTAGCCTCGTCGGCGGTGGCGGTGAGCGCCACCACGGGCACCTGGGGGAACCACTGCTTGAGCCGCCCCAGCGCCGCGTATTCGGGGCGAAAATCGTGGCCCCACTGGGAGACGCAGTGGGCCTCGTCGATGGCGAACAGCCCGAGGGGCAGCTCCGCCAGTCGATCCAGAAACTCGTGCTGCAGCAGCCGTTCGGGGGAGACATAGACCAGCTTGATCTCGCCGCGGCGCATGGCGGCAAAGTTCTGGATCATCTCCTCCCGGCTCAGGGCCGAGTTGATGTAGACGGCCGCCACACCGTTGGCGCGCAGGCTGTCCACCTGATCCTTCATCAGCGAGATAAGGGGGGAAACCACCACCCCGAGACCGGGCCGCAGCAGGGCCGGGATCTGGTAACAGAGCGACTTGCCGCCACCTGTGGGCTTGAGCACCAGGGCATCGCGCCCCGCCACTATCTGTTCGATGATCTCGAGCTGGCCCGGCCGAAATTGCTGGTAGCCGAAGACCGCCTGCAGCAAGGCAAGGGGGGTATCGGGCAAGGTGTCGGCAATGGCGGTCATGGGCTCTCCTTTGGGGTCGCCATTCTAAAGCAGCCGCCGCCCACAATAAACCTGCCATTGCGACTGTTAAGGAAGTGTTGCAGACTGGCTGGAGTTTTTACTCGGCTTTGATGACAGGGATCGGTATCAGAGAATGAAACAGATGTTGAAGAAGATGGCGCTCAGTGGCATTGCCAATCTGTTCGCCGAGAAGATGCCGTTCAACAAGCTCATCGGCATGCAGGTAACCCACTATGACTTCGAGAAGGTGGAGCTGCGCATCAAGATGGATGACAAGCTGATCGGCAACCCCTTTCACAACATACTGCACGGCGGCGTGACCGCCAGCCTGCTGGATGTGGCGGGCGGCATGATAGTCGCCGCCTCCTGCATCGACGAGCTGGAGGACTTCTCCCCCAGCTACCTCAAGGAGCGCTTCTCCCGCCTCGGCACCATAGACCTGAGGGTCGACTACCTGCGGCCCGGTCGCGGCAACGAGTTCATCGCCACCGCCCACATCATTCGGGCAGGCAGCAAGGTCGCCGTCGCCCGTATGGAACTGCACAACGAAGAGGGGACTCATATCGCCTTTGGTACCGGCACCTACCTGGTCGGCTAATGGCCTTTATTGCATAAAAAGTGCGCTTCTAAGCTGATTTTAATCATTAGAATAGTTACCCCCGCCACCGGTCAGGGTCCATACTGAAAGTCGGGATTGTGTGCAGAGGGAGGATTGCAGACGATGAGCGCGATGCTGGCTACCCAACCATCCAGAGCCTTGTTGACACAGCTCGAGTCCATGCGCGAAGAAGTGCAGACGCCCGAGTGCCGTCACTGGTTGGAACAGGAGCTGGAGGGGTATTCTCTCTGTTCACCCCTGCCTTGGTATCGCATCATTGCCTGTCGGCAACGCGGTCACTTCCTGAATCTGAAGACGGGGAAATATCTGACTTGCCATATCGGCAGCCAAACGCTAAGCCAACGCGACCTGGCCCAAGTTCAGTTCATCTATGCCCGTGAACCCGCCGCCCACTATTTACTGCGTCATGATTCCCATATCGAGCCCTGGCCAGAACAGCTGCTGGAAGCGTATCGAGAGCAGTTGATCCCCGGCCATCTCTGCCTGCAGGCCTGGCACGAGCCCGTGTCTTCTCTGCGGTCACAACTGATGGAGGGAATAGCACATTTCATCAGCGAGTACCCCAAGCATGCGGCTCTGCAAACTCAGCACGGCTTCAAGGCATTGCGGCATCAACACTGGCATATCTGAATCATGCGCCCAGAGCGCAAGGAGGGCACCATCGACAAGACCCACAACGAGATTGCCACAATCTAGAGTGCCGGAGTCAGGATCAGACTCCACCTGTGGGGCCACCGAGCGGTGGCCCTTTTAATGGGTGGCATTCAGTACCAGGCAATCGACTCCATGTACCTCTCCTGCCCGTCTGCCGAGGGCGACCAAGGCAAACGGCCAAATGCGAAAAGGCCGCTCGATGAGCGGCCTTTTCCAATGTGGTCGGTGTGAGAGGATTCGAACCTCCGACCCCTTCGTCCCGAACGAAGTGCGCTACCAAGCTGCGCTACACACCGATGTCTGCGGGGCGAGAATTTACCGAAAGCCCCGACATGACACAAGCCTTTTTTTGCATCTGCCGTAAAAAAAGGGCTTTACGCTCAATAATCCAGCGTTTCAGGGCGATACGGGGCGCCGGGCTCGCCCAGGTGCTCAGTTACGCCTTTGGCAGCAGCTGAAACTCGGCGGGTCCCAGCAGACGCCGACTCCAATCGGCAACGACCCCGTGCTCCAGCCAGTGGGCCGCATGCTGGCGCCAGTTGGGAGAGAGCGCCGGGTTGTCCAGCAGCAGTTGCAGGTCCCCTTCGTGGCGGGCCTGGTTGAACAGGATGTCGGCGGTGCGCTTCACCGTCAGCTCGGGATAGGGCCTGTCCATCAGCAGCAGTTCATCCACCGGGGCCACGTGCCCCTCCTCCAGCACCCGCAGCAGCCAGCCGCAGCGGCCGCTGAGCTGCATCACCTGGGAGAGGTGCGGGTAGCCAAAGCGTTGATTGAGCTTGAAGCAGGGGGATCTCGGCTGGCTGATCTGGACCAGGGCGGCACCGAGGCGATAGACATCGCCGATGCAGGCCTGCGCCTCGGTCAATCCGAGGCCGGAGAGGTTTTCGCCAAAGGCCGCTGGCTGCCAGGAGGCTCGGGGGGCAGGCAGACCCAGCGCGGTTTGCCAGCTCTTCCACCAGGGGTAGTGATCCGCAGGATAGTAGTGCAGGGCGCGATCCGGGCCGCCGTGATGGCGCTTGTCGCTCTGCTCATCGCCCTCCAGGCCCGAGAAGCCGCACCACAGGGGATGTCCTGCCTCATGCTTGTCGATGGCACTGACGAGTCCGGGGGCGAGTTCGGCATTCATCTCGGCGCTCTGGCCGATAAAGAGAGAGATCCGCATTCCATTCTCCTGACGGATGAGAGAATGCGGATCTTAGGGGCTGTTGAGCCGTCGACGCAAGCCGCGTGACGGCCTCAACAGCCCCGGGGTCAGGCGACGGCCTGCATCTGGGTGGTCATGGCAATCTCGGCGCGGCGGCGTTTCTCCGCCCTCGCCATCAGGTACCAGCTGCCGAAGGTGAACAGCGACACCGACAGCAGGATCAGGCTGGCCACCGCGTTGATCTCGGGTTTCACCCCGAGGCGCACCGCCGAGAAGACCTCCATCGGCAGGGTCGTGGAGCCCGGACCCGAGACGAAGCTCGCCAGCACCAGATCATCCAGCGACAGGGCGAACGACATCATGCCCCCCGCCGCCAGCGACGGGGCTATCATCGGGATGGTGATGAGGAAGAACACCTTCCACGGCTTGGCGCCCAGATCCATGGCCGCCTCCTCGATGGAGAGATCCAGCTCCCGCAACCGCGCCGACACCACGATCGCCACATAGGCGGTACAGAAGGTGGTGTGGGCGATCCAGATGGTCAGCATGCCCCGCTCGGCGGGCCAGCCCACCAGCTGGGCCATGGCCACGAACAGCAGCAGCAGCGACAGACCCGTGATCACCTCTGGCATCACCAGGGGCGCCGTCACCATGCCGCCGAACAGGGTGCGGCCACGGAAGTGCGGGATCCGGGTCAGCACGAAGGCCGCCACTGTCCCCAGCGCCACCGCGGCGATGGCGGTGTAGAAGGCGATCTCCAGGGAGCGGAACACGGAGCCAATCAACTGCTTGTTGTCGAGCAGACCGAAGTACCACTTCAGGGACCAGCCCCCCCACACAGTCACCAGCTTGGAGGCGTTGAAGGAGTAGATGACCATGATGATCATGGGCAGGTAGATGAACAGCAGCCCCAGCCAGAGCATCAGCTTGGCAAAACCAAAGCGCCTCATACTTTCCCCTCCAGCTCTTTGGCTTGGTTGCGGTTAAACAGGATGATCGGAATGATCAGCACCGCCAGCATCACCACTGCCAGGGCGGACGCCACCGGCCAGTCACGGTTGTTGAAGAACTCCTGCCACAGCACCTTGCCTATCATCAGGGTCTCGGGGCCGCCCAGCATCTCGGGGATGACGAACTCGCCCACCACGGGAATGAAGACCAGCATGCAACCGGCGATGATGCCGTTCTTGGAGAGCGGCACAGTGATCTGCCAGAACCGGGTCAGGTTGCGGGCGCCGAGATCGGAGGCCGCCTCCAGCAGGCTCTGATCGTGCTTCACCAGGTTGGCGTAGAGCGGCAGCACCATGAACGGCAGGTAGGAGTAAACGATGCCGATGTAGACAGCCAGGTTGGTGTTGAGGATCTGCAAGGGCTCGTCTATCACCCCTATCCCCAGCAAGACGCTGTTGAGCAGGCCGTTGTTGCTGAGGATACCCATCCAGGCGTAGACCCGGATCAGGATGGCGGTCCAGGTCGGCATCATGATGAGCAGCAGCAGAACGGTCTGGGTCTCCTTGTTGGCCCGCGCAATGGAGTAGGCCATGGGATAGCCGATCAGCAGGCAGAGCAGGGTGCTGATGAAGGCCATCTTGAGGGAGCCCAGATAGGCCGCGATATAGAGCTCATCCTCCTGCAGCAGCAGGTAGTTGCCCATGTTGAGCAGTATGGTGAGCTGATTGTCGGCCCAGCTCATCACGTCGGTGTAGGGCGGGATCGCCACATCCGCTTCGGCGAAGCTGATCTTCACCACTATGACGAAGGGCAGCAGGAAGAACAGGAACAGCCAGAAGAAGGGAATGCCGATCACCAGCTGGCGTCCCCCCATCTGCTTGAGTCGTCTCAATGCCTTCATGATTGCAGCACCACGCCGCTGTCATCTTCCCAGTAGAGGAACACCTGGTCATCCCAGGTTGGCCGCTTGCCGTGGCGTTCGGCATTGGCGATGAAAGCCTGAACGATTTTGCCCGAGGGCAGCTGGATGTGATAAACCGAGTGGCCGCCCAGATAGGCGATGTCATAGACCTCACCCTTGGTCCAGTTGAAGTCCGGATGCTCGATCTCCTCCGGCTTGTGCAGGCTCATCAGCAATTTTTCCGGCCGCAGGGCGTAGGTCACCTTCTTGTTCTCGGCGCGGGAGCTGATGCCGTGACCCACGTAGATGGGCTGCTCCAGATCCGCGCAGGCGATGGTGGCGTGGTCCTGCTCATCTTCCACCAGCAGGCCGTCGAACAGGTTGACGTTGCCGATGAACTCGCACACCAGCCGGCTGGCCGGGGTTTCGTAGATGTCCATCGGGCTGCCGATCTGCTCGATGCAGCCGAGGTGCATGATGGCGATCCGCTCCGCCATGGTCATGGCCTCTTCCTGATCGTGGGTCACCATGACGCAGGTTACGCCGACTCGCTCGATGATCTCCACCAGCTCCAGCTGCATCTTGGAGCGCAGCTTCTTGTCCAGCGCCCCCATGGGCTCATCGAGCAGCAGCAGCTTGGGGCGCTTGGCCAGCGATCGGGCCAGGGCGACCCGCTGGCGCTGACCGCCGGAGAGCTGGTGCGGCTTGCGACGGGCATACTGGGTCATCTGCACCAGCTTGAGCATCTCCTCCACCCGGGCGTCGACCTCAGCCTTGGGCAGGCCATCCTGCTTGAGGCCGAAGGCGATGTTCTGCGCCACCGTCATGTGGGGAAACAGGGCGTAGGACTGGAACATCATGTTGATGGGACGTTCATAGGGCGGCATGTCGGTAATGTCGACCCCATCCAGGAACAGCCGCCCCTCGGTGGGGCGCTCGAACCCGGCCAGCATCCGCAGCAAGGTGGACTTGCCGGAACCTGAACCACCCAGCAGGGCGAAGATCTCGCCCTTGTGGATGTTGAGAGACACGTTATCGACCGCCAGCGTTTCGTCGAACTGCTTGCTTACCCTGTCTATTTTGACCAGCACTTCTTTACGCTGCTGGCTGCCCTCGAGGGCTTTCTTGTAGGCACTGGAGGCTATCGCCATTACCAAACTCCCAAAGGTGATACCGGCCGGGGCCGATCCATCAATACAATCTGGCGCCCCGGGATGGGCGCCAAGGTTAGGTTCCGGACTTGATCTTGGTCCAACTCCGGGTGATCAGGCGCTGCACCGAGCGGGGATGTGCTTCCTGCACATACAGACGCTCCAGCACCGCCTGGGGGGGATAGACTGACTCGTCATCGCGCACGGCCTTGTCCATGAACTCTCCCGCCTTGAGGTTCGGGTTAGCGTAGCCCACGTAGTCGCTCACCTTGGCGATGACTTCAGGTTCGAGAATGTAGTTGATCAGGGCGTGAGCCTCTTTGACGTTGGTGGCATCGGAGGGGATAGCCATCATGTCGAACCACAGATTGCCCCCCTCCTTGGGGATGCTGTAGGCAATCTTGATCCCCTTGCCCGCCTCGTCGGCCCGGGCCGCCGCCTGCAGTATGTCACCGGAGAACCCCGCCGCCACACAGATGTCGCCATTGGCGAGATCCCCTATGTACTTGGAGGAGTGGAAGTAGGTCACATAGGGGCGCACCTTGAGCAACTGCTCTTCGGCACGCTTGAGATCCGCAGGATCGTGGCTGTTGGGATTGAGGCCGAGGTAGTTCAGGGCAGCCGGGATCATCTCGTCCGCCGAGTCGAGGAAGGCCACCCCGCAATGGGAGAGCTTCTTCATGTTTTCCGGCTCGAAGATGGTCGCCCAGGAGTCAATCTTGTCGACTCCCAGCACGGCCTTCACCTTCTCGACGTTGTAACCGATGCCGTTGGTGCCCCACAGATAGGGCACGGCGTACTGATGGCCCGGATCCACCTTGTCGAGCTGCTTGAGCAGCAGGGGATCCAGGTTGCTCAGGTTGGGCAGCAGGGCGGGATCCAGCTTCTGGAAGGCCCCCGCCTTGATCTGCTTGGCTAGGAAATTGTTGGAAGGCACGACCAGATCGTAACCGGTGCGTCCGGTCAGCAGCTTGCCCTCCAGCGTCTCGTTGGAGTCAAACACGTCGTAGACGGTCTTGATCCCGGTCTTCTGCTGAAAGTCACTGAGGGTGGTCTCGCCGATATAATCGGACCAGTTGTAAAAATGAACCACAGGGGCTGCCTGGGTCAGATTTGCAAACCCCAGGGTCAGGGCCAGCGTTGCCATCTTGGTCATGTGCACGTATCAGTCCTCGTTTGTGTGATTTTGCCAGTCGCGCATCCATACGCGCCGTCCAACCTGTCGGGTGGTCACCACCCTCCCGGCCGAACTGCGGACCGGGAGGGGTACTCGTCACTTACTTACCTGATTTGATCTTGGTCCAGCTGCGGGTCATCAGACGCTGCACCTTGGCCGGCAGATCCGGGAAGGTGTAGATCTTCTTGAGGGTGTCCGCCGTCGGGTAGATGCCCGGATCGTTGCGGATCGCCTCGTCCACCAGCGGAGTGGCTGCCTTGTTGCCGTTCGGGAACTGCACCACGTTGGTGATGTTCGCGATCACTTCCGGCTTCATCAGGTAGTTGATGAAGGTGTGGGCTGCCTCGACGTTCTTGGCGTCCGCCGGGATGGCGATCATGTCGAAGAAGCTGCCAGCCCCCTCTTTCGGAATGGTGTAAGTCAGGCTGACACCGTTCTTGGCTTCGGCGGCGCGTGCCTTGGACTGCTGCAGGTCACCTGAGTAACCCACCGCCACGCACAGGTTGCCGTTGGCCAGATCCGAAATGTACTTGGAGGAGTGGAAGTAGGCGGTATAGGGGCGGATGGAGAGGAACAGCTCCTCTGCCTTCTTCAACTCGTCCGGCTTCTGGCTATCCGGCTTGAAGCCCAGGTATTGCAGGGCGGCCGGCAGCATTTCGGTCGGCGAGTCGAGGAAGGAGACACCGCACTCCTTCAACTTGGCCATGTTCTCCGGCTTGAACACCAGATCCCAGGAGTTGACCGGCGCATCGGCACCCAGCACGGCCTTCACCTTCTCGGCGTTGTAGGCGTAGCCAATGGTGCCCCACAGGTAAGGGATGGAGTACTGGTTGCCCGGATCGCTCGGTTCGAGCGCCTTGAGCAGATCGACATCCATGTTCTGCCAGTTGGAGAGTTTGGACTTGTCCAGCTTCTGGAAGACGCCTGCCTTGATCTGCTTGGCCAGGAAGGGGTTGGACGGGACGACGATGTCATAACCCGAACTGCCCGCCAGCAACTTGGCTTCCAGCACCTCGTTGCTGTCGAACACGTCGTACACCACCTTGATGCCCGTCTCCTTCTGGAAGTTTTCCAGCGTATCCGGCGCTATGTAGTCGCTCCAGTTGTAGACGTGCAGCACCTTCTCGTCGGCCATCGCCCCGGTACTCATCATGACCAGCGCCACGGAAGCAGCCATCATTCCCTTTTTAAAAGACATAGTCCTTGTCTCCTAAGCAAATTGTATGCGTAAGCCAATCTGCCCGGTTTCAGCCTATTCCTGCAGCTTTGCAGCCGTCAGATCCAGACTGAGCCTGGCCAGTTTGACCAATTCATCCACCTGTTCCTCGGTGATCACCAAGGGGGGCGATATGATCATGGTATCGCCGACAGCCCTCATCACCAAGCCATTGTTAAAACAGAACTCCCGACAGGTCATCCCGGCGTGCAGTTCGGCCGGAAAACGACGTTTCGTCTGTTTGTCCTGGACTATTTCCAGCGCGGCGACCAGGCCTTTACCCCGGGTTTCTCCCACCAGCGGGTGATCGGCGAGCTCGCTCCAGCGGCGCTGCAAATAGGGGCCGATACTATCATGAACGCGCTTAACTATGCTCTCACTTTGCATAAGCTGGATGTTGGCGATGGCCACGGCGCAGGCCACCGGATGACCGGAATAGGTGAAGCCGTGGTTGAACTCGCCCCCCTCCTCCACCAGCACCCTGGCGACCCTGTCCCCCACCATCACGGCCCCCATCGGCAGGTAGCCCGAGGTGATGCCCTTGGCCAGACACATGAGGTCAGGCGTGATGCCGAACCCTTCGCTGGCAAACCAGTGACCGGTGCGGCCGAAACCGCAGATCACCTCGTCGGCGATGAGCAGGATGCCGTACTTGTCGCAGATACGCTGGATCTCGGGCCAGTAGCTATCGGGCGGAATGATGACGCCGCCGGCCCCCTGGATAGGCTCGCCGATGAAGGCGGCCACCTTGTCCACCCCCAGTTCCAGGATCTTCTCTTCCAGCTGGCGGGCACGGGCCAGGCCGAACTCCTGGGCGCTCATGCCCTCCCCCTCGCCGAAGTGATAGGGCTGATCGATGTGAACTATGCCGGGAATGGGCAGGCCACCCTGGGCGTGCATGCCCTTCATGCCCCCCAGACTGGCGCCCGCCACCGTGGAGCCGTGATAGGCATTGTGGCGGCTGATGATCACCTGCTTGTCAGGCTGCCCCTTGCTGGCCCAGTAGTGACGCACCATGCGCAGCACAGTGTCGTTGCACTCCGAGCCCGAGCCGGTGAAGAAGACGTGGTTGAGATGAGGGGGCGTGATCTCGGCCAGCAGGGTCGCCAGTTCGGCGGCGGGGGGATGGCTGGTCTGGAAGAAGAGGTTGTAGTAGGGCAACTGCTGCATCTGTCTGGTGGCGGCATCCACCAGCTCCTGGCGGCCATAACCCAGGTTGACGCACCACAGGCCCGCCATCCCGTCCAGGATACGGCGCCCGTCGGAGTCTTCCAGATAGACCCCCTCGGCCTTGGTGATGATGCGGCTGCCCTTCTTGTTCAGGGCCTGAAAGTCGGTAAAGGGATGCAGGTGGTGGCTGGCATCCAGTTGCTGCCACTCGCGGGTGGTCTGCTTCATTGCTTGCTCCTCGGTTCCTTCGATGTAAGCGATGTTTATTCGTCAATGTCGAGGGCGGATGGCACTCTCCCGGTCACTGCTACTCACGGGCGGAATGCTGCGTTGCCTGCTCCTCGGTTCCTTCGATGTAAGCGATCGTCGTGCCGTCATCCATGGGCTGGCCACGGGCGCGGGCGCCATCGGCCGCCCCTCACGAGCCAGTGCCATCTTGCTTTGAGAGTGACGGGAGAGGCCTGCGCCCCTCCCGGGACGGGTCAGACGTTCAGCAGCAGGAATTCCCGTTCCCAGCGGCTGATCACCCCGAAGTAGGTCTCGTACTCCTTGCGCTTGACCGCGACGAAGGCGCGGATGAAGCGCTCCCCCAGCATGTCCTTGATGGGTTCGCACTGCTCCAGATGGCTGAGCGACTCCTCCAGGGAACGGGGCAGGCTGTAGGGCAGGTCATAGGCACTCGCCTTCATCTCCTGCATGGGCTCCAGCTTCTCCAGCATGCCGAGGTAGCCGCAGGCCAGGGTCGCCGCCAGCGCCAGATAGGGGTTGGCGTCGGCACCGGCGAAGCGGTTCTCGACCCGGCGCGCGCTCGGCTCGGAGAAGGGCACCCGCAGGCCGCAGGTGCGGTTTTCCACGCCCCACTGCACGTTGCGCGGCGCGCTCTCGCCGAAGGTGAGGCGGCGGTAGGAGTTGACGTTCGGCGCCAGCAGGGCGGTCACTGCCGGGGTGTACTTCTGCAGGCCGGCGATGAAGTGCATGAACAGGGCGGAGTTGCCCCCTTCGCTGGTGCCAAACAGGTTGCGCCCCTCGGCGTCTTCCAGGCTCTGGTGGATGTGCATGGCGGAGCCCGGCTCGTCGCTCATGGGCTTGGCCATGAAGGTGGCATAGATGCCGTGACGGTGGGCCGCTTCCCGCATGGTGCGCTTGAACAGGAACACCTGGTCGGCGAGATCGATGGCGTCACCGTGCAGGAAGTTGATCTCCATCTGGGCGGCGCCGGACTCGTGGATCAGGGTGTCCACCTCCAGCTCCTGGGCCTCGCAGTAGTCGTACATGTCCTCGAAGATGGGATCGAATTCGTTGACCGCATCTATGCTGAACGACTGGCGTGCCGTCTCGGGGCGGCCGTTGCGGCCCACCGGCGGCACCAGCGGATAGTCGGGGTCTTCGTTGCGCTTGACCAGATAGAATTCGAGCTCGGGGGCCACCACCGGCTTCCAGCCCTGCTTCTCGTAAAATGACAGGACCCGGCGCAGCACGGAGCGCGGCGCTATGTCGATCAGCTTGCCATTGATGTCGAAACAGTCGTGAATCACCTGAGCCGTGGGCTCCAGTGCCCAGGGCACGAAACGAATGGTGTTGGGATCGGGATAGAGCTGCATGTCCCGCTCCAGCGGGTCGATCATGCTGTCGTCATCCGGGTACTCGCCGGTCACCGTCTGGGTGAAGATGACCTCGGGCAGCCGCATGCCCCCTTCGCGCAGAAACTTGTTGGCTGGAATGATCTTGCCTCGGGCATTGCCGGTGAAATCCGGGAACAGGCACTCCACTTCCGTGATGCGATTGCTCTCCATCCAGCCCTTGATACTGTCCATGTTAAACCCCGACTCTACGGTTGTCATTGGCAAGGGTGTCTAATATAAGGAACACCCTTGTTAAGAAAATGTAATCAACCTCACCATAAAAGCCCGTGATAAAGGCCTTTGTCAAGCAGTGGTGTTTAAAAAACTATAAACAACGGCCGGTATAATGACCAATGCGGCACCAAATACTAAACACCCTGTGTCACTATCAGCCCACTGCAAGCCCGATGCCAAGGCTGGACAGAAGCTGCTCGATACTCAGTCAGCCCCTGTCGGAGCGGGCCCATTTCTTTGCAAGGGCGCACAATCCTTATCCAATTCTCTTTGCATACCTGCATTTTTTTGGTACAAGGCCCGCCCTGATTTGCACTCTCCTGCATGGATTTGGTGCAAATCGGACTACAGGGGCTTGGTCTGCGGGCCGACAGCCCCCATAAATGGGAAAAATTGGGAAACTGACTGGTAGCAAACCCTATGTGTGATTTCATGACTGAAGACCAACTGGCCTTTTACAAGGGTCAGATCGAGCGACAAATCCTCGAGCTCGAAGAGCGTCTCAACTCCCAAGCCAGCCAGGCCATCGCCACCGATACCAACGAGATGGCCGATGAAATTGATCGTGCCAGCATCGAGGAGGCCCGCCGTCTGGAGCTGAACCGCATCGAGCACGACAAGCTGCATCTGCGCAAGCTGAAAGGGGCGTTGAAACGCATCAATGAAGGAGACTTTGGCTACTGCGAATCCTGCGGTGACGAGATCTCCCTCAAGCGGCTGCAGGCTCGTCCTGAGTCCCGCTTCTGCGTCGAGTGCCAGAGCACCAAGGAATTCAACGACACCCACGTGTTCCGCCGCGTCGCCTGATGCGCCAGTGAACCGTCACCACCTTGTCGCACCGGGCCGCAGGCAAGGCAGTGCGCAGGCACCGGCGTCCGTATAGACAGACGAGCATGCCGGGCTGCACATGAACCTTGTTTGCGGCTTCACAGCAAGAGCGTGACAACTTCTGTTAGACTCCGGGCAAGTCCCGGACTCTACAGGAGATCAGAGCGTGAAATGGCTCATCAAGCTGTGTTTGTGCCTGCCGCTGCTGGCACAGGCGCAGACTCTCACCGTCAAGGTCCCCAGCCGACCGATCAATGACCTCGACAGCGAATACCAGCTAAAGCTGCTGGAGCTGGCGCTCGACCGTGCCGGGCAGCCCTACAAGCTGGAGCGGGTCGACCTCAATCTCAATCAGTTCACCCTGCAGCAGGAGCTGCGCAAGGGCAAAACCATCAATGTGTTCTGGATGGGTACCTCCAGCGCCCTCGAATCCGCCCTGATCCCCGTCCCCATTCCGCTGTTCCGCGGTCTGGAAGGGCTGCGGCTATCGTTCATTCACGGCGATGCCCAGGAGAAGTTCAACCAGGTCAACACCCTGGCGGATCTCAAGCAGCTGAAGGCGGCCCAGGGGGTCGGCTGGGCCGACAACAAGATCCTGGAGCAGGCGGGCATAGCGACCTATGCGGGGCGCTACAGCAACCTGTTCCGTCTCATCAACGACGGCGACAAGCTCGACTTCTTCCCCCGTGGTCTGGTGGAGATCTTCGCGGAACGCCGTGAGCTGGCGGCCCAGTACCCCAATCTCGCCATAGAGCAGCACCTGCTGATCCGCTACCCCTTCGCCGAGTTCTTCTTCGTCAGCCCAGAGTCTCCCAAGCTGGCCAAGGCGATCCAGACCGGACTGGAGCGGGCCTATGCCGACGGCAGCTTCATGAAGTTCTTCCACGAGAATCCCAGGGTGCGCGAGGCCCTGGCCAGTGCGAACCTGGAGCAGCGAGTCACCATCTCCCTGCCCAACCCGGACATGACCCCCTTGCTCAGGAGCATTCCAGCCCAATATTGGGATTATCCCCCCAGGCAGTAATGCCGGGATTCCAGAGCCCTATTTGCTGGGACTATCCCCCCAGGCAAGGGCAGTAGTCCCTGACCGCAGGCTCGCAGGGAATAAGCGGGCCGGTTTCAACCGCAGCACCAGGGAGGTGCCATGAAACGACTCGACGACTGGTTCAGCGACTACGGCCAGAGCCACCAGCACCCGGTCAATGTGGCCATCCACAAGGTGGCGGTGCCCGGCATCTACCTCTGCACCCTGGCCCTGCTCTGGTGCCTGCCGGCAGGCCCGCTGCCGCCGTCCCTCAACTGGGCGGCGCTGGTTGCCATTCCGGTGCTGGCCTTCTACCTGAGGCTGTCGTTTGCCCTGTTCGTGGGAATGGCGATCCTGACCGCGCTGGGACTGGCCTTCTGCCACAGCTGGCAAGGCCCCTTGCTGTGGCCGGCCCTGTGCGGCTTCGCGCTGCTCTGGGTAGCCCAGTTCGTCGGCCACCGGATAGAGGGGAAGCGCCCCTCCTTCCTCGCCGACCTGCAATTTCTGCTGGTAGGCCCCGCCTGGGTGCTGGCCAGCCTCTATCGTCGCTTGGGCATCCCCTACCGAGGGAAGCCAAAGGAGAAACCATGACACACCCTTCCCCCCTCACCCACGCCCTGCCTCTGCTGCTGGGCATGCTGTTTGCCGGTCCGGCGCTGGCCGACAAGGCCGACCCCGTCGGCGAGGTGAGCACCGCCTTCAAGCTGGTCGGCCCCAATCACAAGATCCTGGTGGAGGCGTTCGACGACCCGAAAATCGCCGGCGTCGCCTGCTATCTGGCGCGCCCCAAGACCGGGGGCGTCAAGGGTGGCCTCGGGCTGGCGGAAGATCCCTCCCACGCCTCACTGTCGTGCCACCAGATAGGCCCCATCACCCTGCCCGCCAAGCTCAAAGCCGGGGAAGAGGTGTTCGACGTCAGCACCTCGCTGGTGTTCAAGGAGCAGAAGGTGGTGCGTTTTTACGACGAGAAGCGCAATGCCCTTGTCTATCTGACTTACAGCACCAAGTTGGTGGATGGTTCGTACAAGAGTGCAGTGAGCGCCGTTCCCATCATGCCGTGGGGCTGAATCCCCACCATTTATCCCGTGATGACGGTCACTATTTGTTGTAATTTAACCACATCATTATCTGCGGAGAGCGCCCCATGAGAGTCGCCGTTTTCAGTACCAAGAGCTACGACAAAGAACACTTCAATCAGGCCAACAGCCAGTACGGCTTCGAGCTGGAGTTCTTCGACGTGCGGCTGGAGGCCAAGACCGCCCGCCTCGCCCATCACTTCCCCGTGGTCTGCCTGTTCGTCAACGATGACGCCGACCGGGAGGTGCTGACCGAGCTGGCCGCCAATGGCACCAAGGTCATCGCCCTGCGCTGCGCCGGTTACAACAACGTGGATCTGGTGGCCGCCAAGGAGCTGGGCCTGAAAGTGGTGCGGGTGCCCGCCTACTCCCCCGAGGCGGTCGCCGAGCACGCGGTGGGCCTGATGATGACCCTCAACCGCCGCATCCATAAGGCCTACCAGCGCACCCGGGATGCCAACTTCTCCCTGGAGGGGCTGGTCGGCTTCAACATGCATGGCCGCACCGCCGGCATCATAGGCACCGGCAAGATCGGCATCGCCACCCTGCGCATCCTCAAGGGCTTCGGCATGCGCCTGCTGGTGAGCGACCCCTACCCGAACCAGGCGGCCATCGATCTGGGGGCCGAGTACGTGGACATCGACACCCTGCTGCGCCAGTCCGACGTCATCAGCCTGCACTGCCCCCTGTTCAAGGAGAACTACCACCTGCTGAACAAGGAGGCCTTCGCCAAGATGAAGGACGGGGTGATGATCATCAACACCAGCCGGGGCGGCCTGCTCGACTCCAACGCCGCCATCGAGGCCCTCAAGACCTCCCGCATCGGCGCCCTGGGGCTGGACGTCTACGAGGAGGAGGAAGATCTCTTCTTCGAGGACAAGTCCAACGAGGTGATCACCGATGACGTCTTCCGCCGCCTCTCAGCCTGCCACAACGTGCTGTTCACCGGTCACCAGGCCTTCCTGACCCGGGAGGCGCTGCACGCCATCGCCGACACCACCCTCGGCAACATCCAGGCCATCGAGAGCCAGGGCCGCAGCGACAACGAGGTGGAGTGACCCCCCCCCCCCGCAGCGATGAAGGACAGAGGGCGCCACGCCCTCTGTCTCCTGTGCCGACAGGCGCCCCGCTCCTCCTGTTGCCCGCCGCGAGCGCAATAACCATGGCGCCGGGTTGTGAGACTCGGCGCCTTCGGGTAGGCTACCAGCCCTTTTTTGTACAGGAGTCTGGCAAGCATGTTCATCGGATTTGCTCACTGTACCTCCGACTGTGCGTCGGGTTGTAAGACCCTGCACCTTCGGGTAGGCCAGTCCTCCTTTCTTACTCTGGAGTCTGGCCCCCATGTTTATCGGATTTGATTACGGTACCTCCAACTGTGCCGTGGCCGTGATGGAACAGGGCAGCCCCAGGCTGCTGACCCTCTCCGGTTCCCACTACCTCCCCTCCACCCTGCACGCCCCGCACCGGGACGCCATCGCCGGCCTGCTGGCCGAACGGCTGGCCAGCACCCAGCAGGCGGAGTACCTCAAGCTGCGGGGCCCCGTGGTGACCCGGGCCCAGGCGGTGCGTCGCCAGATGCGCGAAGAGGGGCTCATCGACGAGCTCAGCTTCGGCGGCGCGGCGCTGGAGCGCTACCTGGAGGAGCCGGATGACGGTTACTACATCAAGTCGCCGAAATCCTTCCTCGGGGCCTACGGCCTCAAGGCGCCCCAGATAGCCCTGTTCGAGGACATCGTCTGCGCCATGATGCTGCACGTCCGCCACGAGGCGGAGCAGCAGACCGGCGCCCCCGTGCGCCAGGCGGTGATAGGTCGCCCGGTCAACTTCCAGGGGCTGGCCGGGGAGGAGAGCAACCGCCAGGCCATCGCCATCCTGGGTGAGGCGGCCCGCCTCGCCGGTTTCGAGCGGGTGGAGTTTCTCTACGAGCCGGTGGCCGCCGGCTTCGAGTTCGAGGCGCGCCTCACCGAAGATGCCGTGGTGCTGGTGGTGGACATAGGCGGCGGCACCACCGACTGCTCCATGCTGCGCATGGGCCCGAGCCACCGCGACCGGCTCGATCGCAGCGGCGATCTGCTCGGCCACAGCGGCCAGCGCATCGGCGGCAACGACTTCGACATCCGCCTAACGGTGGAGGGCATGATGCCGCTGCTCGGCATGCACGAGACCCTCAAGACCGGCAAGCCGCTGCCCCATCCGCTGTTCTGGGACGCGGCCGCCATCAACGACGTCAGCGCCCAGAGCCGCTTCTACAGCCTGGACACCGCCCGCCAGCTGCAGGATCTGCAGCTCGACAGCCAGCCCGGCAGCAAGCTCTCACGGCTCGCCAGCCTGCGGGCCCACAAGCTGAGCCACCAGCTGGTGTGGCGCGCCGAGCAGGGCAAGATCGCCCTCTCCGACCATGAGCTCAATCACCAGACCCTGAACGAGCTGGAGAAGGGGTTGGAGGCGGAACTCACCCGCCCTCAGCTGGCCAGTGCCTCGGCCCCCCTGCTGGAGAAGATCGGCGAGCTGATGGACGAGGCGATCGCCGCCGCCGGCGTGGCGCCGGATCGGATCTTCGTCACCGGTGGCAGCGCCCGCTCCCCCCTCATCAAGGCCTTCATTCGCCAGAAGCTGCCCGCAGTGCCTCTGGAGGGTGGAGATGACTTCGGCTCCGTGGCCTCGGGTCTCGCCCGTTACGCCGAGCGGTTGTTCGCCGGCTGATCCCCGACACGCCAAAGGCTGCCCACAGCATCCCCTCTGGAAGGAGGGGATGACTTCGGTTCCGTGGCCTCGGGGCTCGCCCGTTACGCCGAGCGGCTGTTCGCCGGCTGATCCCCGACACGCCAAAGGCTGCCCACAGCATCCCCTCTGGAAGGAGGGGATGACTTCGGTTCCGTGGCCTCGGGTCTCGCCCGTCACGCCGAGCGACTGTTTGCCGGCTGATCCCCGACACGCCAAAGGCTGCCCACAGCATCCCCTCTGGAAGGAGGGGGTGACTTCGGTTCTGTGGCCTCGGGCCTAGCCCGTTACGCCGAGCGGTTGTTTGCCGATGCATAAGCCGGTTCACCGATAGACGTGCAAAAGGGGTCAGATGATGACCCCTTTTGCGTGCAATCCGACTCGCCCGGGGCGGGTGTTGCCATTTGCCGACACCCCCTCCTCCCCCGGGGCGACAGAAGCGGTCGGGCACCTCCCCCCTCGCCCTGCCGCCCAGGCCCGGGGACGGGTATGCTTGTCATACCCACCACCGGAGCCCCTTCAATGCCCAGATTTCTGCTACTGCTGCTCGCCCTGCTCCTGCTCAGTGCCTGCAGCAGTACTCCCCGCTTCGCCTCGCAAGATCTGCAGCACCACCACTGGGTGCTCGACAAGCTGGATGGCCAGGCCATCCCCAGCAGCCGCGTCAATCCCCCCGACATCGAGATAGGGGAGCACTTCACGGTCAACGGCATCGCCGGGTGCAACCGCTACTTCGGCCAGGGCCATCTCGAGGATGACAGGCTCTGGGTCACCAGCCTCGGCAGCACGGCCATGGCCTGCCCGCCCAGGCTCGATCAGATCGAACAGGCGGTGCTCGCCACCCTGATGGAGGGCGCGACCCTGAGCGGCACGCCACAGACCCTGATCCTGACCGGAAAACGGCACCGTTTGGAATACAGACTGCGAGACTGGGTGTACTAGGGCTCACAAAACCACTCGCCGACAGGAACAACTGGCCCAGCTGTGGCACAATATGAGGCACTGTTCGCAATGGAGGCTGCCTCAGCCATGTCGATGGATCGCCTGTTTGGCAAGATCAAACAACTGCCCACAATCCCGCAGCTGCTGCACGAGCTGATGCAGAGTTTCAACGATGAGAATGCCCGCATCGACGAGATCGCGGCCAAGATCGCCATGGACCAGGTGATCAGCGTCAAGGTGCTGCGGATGGCCAACTCCGCCGCCCTACGCCGGGGCAACGAGGTGACCTCCATCGAGCAGGCGGTGATCCGCCTCGGCTTCAACCGCTTGCGCTCCGTGGTGGTCGCCTCCGGCATCATCAGCAGCTTCAAGGCCCCCCCGGGCTTTGACAAGCACCGCTTCTGGACCCAGACCTTCCAGGTCGCCACCATAGCCCGCACCCTGGCCCAACAGACCAGGGCAGTGGATCCGGAGAGCGCCTTCACCTGCGCCCTCATTCACAACATCGGCGAGCTGCTGATCCAGAGCACCTTGCCGGAGGAGGCCGGGCTGATCAACCTGGCCATCGAGAAGGGGAGCAGCCGGGTCGAGGCCCAGCGGGAGATGCTGGGGTACGACTATGCCCAGCTCGGCGCCGAGCTGGCGAAGCGCTGGAACCTGTCGGCCTCCTTCGTCGATGCCATCGCCCAGCAGCTGGATCCCCTCTCCTACGAGCCCGTCAGCAAGGAGGCGGTGCTGATCCGGCTCTCCGTCTTCGTCTCCTTCGCCTGGCACGCCGGAGTACCGGCCCAGACCATCATAGCGCGCTTCCCCAAGCCGCTGGCCGACCAGCTCGGGCTGGATCCCGCCACCCTGGCGGATCAGCTGGAGCAACTCCACGAGCAGGGCAATGCCCTCGCCGACCTCCTGACCCAGTAGCCTCTGGCCACCCTCTGATGCAGTAGATACCATGACCCATCCCTTCCTGTTTCATCCCCAGGTGGCACCCTGGTTCAAAGAGAGTGCCGATACCCTGTTGCTCACCCTGTTCAGCGAGCTGGACGCCCCCATCCGCGAGGTGTGGCTGCGTCACGAGCCGGACAACGAGGAGTATCTGGTGGCCATGCGCCCGGTCTCGACCCGGGACAGGCTGCAGGTCTGGCAGGTCGAGCTGCCGCTGGCCAGGGGGCAGGAGATCCACCTCTACTGCTTCAAGTGCCTCACCGACCAGGAGCAGTGGTGGCTGCACGGGGCGGGCGTCAGCGCCGCCATGCCGCCGCGGGAGCAGCATTTCCGCTTCAACAGCCATCACCAGCCGCCGGCCTGGGTACAGGATCAGGTCTTCTACCAGATCTTCCCCGACCGCTTCTGCAACGGGGATCCCTCGCTGAGCGTCAGGCATCACGAGTACGAGTACCGCGGCAAGGCGGTCATCAGCAAGGCCTGGGGGGAACCGGTCAGTCGCCACGAGGAGGGGCACGGCGCCTGCGAGTTCTACGGCGGGGATCTGGCGGGGATAGACGCCAAGCTGCACTACCTGCAATCCCTCGGCGTAACGGCGCTCTACCTCAACCCCATCTTCGATTCGCCGAGCAACCACAAGTACGACACCCAGGACTACTTCAAGGTGGATGCCCACCTCGGCACCAATGCCCAGTTTGCCGAGCTGACCCGCAACCTGCATCAGCGCGGCATGAAGATCATCCTGGACGCCGTGGTCAACCACACCTCCACCGACCACCCCTGGTTCTGCCCGCCGCTGGGGGCCCAGAGCAACCCGGACTCCCCCTGGCGCAGCTTCTACACCTTCGATCAGGAAGGGGATTATGTCAGCTGGAAGGGCATTCGCAGCCTGCCCAAGCTGGACTTCTCCAGTGAGCAGGTGCAAGACGCCGTGTATCGGGCAGACAACGCCATTCTGCGCTACTGGATGCGGGCCCCCTACCAGATCGATGGCTGGCGCTTCGACGTCATCCACATGCTGGGGGAGCGGGGCTCGGCCATGGGCAACAGCGGCCATGTGCGCGCCATTCGCGGCGCGGT
Organism: Aeromonas genomosp. paramedia; assembly: GCF_023093515.1. Taxonomy (NCBI): domain Bacteria; kingdom Pseudomonadati; phylum Pseudomonadota; class Gammaproteobacteria; order Aeromonadales; family Aeromonadaceae; genus Aeromonas; species Aeromonas genomosp. paramedia. Next base: position 147,018 of record NZ_JAAROG010000025.1, read on the forward strand.
GAAGCAGGAGAACCCGGACGCCTACGTGCTCGGCGAACACTTCTTCGAGGCGAGCCAGTGGCTGCAGGGGGATCAGGAGGACGGCGCCATGAACTACTACGGCTTCGCCCACCCCATACGCGCCTTCCTGGCGGGACAGGACATCGCCTATCACCCCATCCGGATCAGCGCCGAGGAGCTGGACAGGTGGCTCAAGCTGGCCCGGGCCCATATCCCCTTCAAGAACCAGCTGGCCCAGTTCAACCTGCTGGACAGCCACGACACCGCCCGCTTCCTGCACCTGCTGGGGGAGGACAAGCAGCGGATGCGGCTCGCCGCCACCCTGCTCATCACCTATATCGGCGTGCCCTCCATCTACTACGGCGACGAGGTGGGGCTCTCCGGCGGCAACGATCCGGACTGCCGTCGCTGCTTCCCCTGGGACACCACAGACTGGGATCATGTGCTGCATGACCACTACCGCCGCCTGATCCAGCTGCGCCGCCAGCGTCCGGCCCTGCGCCGGGGCGACATCCAGACCCTCTACGCCGGCCCTCACAGCTATGTGTTCGCCCGCACCCTGCAAAGCGATCAGGTGGTGGTGGCCTGCAACCGCCACCCCACCGAGCCGCGCACCATCAGCCTGCCCCTGTGGCAGACAGCCAGCCCCGCCAGCCGCTTCACCGACGCCTTCAACGGCGACAAGTTCGAGGTGGTGCAAGGGGAGGTGCAGCTCACCATACCGGCCAACTCGGCCAGGGTGCTGCTCTCCAGCTGAATGCGCTGTTGGCACGCGGAAAAGCAAAACCGGAGCCCAAGGCTCCGGTTTTTCTTTATGTCCCTTCGGCCAGCCTTGTGGCAACCTCAGTAGTTGATGCTGACGTAGGGCACTTCGGGCACGTCCCAGGCCTGCTTGAGATAGACGGTGAGTACGAAGAAGAAGTTCGCCAGCAGGTTGGCGAAGCGGTAGAGGATGGGGTCGAAGCGCACGCCGCTCTCTTCGAGGCGCACCAGCAGGCGCACCACCTTCTTGCTGCCGCAGCGGCACAGGTGCAGGGTGGGAATGGGCTGGGGTCCCTGGGGCAGCACGAAGCCGGTGACCCGGCCGCGGCTCGCCTCGTTGTAGTGATCGTAACGCCCCTTCAGCCAGTCCAGATCCTCCTCGAAGATCCCGAGCTTGCCGCGCACCGAGCCGTTGAGGTTGTAGATGAGCCGCTGCAAGATCGCCAGATCCGCCAGCATGGGCTGGGTGTCTGCATCCGGCACCAGGTGGGACAGCACGGCCCCCACCTTGCAGCAGAGCTCGTCGGTGGCGATCTCGTAGTCGCACTGGAACTGGGTCTCGAAGATGAAGGGGTAGCAGAGCTCGCGCTTGTCTCTTGGCTTCTTGGGGTTCATGGCATCGTCTGGCTGGAGAAAAGGGCAGTGTGCCAGCCCCGGCCCGGGGTGGCAAACACCGCATCAGAGGGGCGACGAACCGGAATCAGCTCGTCGCCATCTGCTGGCCGAGCAGCCTCATGGCCTCCAGCATCCGCTGGTTGAAGCCCATGAAACCGGCGCCCTCGGCCGCCTCGCTCTGGCCTCGCGCCGCCAGCACCGCAGGGGTCAACCCCTGCTGCTGGGCAGGCGGCAACAGGGCATCGGCCTGCTGCTGCAGCCGACTCAGCTTCGGCAGGTAGTCCGCCAGCGGCTTGAGCCCCTCCTGCAGCGAATGGGCCCCCTGATAGGTCTGGCTCAAGCGGGCCGACTGCTTGAGCTTGAGGGAATAGGAGGCCAGCTGGCTATCGTCCAGTTGCAACCCATCCAGCCTGTCAGCCAGGGTCTTGCCCTCCCCGCCCCCGAAGAACTGGCCGGCCAGCTCGTCCAGCCCCTTGACCAGCTTGCCGATGGCGTCCATCTCGCCACTGTCGAGATCCCCCTCCAGGGAGAAGTCGAAACTCTGGCTCGACTTGAGGCTGAACTGGTTGCCGCTCCCGTCGCTTCGGGACTTGAACTGCCAGCTGTCGCTGAAGCGCAGCATTACCTTGTCCCCGTCCCGGGTCTCTATCTCGAGGAAGGCCTGCTGCCGGCTGGCCATCTTGGCCGCCCCGAGATCCGTGGTCGAGACCTCGCCAAAGAACTCTTGCTCGAAGGACTCCAGTCCCTCCTGGATCAGCTTGTAGCTCTGATCCATGCCGGTCTTGATGTCCTCGTTGTCCGCCCAGTCCCCGAGCTGCTTTCTGGCGTCGCCGAAGCCCATATCCACCCCCTTGCGGGCCTGCTCCATCATCTTGGCCAGATCCTCATCCGACTTGCCGTCGGCACGGGCCGCCCCCAGCCGTCCGGTGACGAACTGCAGCACGTTGTCCGCCACGGCCTCGTAATCGAACAGCGTCTCTGGAGTGATAGCCTCCGGCGGGCTCAGCTTGAACTCCTGACTCCTGGGGGCCTGATAGTGCTGGCCATTGATCTCCAGCGCGAATTGCAGCGCCTGCTGGATCAGCACCTGGGCCCACTTCGGGGGCTTGTTCAGGGAGACCTCCTCCCCGCTGTCTGCCGGTTTCGACTCTGCCTGTTGAGGCGATTTGGGAGCAATGCCCACTCCCTTGGGTTGGGCTACGCCCATGCCATCGATCTGCATCATCACTCTCCCGCCATAGTGGTGGATCGGTTATCGGCCCGACTGACCACTTCTTGACCACAAAAAACTTGGACAATCCGCAACGGCCTTTTAAAATCCCCACCCTTTGGTTGGCTGCGGCCTTCCCCCGGTTTCTGCCCGGCCCTGCCGGTGTGCATCTGAGGTATCTATGACCCAATCCCAGCGGACCCCCGCCGACTACCAGGCCCAGCTCGACGAGAAGCGCGATCGCCTCACCCAGCTGTTCGCAGACTTCAACCCGCCCGCGCTTGAGGTCCATGCCTCCCCCGCCGAACACTACCGGATGCGTGCCGAGTTCCGCATCTGGCACGAGGGGGATGACCTCTTCCACTGCATGTATGCCCAGGCCACCAAGGAGATCATCCGGGTCGACAGCTTCCCCACCGCCAGCCTGCTCATCAACCGGCTGATGCCGGTGCTGCTGGCAGGGCTGCGCCCGCACCCTATGCTGCGCCGCAAGCTGTTCCAGATAGACTACCTCTCCACCCAGTCCGGCCAGCTCTGCGTCAGCCTGCTCTATCACCGCAAGCTGGAGAGCGAGTGGCAGCAGGCCGCAGAGGCCCTGCAGGCCGACCTGCGGGCCCAGGGGTTCGATCTGCAACTGATTGGCCGCGCCCACAAGCAAAAGATCTGCCTGGGGGAGGAGTTCGTCATCGAGCGGTTGACGGTGCAAGGCCGCGAGCTGGTCTACAAGCAGGTGGAGAACAGCTTCACCCAGCCCAATGCCGCCATCAACGAGCAGATGCTGGGCTGGGCCCTGGATGTGACCCGCGGCAGCGAGGGTGACCTGCTGGAGCTCTACTGCGGCAACGGCAACTTCTCCATCGCCCTGGCCCAGAACTTCCGCAAGGTGCTGGCCACCGAGATCGCCAAGCCGAGCGTGGACTCCGCCCAGTTCAACATCGCCGCCAACGGGGTGGACAACCTGATCATACTGCGCATGTCGGCGGAGGAGTTCACCATGGCGATGCGCGGCGAGCGGGAGTTCAACCGCCTCAAGGGGGTCGATCTCGGCGCTTACCAGTGCAACACCATCTTCGTCGACCCGCCCCGGGCCGGTCTCGACGACGCCACAGTCCGGCTGGTGCAGGAGTACGACAACATCCTCTACATCTCCTGCAACCCCGAGACCCTGCAGGCCAACATGGCAGTGCTGGGCGAGACCCACGAGATCGCCCGCTTCGCCCTGTTCGACCAGTTCCCCTGGACCCACCATATGGAAGCCGGTGTCTATCTGCGCCGCAAGGCGGGCTGATTCGAACCGCCTCCCCCCGGCCCGCCACATGGAAACCGGGGGTATCTACGCCACAAGGCGGACCAAACTCTCCTCCTCACCCCCACCCTTCTCCCGCCAGGGGAGAAGGGTGCAAAGGGCCCGCGGGCCCTGTTTTGATTAGTTATCCCGGTGCAGAGCGCTGGCGCAGCCGTTATGCTGGCGACACGCGCATTCGCGCCATAGCCGGGGGCCACGCCGCCATGCCACGCGTTCTGTTTGTTGAAGATGATCCCGACATAGGCCAGCTCATCAGCAGCTGGCTCGGCCGCCACGACATAGAGGTGCTGCTGGAGACCCGGGGCGATCTCGCGCTGGCCAGGGTCGAGGCCGAACAGCCCGATCTGGTGCTGCTCGACATCATGCTGCCGGGGCAGGACGGCCTCTCCCTGTGCCGGGATCTGCGCCCACGCTTTGCCGGCCCCATCGTCATGCTTACTTCCCTCGACAGCGACATGAACCAGATCCTCAGCCTGGAGCTCGGGGCCAACGACTACATCCTCAAGACCACGCCGCCCCCCGTGCTGCTGGCCCGGCTGCGGGTCCAGTTCCGCCAGCAGGGGCAGGCGCCGCAACCGGCCGCCCTCAGCGCGCCGCCCCAGCGCCTGCAGTTCGGTCGCCTGCGGATCGACGGCCCGAGTCGGGACGTGCGCCTCGACGGCAACAGCGTGCCCCTCTCCACCGCCGATTTCGATCTCTTGTGGGAGCTGGCCTGCCACGCCGGTCAGATCCTGGGGCGGGAGGCCCTGTTTCGCAGCCTGCGTGGCCGCGACTACGACGGCCAGGATCGCAGCATGGACGTGGCCATCTCCCGCCTGCGCCGCCGGCTCGGGGATGACAGCACCAACCCGACCCGGATCAAGACGGTGCGCCAGAAGGGCTATCTGCTGGTGCCCCAGGCCTGGGAATAAGCAATTACCGAATGACCTTGATGCTCTCTGCCACCTTCTCCCCTTGCGGGAGAAGGGTTGGGGATGAGGGGGGCGCCCAGACGCAATCCAGGCAAGAGGAGAGCCCCCATGCGCCGCCTGTTTATCCAGTTCTACCTGCTGCTGATCGGCTGCTTCGGCCTCGCCATCCTGCTCATCGGCCTGGTCTATCAGGTCAGTGCCGAGCGGGCGGGGGACCGCTATCTCGAGCACATGATGCAGGGCTCCCTGGGGCTGCTCACCGGCGAGCTGGCCCGGCTGCCACCCGCACGCTGGCCCGCCCGCGTGGGGGAGCAGAGCCAGCAGCTCAACCTGCCGCTGCAACTCGGCGCCCTCGCCAACCAGCCGCTGGCCAGGGAGGATCAGGCCTTCCTCGAGGCGGGCAACATCGTCATCGTCGAGGAGGATGACACCTTCCTGCAGCGCATCCCGGGCACCGACCAGGTGCTGATCGTCGGCCCCGTCCCCTATCTCTCCTACCTGCACGAGCTGCACTGGGTGGACGTGGGCCTGCTGCTGCTCATCGGCCTCTCCCTCGGCCTGCCCATTCTGCTCTGGCTGCGCCCCCACTGGCACGGCCTGCAACGGCTCGAACAAACGGCCCGCCGGGTCGGTGACGGGGATCTCTCCTGCCGCACCGGCCTGCCCCCCGGCAGCAGCCTGGGCCGGGTCGGTCGCACCTTCGATCAGATGGCCGAGCAGTTGCAGGCCATGCTGGCCAGCCGCAAGCAGCTGACCGACGCCATCGCCCACGAGCTGCGCACCCCCCTGGTGCGGCTGCGCTACCGACTCGCCATGCTGGCCGAGCCCCCCTCGGCCGAGGAGCAGCAGGGGCTGGAGCGGGATCTCGGCGCGCTGGACGCCCTCATCGAGGAGATGCTCACCTACGCCAGGCTGGATCGCCCCGAGCTGCCGCTGCAGTGCAGCGATCTCGAGCTGGGCTGCTGGGCCGGGGAGCGGCTCCCTGACTGGCAGGCGCTGCGCCCGGACAGACGACTCGCCCTCCAGCTTCCCGCCCATCCCCTGCCCTGGCGCGGCGACATCCGCCTGCTGGACAGGGCGCTGGAGAACCTCATCGGCAACGCCCTGCGCCATGCCGCCAGCCGGGTGAGCCTCGCCATGAGTCGGCAGCAGGATCACTATCTGCTGGAGGTGGCCGACGACGGCCCCGGCATAGATCCGGCGCTGGCGCCCCAGATCTTCGAGCCCTTCGTGCGGCTGGATCAGAGCCGGGACAGGCGCACCGGCGGCACGGGCTTAGGCCTCGCCATAGTGCGCAGCATAGCGCGCCACCACGGCGGCGAGGTGCAGTTGCTGCCCGCCGAGACGGGGGCCCGCTTCTGCCTCAGGCTGCCCGTACATTTGGATACAAACCGTCACCAGCCACTCACTGAACCTCAGGCCCGGCAGTCCTAGGATGACGTCATGGAGAGCCGCTCCATGTCATCAAACCGAACGAGGAACTGGAATATGAAAAAGCTGATCCCCCTGAGCCTGGCTGCTGTCTTCGCCCTGACCTCCGGCTTCACCATGGCTGCCACCCCGACCAAGGCTGCCGCACCCCAGGCCACCCAGACCAAGGTGGTGAAAAAGCATCGCAAGGCGACCCATGCCGCACCGGCCGTGAAAGTGGCCCCCAAGACCAAGTAACAGGCGCACAAGCTCCCAATGAAAAGGGGCCCCATCATGGGGCCCCTTTTGTCGTGCTCAGTCGGCTCAATCTTGCATGTAATCTGCCGGCAGCGCGATGCGCGCCACGCCGGAGGCTACCGCTGCCAGCGCCACGGCGCGGGCCACACGGGGCAGCAGACGGGCATCCATCGGCTTGGGAATGACGTACTCCTTGCCGAAGGTGAGCGCACTCACCCCGGCGGCGGTCAGCACCTCGGCCGGTACGGGTTCTTTCACCAGGCCACGAATGGCCTCCACCGCCGCCACCTTCATGGCATCGTTGATGCGACTGGCGCGCGCGTCCAGGGCGCCGCGGAAGATGAAGGGGAAGCAGATGACGTTGTTGATCTGGTTCGGATAGTCGGAACGACCCGTGCCCATGATGAGATCGCTGCGCACCGAGTGGGCCAGGGCGGGCTTGATCTCGGGATCCGGGTTGGAGCAGGCGAAGATCACCGGATTGGGGGCCATCAGGGCCACCGCCTCGGCGGGCAGCACGTCCGGACCGGAGACACCGACAAACACGTCCGCCCCGTCGATGACATCCATCAGGGTGCGCAGGGGCGTGTCGTTGGCGAAGCGCTGCTTGTACTGGTTCAGATCGGTGCGACCGCTGTGGATCACCCCCTGACGGTCCAGCATGAAGATATTCTGTGGCGCAGCGCCGCACTTGATCAGCAGATCCATGCAGGCGGTGGCGGCGGCACCGGCCCCCATGCAGACGATACGGCTCTGCTCGATGCGCTTGCCCTGCACTTCCAGCGCATTGAGCAGGCCGGCGGCGGTGACGATGGCGGTGCCGTGCTGATCATCGTGGAATACAGGAATGTCGCAGCGCTCGATCAGCGCCTGCTCTATCTCGAAGCACTCTGGAGCCTTGATGTCTTCCAGGTTGATGCCGCCGAAGGTGTCGGCGATGGCGGCGACAGTGTCGATGAACTGCTGGCTGGTCTCGTGCTTCACCTCGATGTCGATGGCGTCGATGCCGGCGAAGCGCTTGAACAGCAGGGCCTTGCCCTCCATCACCGGCTTGGAGGCCAGCGGCCCCAGATTGCCCAGCCCCAGGATGGCGGTGCCGTTGGAGATGACGGCCACCAGGTTGCCCTTGCCGGTGTAGCGGTAGGCATCGGCCGGGTTGGCGGCGATCTCGCGCACCGGCTCGGCGACGCCAGGGCTGTAGGCCAGGGCCAGATCCCGCGCGGTCTCGGCGGGCTTGGTGAGGGCTATGGCTATCTTGCCGGGAATGGGCTGGGCGTGGTAATCGAGCGCTTGTTGACGAAGATCGTGACGCAGATCGGACATGGGGGACCCCGATACGGAAGTGAATGAGTGGTGCATTGGCTCGCCAGTGGCGAGGGCTGGGGATCATAAAGAAAACCCGCCCCCTTTCACAGCAGAAAATATCGCCAAGTCGCACTGACAGCCAACTCAGCAGCATCTCCTGCCGTCCACAAATACCTATTTAGTTATAGATTCGATTTCAGTCCATCACGGGAATACCGGCCCTCGCCTCCGCCTGGCGGGCGATGGCCTCCGTCATCCCCTGGAAGATGAAGAGGTGGAAGGGCAGCATGGCGAGCCAGTAGGCCAGGCCCCAGGCCCCCTGGGGGTGCCAGTGGGCGGTCACCCGCAGCCGGGTCAGGCCGGACTCCTGGGGCTGGATGTTGAACTCCAGCCGCCCGACGCCGGGGGCCTTCATGTTGAACAGCAGATCCAGCCTGCGTCCCTCGTCCACCCCGAGGATCTGCCAGGAGTCCAGCATGTCCCCCTTCACGAAGCGATCCGGATTGGTACGACCCCGGGTGAGCGCCGGGCCCCCTATCAGGTGATCCATCCATTCTCGTACCACCCACAGCTCGTTCATGTAGAAGTAGCGCTGCTCGCCCCCCAGCTGCTGCAGCACCTGCCACACCACCTCGGGGGAGGCGAGGCACTCGGCCTCCCCGCTGGCGGTGCGATCGTAGAAACCGTACTCGGGATGGCGCCAGCGCAGGCCAAGCGGCGTCTCCTCCCCCTGCTGCTCGGCGCCGAGCTTCTGCTCCAGCGCCAGGCTCTCCGTCAGCGCCTCGTCGAAGCTGAGCAGGTGCTGGGGCAGCAGGGCCCGCAGTGGGCCATCGTCGGCCGGAATGTCGTGCTTGAGGCCGCCCACCAGCGCCTTGGCGATGGGTTGGGGCACAGAGGTGGCAAACTGCAGCCACCAGGCGGAGAGCCGGGGGCTCAGGAAGGGGATGGGAATGATGGGGCAGCGCTTGCCGATGTGGGCGGCAAACCTCTGCAACTGCTGCTGATAGCTGAGCAGCTCGGGGCCGGCCGCGTTGAAGATGCGGCCATCCACCCCTTGCGCCTCCACCAGGCCGCCCAGATAGTGCAGCAGGTTGGAGAGGGCTATGGGGGGCGTGCGGGAGCGCACCCACTTGGGCGTCACCATCATGGGCAGGTTGAACACCAGATCCCGCATCACCTCGAAAGCGGCGGAGCCGGGCCCTATGATGATGCCGGCCCGCAGCTCCACCGTTGGCACGCCCGCTTCCCGAAACAGCTCACCGCAGTGACGACGGGAGTTGAGGTGGCGGCTGTTGCAGGGGATCGGTTGTATGGCCCCCAGATAGACGATGCGGCGCACCCCGGCGGCGCGGGCGGCGGCGGCGAAGTTCTTCACCCCCTGCTGTTCCAGCCGGTGAAAACCGGCGCCTGCCCCCATGGCGTGCACCAGATAGAAAACGGTATCCACCCCGGCAAGGGCCGGCAGCAGGGTGATGGGCTTGAGGCTGTCGGCGAGACGAAACTCCACCCCCTCCGGCAGGCGGCAGGGGCGGCGGGCCCCGGCGATGACCCTGTAGCCCAACCCTTGCAGGTGGGGTACCAGATAGGAACCTATGTAACCCGCCGCACCCATCACCAGACAGTTTCGCATTCCAACACTCCTTGCCATCCCCCATGGACTCGCACCACCATAGGGCAAAGCGGGGCAATACAGAATGCCAGCCAGTAAAAAAGGCGCCCGATGGGCGCCTTTTTCAGAATTCTTCAGAAGTAAGATTACTTCTTGGCAGTCAGACCACCGAAACGCTTGTTGAACTTGTCTACGCGGCCGCCGCTAGAAACTTCTTTCTGCTTGCCGGTATAGAACGGGTGGCATGCGGAGCACACGTCCAGGTTCAGATCTTTACCCAGGGTAGAGAAGGTATTGATGACGTTACCGCAAGAGCACTTGCAGGTGATGGCTACGTACTCAGGATGGATACCAGCTTTCATGGACAACCTCGATTATCAGGCCGTGTCGCCATCCGATCTCTTGTCGGACACCACACGATTGTTGAACACAGTTTCAAAGGCTGCGAATAATATAGGAAATGCCTGAGTTCAGGCAAGTGGCTTCGCAGAAAAAATAGGCAACCCTTGGTGGATTCATCGCAAACGCTTGATCTGGTTCGTGTCGCTGTCCCGGTACCGTTACGCCGTCACTTCGACTATCTCTCCCCTTTGCCCCTGCCTGAGCCCGGTTGCCGGGTCGAGATCCCTTTCGGCCCCCAGACCCTGGTCGGTCTGGTGGTGGATCACCCGACCGAGAGTCAGGTGCCCCGCGCCAAGTTAAAGCCCTTGAAGCGGGTGCTCGACACGGCCCCTGTGCTGGGGCCCGACATACTGGCGCTGATGGCCTGGAGCGCCGGCTACTACCAGCATCCCCTGGGTGAGGTGCTGCCTCACGCCCTGCCTGTGCTGGTGCGCAAGGGGGAGCCCGCCGCCTACCGGGAGCTGGAGTTCTGGTTTGCCACCGAAGCCGGGATGGCAATCGATCTCAACGAGCTCAAGCGGGCCGCCAAGCAGCAGCAGGCCCTCGCCCTGCTGCGCAAGGGCCCCCAGACGCCGTCTGCGCTCAAGCAGGAGGAGATTCAGAGCGCTGCTCTCACAGCGCTGGAGAAGAAGGGCTTGCTGGAGAAGCGCAGCCTGGAGCCGAGCCACGACGGCGACTGGGCAACCCATTTTGACGCCGGTGAGGGGCTGCGCCTCAACGGCGAGCAGGCATTGGCGGTGGCTGCCGTCACCAGCCAGAGCGACAAGTTCGGCGCCTTCCTGCTGGACGGCATCACGGGATCCGGCAAGACAGAGGTGTACCTGAGCATACTCGAGCCCCTGCTCCGTGCGGGCAAGCAGGCGCTGGTGATGGTGCCGGAGATAGGCCTCACCCCCCAGACCATCAACCGCTTCCGCCGCCGCTTCAAGGTGCCCGTGGTGGCGATGAACTCCGCCATGAACGACAGGGAGCGGCTCGATGCCTGGCTCGCCTGCCGCGACGGCGGCGCCGCCATCCTGATCGGCACCCGCTCCGCGGTCTTCACCCCGTTCAAGAACCTCGGCATCATCATCATCGACGAGGAGCACGACGGCTCCTTCAAGCAGCAGGACGGTTTTCGCTACCACGCGCGGGATCTGGCGGTGATGCGGGCCCATCGCGCCGGCATCCCAATCCTGCTCGGCTCGGCCACCCCGTCGCTGGAGACGCTGCACAACGCCCGCACCGGCAAGTACCACCACCTCAGCCTGACGCGGCGCGCCGGCAACGCCCAGACCGCCCGCCAGGTGATCCTGGACATCAAGAGCGTGCGGCTGCAGGCCGGGCTCTCTCCCCAGCTGGAGCAGCTGATGGCGGAGCACCTGATGGCCGGCAACCAGGTGATGCTGTTCCTCAACCGGCGCGGCTATGCCCCCTCGCTTATCTGCCACCAGTGTGGCTGGAGCGCCGCCTGCGAACGCTGTGACGCCTGGTACACCTGGCATCAGGCCGGGCGTCGGCTGCACTGCCACCACTGCGACAGCGTGCGCCCGCTGCCTCATAGCTGTCCGGAGTGCGGCAGCAATGAGTTGATCGGCTCGGGAGTGGGCACCGAGCAACTGGAGCAGCTGCTCACCACTGTTTTCCCTCAATACCCTGTGGTGCGCATCGATCGGGACAACACCCGCCGCAAGGGGGAGCTGGAGACCCACCTCGGCGACATCAAGGCGGGCAAGTACAAGATCCTGATCGGCACCCAGATGCTGGCCAAGGGGCACCACTTCCCGGACGTAACCCTGGTGGGTCTGCTGGATGTGGATGGCGCCCTGTTTTCCGCCGATTTTCGCGCCGCCGAGAAGCTGGCCCAGCTCTACACCCAGGTGGCGGGCCGCGCCGGTCGCGCCAGCAAACCCGGGCTGGTGGTGCTGCAGAGCCACCACCCGGAGCACGCCCTGCTGCAGGACCTGACCCAGAACGGTTACGGCCATTTCGCCGATACCGCGCTCAAGGAGCGCCGCCTGCTGGGGTTGCCGCCCTTCAGCTATCAGGGGTTGTTCAGGGCCGAGGCCAACGGCCGGGACGAGGTGCAGCTATTCCTCACCCGCCTCGCCGATACCCTGCGCAGCGCCCGTTATCCCCAGGTGCAGGTGCTCGGGCCCATCAGCGGCTTCATGGAGCGCAAGGCGGGCAAGTTCCGCATGCAGCTGCTGGTACAGGGGCCAAACCGGGCGCCGCTGGCGCAACTGCTGGATTGGGCGGTGAAGGAGCTGGACGGCTGGCCGGAGACCAAGAAGGTGCGCTGGAGCCTGGACATAGACCCCACGGAGTTGAACTAGCGCCCCTCACCCAGCACGGCAGGTGCCATCACCCTGACCTGCTCCAGGGCCATTGGGTGTTGATAACTGTGCGCCATCACCACGGCCCCTTCCAGCAGCAGGCATAGCCCGGTGGCCTGCTCCTCGGTGCATTCGAGGGCATCCCTGACCCAGTTCAGCAGCGCCAGCTTGTGGGCCATAACCAGCTTGCGCACCGGATGGCGCGCATCAGAGAACTCGGCACTGGCATTGATGAAGTTGCAGCCGTAGAAATCGCTGCGACCAAACCAGTCGGCAAAGCCGTCGAGCAGCGCCAGCAACCTGGCCTCCCGCCCCGACACCCCATCCATCCTGGCATCGAGCAGGGCAAAGAACTCCGCATCCCGCGCCATCAACACCGCCTCGATCAAGGCGTCCTTGGTGGGAAAGTGGCGATAAAGGGTGCGTTTGGTGCTGCCCGCCTCGGCCCAGATGCGATCGATGCCAGTGGCGTGAAAGCCATGGCGGTTGAACAGCCGGTAGGCTGTCGCCATCAGTTGTTGACGTTTCTCACTCACACTGATTTCCCTCTTGAAGTACACCGATCTGTCTACCTAATGTCGCAACTGAGATCAAGCAACCCGTCACACATTGAGGAGACAGAAGATGGAGATGAAACAATGGAGACCCGCCTTGCTGGCAGGCGCAGGCGCCAGCATGGCCATAGCCCTGCTCGGCTGGCTGGATCTGAGCTGGCAATTGACCCTGCTGATGGCACCCTTCGGGGCGAGCTGCGTGCTGCTCTTCTCCCTGCCACAAAGTCCGCTGGCCCGTCCGCAGAACGTGCTGGGAGGCCACCTGCTGTCGGCGACCCTGGGCTTGCTGGTGCAGTTGCTGCCCCTGCCCATGGAGCTCAAGCTGGCCCTCGGTGTGGGCCTCTCCGTGGCCATGATGCAGGGTCTGGGGCTGATTCATCCCCCCGCCGGGGCCAATCCACTGCTGGTGTTGCTTACGGCACAATCCTGGCCTTTCCTCTGGCAAACAGTTCTGCCCGGCGCCTTGCTGCTGATCATGGTTAGTCATTGCGCCAAGCGCCTGCAAACGTCACGGCTCACACCCACATAAACAACGAGGGGGCCTGGGCCCCCTCGTTGTGTTTATCCCATGACTGCTCCGGCTTATTCGGCGACCTGTGAGACCCCGGTCAGGCGCACCTCGACCCGGCGATCCGGGGCCAGACAGGCGATCATCTGCGCCTTGGCGCCCTCCGGGCAGCTGCCCCCCGTCACCGGTGACGACTCGCCCTGCCCCTCGGCCCGCACCTTGTCGGCAAACAGCCCCTTGGCAATCAGGTAGTCGGCCACAGTGCGGGCACGCTGCTCCGAGAGGGCCTGGTTGTAGGCATCGGATCCCAGCCGGTCGGTATGACCGATCACCGTCGCCACCCCGTCTTTCGGGTTGGCCGCCAGGATCTGGGCAAACAGGTTGTCGAGGGCCTGGCTCGCGGCCGGTTTCAATGTCGCCTTGTTGAATTCGAACAAGACGTCCGAGTCCAGGCTGAACTGCTTCTCCACCAGCACGGGAGCCGGGGCGGGCGCAGGCTCGGGGGCTGGCGTCGGCGCCACCGGCTCGTCACCGACCTGACCGAAGCGATAGAGCATGCCCACCGACAGCAGGCCGTTGTCCATCTCAATGCCGGATTCATCCAGCGAAGTCTTGCCGAGGGGGGTGGTGTACTGGTATTCGAGGCGCGCGGCCCAATCCCTGTCGATGGCATATTCGATGCCCAATGCCCCCACAAAGGCGGCGCCGTGATACTTGCCCCCACCCGATGCCGAGAGGTTGCTGGTGCCATCGTTGGCCCAGGCACTGATGGAGCTGTCGGTCCAGGCGTAGGCGCCCCCGAGGCGGCCGTAGATATCCAGGGCCTCGGTCGCCGGGAAGCCGATCTTCATGGTGGCCTGGATCATCTGGGCCTTGGCCTCCCCATCCAGTCCTGCCTCCACCCCGTTGCCGCTGAAGCGCTGATCGACCTGATACTTGCCGAGCCAGTCATAGCCGAGCTCGACGGCCACGTTGCGGTTTACCTGATAGCCGGCGAAGGCCCCCAGGCCGAGGTCGCTGTGATCCCGGCCGGGATCAAAGGCATCGAACAGCTCCTTGACCTGCTCGTCGTAATCCACCCCGTAAAAATTGGACCAGCCGGCCTTGCCGCCGACATACCAGGTGTTGTCCTGGGCGGCAGCCTGCACCGTCCCCGTTGCCATCAGAGCGCCGACGAAGACGGCGAGCATAGATCTGTTCATGGATGAGCCCCTGCAATGAATTGTTATGACGCGACTGCGCCTCTCTTCCCTGACGGGGCCCTGAACCCAAGCCCCGCACTCAGATTATCCCATCTGCAACCAGCCTCAAACGACCAGGGACTCAGGAGTGTGATATTGGCGACATTATCGGTAGATGCGCCCCCTGGAGCGCTCATAAAAAAACGAAGAGCCAGGCTCTTCGTTTGCATCTCAAGGCGGGATGGTCAAGCCGCCGTCACTGACTGCCCTGGCTCGCCAGGAACAGGCGGTAGGCGGGATCCTCGCTCACCTCCTTCCAACCGTAGCCAATCTCGTGCAGGTAGTCGTGGAAGGCGGCCACGTCCTCGTCCGGCAGCTCGAAGGCACACAACACCCGGCCATAGTCGGCGCCGTGGTTGCGGTAGTGGAACAGACTGATGTTCCAGCGGCAACCCAGGGTCTCGAGGAAGCGCATCAGGGCACCCGGCTGCTCCGGGAACTTGAAGCTGTAGAGACGCTCACCGAGGGGCCGGGCCGGGCGGCCGCCAATCATGTAGCGCACGTGGTTCTTGGCCAGCTCGCTCTCGGTCATGTTGACCACGGGATAGCCGTTTTCCTCCAGTTGCTGCTGGATCTGGCCGAGCTCCTCGTCACCCCCGGTGAGGCGCACCGAGACGAACAGGGAGGCCTGGGCCGCATCCGCGTAGCGATAGTTGAACTCGGTCACCATGCGGGGCCCAAGCTGACGGCAGAAGTCGAGGAAGGCCCCCTTGCGCTCGGGTATGGTCACCGCCAGCATGCCCTCGCGCTTCTCGCCGATCTCGCAGCGTTCCGACACATAGCGCAGGCTGTGGAAGTTGACGTTGGCGCCGGACAATATGGCCGCCATCCGGCCGCCCTTGACCTGCTCCCGCTCGCTGTAGGCCTTGAGGCCGGCCAAGGACAAGGCGCCCGACGGCTCGGCGATGGCGCGGCAGTCGTCGAAGATGTCTTTCAGCGCCGCGCAGATCTGGTCGTTGGAGACGGTCACCACCTCGTCCAGATACTGGTTGCACAGACGGAAGGTCTCCTCGCCGATGCGCTTGACCGCCACCCCGTCCGCAAACAGGGATACCCGCTCCAGGTTGACCGGCTCGCCGGCCTCCATGGCGGCCTTGAGGCAGGCGGAGCCCTCGGCTTCCACCCCGATCACCTTGACGTCCGGCAGCAGCTGCTTGATGTAGACAGCCACCCCGGCGGCCAGGCCGCCCCCCCCCACAGGCACGAACACGTGGGTGAGGTGGGTGTCCTGCTCCAGCAGCTCCTTGCCTATGGTGCCCTGGCCCGCGATCACCTCGACGTCGTCAAACGGCGGTATCAGGGTATAGCCCTCGGTTTCGGCGAGGCGCCGACTCTCCGCATAGGCCTCGTCGAAGCTGTTGCCAAACAGCAGCACGTTGCCACCCAGGCGGCGCACCGCATCGATCTTGATGTCCGGCGTGGTCTTGGGCATCACTATGATGGCCTTGATGCCGAGCTTGGCCGCCGACAGCGCCACCCCCTGAGCATGGTTGCCTGCCGAGGCCGCCACCACGCCGTGGGACTTCTGCTCGGCGCTCAGGGTGGCGATCTTGTGATAGGCACCCCGCAGCTTGAAGGAGTGCACCGGCTGCAGGTCTTCCCGCTTGAGCGCCACCTGGCTGCCGAGTCGCTCGGAGAGTTTTTTCAGGGTTTGCAGCGGTGTCACCCGCGCCGCCTCATAGACGGGAGAGAGCAACACCTTGCGTAGATAATCCGCCGCAGAGACCATGTCTTACTCCTCCCGCTTGCTGAGGTCGCGTACCGCGCCCTTGTCGGCACAGGAGGAGGCGAGCAGCTCTTTGCATAGATGATTTGTCATTCCTTTCATCATCACTCCTCCAGCTTGCTAAGGTCGCGCACCGCGCCCTTGTCGGCGCTGGTGGCGAGCATGGCATAGGCACGCAGGGCGTAGGAGACCTGGCGCTGACGATTGACCGGCTTCCAACCACGGGCCGAGGCTGCCATGCGGCGAGCGGCCAGCACGCTGTCAGCCACCTCCAGCACCATGCTGCGGGCCGGGATGTCGATATTGATGATGTCCCCATCCTCCACCAGCCCTATGGTGCCGCCGGAGGCCGCCTCGGGAGAGACGTGACCGATGGAGAGGCCAGAGGTGCCGCCGGAGAAGCGACCGTCTGTGATCAGGGCGCAGGCCTTGCCGAGGCCCATGGATTTCAGATAGGTGGTGGGATAGAGCATCTCCTGCATGCCGGGGCCCCCTTTCGGGCCTTCGTAGCGGATCACCACCACCTCGCCTGCCTGCACAGTGCCGTCCAGGATGCCGGCGACCGCCGTGTCCTGGCTCTCGAACACCCGGGCCGGGCCGCGGAAGCAGAGGTTCTCGTCATCCACCCCGGCAGTCTTGACGATGGCACCATCGAGGGCCAGGTTGCCGGAGAGCACCGCCAGTCCCCCTTCCAGGCTGTAGGCGTTGTCCAGAGAGCGGATGCAGCCTTCTGCCCGGTCCAGATCCAGCTCGGGCCAGCGGCAATCCTGGCTGAATGCCTTGGTGGTGCGAATACCGGCCGGGCCGGCGCGGTAGAAGTCGTGCACCGCCTTGTCATCGCAGCGGCTGACGTCGTACTGCTCCAGCAGCTCGTGCAAGCTGGTGCCGAGCACGTTGCGGGTATCCCCGTGTACCAGACCGGCTCTTTCCAGCTGGCCCAGGATGGCGACCACGCCACCGGCGCGGTGCACGTCTTCCATATGGTACTTCTGGGTGGACGGGGCCACCTTGCACAGCTGGGGCACCTTGCGGGACATGCGGTCGATGTCGGCCATGGTGAAGTCCACACCGGCCTCCTGGGCCGCCGCCAGCAGGTGCAGCACCGTATTGGTGGAGCCACCCATGGCGATGTCCAGGGCCATGGCGTTCTCGAACGCCGCCTTGGTGGCAATGTTGCGCGGCAGGGCGCTCTCGTCATCCTGCTGGTAGTAGCGATTGGCCAGAGCGACGATGCGCTGACCCGCCAGCTTGAACAGCTGCTCCCGATCGGCATGGGTCGCCAGCAGGGAGCCGTTGCCCGGCTGGGAGAGACCCAGCGCCTCGGTCAGACAGTTCATGGAGTTGGCGGTGAACATGCCGGAGCAGGAGCCGCAGGTGGGGCAGGCGCTGCGCTCGATCTGATCGCTCTGGGCGTCGGAGACCTTGGGGTCGGCGCCCTGGATCATGGCGTCCACCAGATCCAGCTTGATGATCTGATCGGAGAGCTTGGTCTTGCCCGCCTCCATGGGGCCGCCGGAGACGAAGATCACCGGGATGTTGATGCGCAGGGCGGCCATCAGCATCCCCGGGGTGATCTTGTCGCAGTTGGAGATGCAAACCATGGCGTCGGCGCAGTGGGCGTTGACCATGTACTCCACCGAGTCGGCGATCAGCTCCCGGGACGGCAGGGAATAGAGCATGCCGCCGTGGCCCATGGCGATGCCGTCATCCACGGCGATTGTGTTGAACTCCTTGGCGACGCCGCCGGCGGCCTCTATCTCCCGGGCCACCAGCTGGCCCAGATCCTTGAGGTGCACGTGACCGGGCACGAACTGGGTGAAGGAGTTGACCACGGCAATGATGGGCTTGCCGAAATCCTGATCTGTCATGCCGGTGGCACGCCAGAGGGCGCGGGCCCCGGCCATGTTACGTCCGTGGGTGGTGGTGGCGGATCTCAACTTCGGCATTGTCTCTACTCCCTGAATGCCCCTGGGGCGCATTGTCTTTCAACATGAATGTGTGATTCGCGGATCGGGAATCGATCCTGGTGAAGGCACCACGGGGAGCCTTCACCGGAAGCGACTCGGGGAGGCGTGACGCCTCCCCTCTCTCATCAGTCGTTGACCGGGGTCAGCCAGCCCCACTTGTCCTCGGTCTTGCCGTTGAACAGGCCGAAGAAGGCGTTCTGCAACTGCTCGGTCACCGGGCCACGGCTGCCAGCGCCCACCTGCATCCGATCGACGGAGCGCACCGGGGTCACCTCGGCCGCCGTGCCGGTCATGAAGATCTCGTCCGCCACATAGAGCGCCTCGCGAGGCAGTGCCTGCTCGCGCACCTCATAACCCAGATCGCGGGCCAGCGTCATGATGGTGTCGCGGGTGATGCCGGGCAGGATGGCGGCGGTGGCGGGCGGGGTGAACAGCACGCCGTTCTTCACCAGGAACAGGTTCTCCCCCGCCCCTTCGCTCAGGTAGCCGTTCACGTCCAGCGCCAACCCCTCGGCGAAGCCGTTGCGCTTGGCCTCGCGACTGATCAGCTGGGACGACAGGTAGTTGCCCCCGGCCTTGGCGCCTGTGGGTATGGTGTTGGGCGCAAGCCGGCTCCAGGAGGTGACGCACACATCCACCCCGTTCTTCAGCCCCTCTTCCCCCAGATAGGCGCCCCAGGGCAGGGCTGCGACCATGAGGTCTGCCTTGGCATCCAGCGGCGGGTGCAGCCCCAGCCCCACGTTGCCGACAAAGGCCAGCGGGCGCAGGTAGCCGCTTTTCAGGCCGTTCTCGCGCACCACGGTGCGGCAGGCATCATTCACCTCGGCCTCGCTGTAAGGCACCTCCATCCAGTAAATTTTGGCGGAGTCGAACAGGCGGCGGGTGTGCTCCTGCAGGCGGAAGATGCAGGTCCCCTTGGGGGTGTCGTAGGCGCGTACTCCCTCGAACACCGAGGAGCCGTAGTGCAGGGCGTGGCTCATGACGTGCACCTGGGCATCCTGCCAGGGCACCAGTTTGCCGTTGAACCAGATGTATTGCGGGTGAGTGGCGGATTGGGAAGGCTGTGACATTGGCTTGGCTCCTTAAGCGCTGATCCGGGGTTGCTGTTCCAGTGCATCGACCCGGGAGACATCCACCAGCTTGACCAGCTGGCTCCACAACTGCTGGATGGGACGCTCCGACTCGACAGTAACCGTGATCCGCAGCTGTTGGCAATCCTGCTCCATGTTCAGAGCGCAGAGAGCGAAGCCACGGTGACGCACCACCCGCAGCACCCGCTCCATCACTTCGGGTCTGGGCTGGGCGTGAATATGCAGGGTGTGTTGGTGAAAGCTGTGCTGCTTCATGGGCGTTGCTCCATCATCTTGTGGTTGGCGACTCCCGGCGGAACCAGGGGCCAGACGTTTTCTTCCTCTGAAATGGCCACATGCAGCAGGTAGGCGCTCTCGCTTGCCAGCAGGCGGTCGAGTGCACCGGCTATCTGCTCCTTGCATGTGATGGTTTCGCCCGGGATGCCAAACGCGGCGGCCAGGGCGATGAAATCCGGGTTGTCGGAGAGTATGGTCTCGCTGTAGCGGCCGTCGAAGAACAGCTCCTGCCACTGGCGCACCATGCCGAGGCGTTGATTGTCGATCAGCACCATCTTCACCTTGAGCTGGGCCCGGCGTATGGTGCCGAGCTCCTGCACGTTCATCATGAAGGAGCCGTCACCGCTCACCAGCACCACCTCGTCATTCGGGCGCGACATCTTGGCGCCGATGGCGGCGGGCAGGCCGAAGCCCATGGTGCCGAGGCCCGCGCTGGAGAGGTGATTGCGCGGGCTGGTGAAGCGCATGTGCTGGGCCACCCACATCTGGTGCTGACCCACGTCGCAGGCCACTACGCTGGTCTCGGGCAGCCGTGCCGAGAGCTGCTTGAGCAGGGCCGGGGCATAGATGGGCTGGCCGGGGTGGTCGTAGCGGAAGGCATAATCGCGAGCCATGGCGGCGCAGTGCTCACGCCAGGGATCGATCGCCAGCGCCATGGCCAGGGCGGGCAACACCCGCTTGAGATCCGTGGTGATGCCCACGTCGGCGGCGCGGCGCTTGCCGAATTCGGCGGCATCCACGTCCAGGTGGATCACCCTGGCCTCGGGAGCGAACTCCTCCAGCTTGCCGGTCACCCGATCATCGAAACGGGCACCCACCACCACCAGCAGATCGCACTGCTGCACCGCATAGTTGGCGGCCTTGGTGCCGTGCATGCCGAGCATGCCGAGGTAGACGGGGCTGTCGGGATCCAGCGCACCTATCCCCTTGAGGGTGGTGACCGCCGGCATACCGGTGGCGGCGGCAAAGTCCCGCAGCTGCTGCTCCGCATTGGCCATGCCCACACCACCGCCGACATAGAGCACCGGGCGCTCGGCGGCGGCCAGCAGGGTGTGGGCCAGGGTCAGCTCGGCCGGATTGAGGGGCTCGGGCTCCTCCACCGCAAACAGCGGGCTCTGGGTCGGCACGGCGGCGAGCTGCACATCCTTGGGAAAGTCGATAAGCACAGGACCCGGACGCCCTTCGGTGGCGATGGCGAAGGCTTCCGCCAGCACCCGCCCCAGATCCGCGGGGTCAGTGACCATGAAGGAGTGCTTGGTGCAGGAGAGGGACATGCCGAGCACGTCGACCTCCTGAAACGCATCCGTGCCCACGGCGGCGCAGGGCACCTGACCGCTGATGGCGACCAGGGGCACGGAATCGAGCAGCGCCTCCGCGAGGCCGGTCACCAGGTTGGTGGCTCCCGGGCCGGAGGTAGCGATGCAGACCCCCACCTGGCCGGAGGCGCGGGCATAACCCACGGCGGCCATGGCGGCACCCTGCTCGTGACGGCAGAGCTGATGGGCCAGGCCACCGTCATACAGGGCGTCGTAGACCGGCATGATGGCCCCGCCCGGGTAACCAAACACCTGGGTCACACCCTGTTTCTTGAGAGCCTGTACCAAAAACTGCGCGCCGTTCATGTGGAAATCCTGTCCTTTGGTCGAAAAAAAACCCCCGGGCCGTGAGGCTCGGGGGTCGCTTGTTTCGTTCTGTCCGGTGGTGGGTCTATCCCTTGTTCCGTGCAGCTAAACGAGCCCCGAGCGGTGAGATAATAATCACCACTAGGACCACAATAATGCTGACGAAACGGGAGGCCATGTTCATAGTTACAACCGGAAATCCTGTGAAATGGGGGCGGTTTGCACCGCGAATGGCTATTAGAACTAGCACGGTGATTTTTATTGGGCAAGCATTTTTTACCTGACAAGACTCTGATTTTGACTGATCTGCAAGCTGCTCTCTGGAACAAAAAACTAATAAAAAACGGTTAACCAGCACATACATCAAACCAAGGACGGGATTTATGTCATTAGCTGTGGTTTATAGCCGTGCCAGCCTGGGGATCGCGGCGCCGCAAGTCACGGTGGAAGTCCATTTATCCAACGGGCTGCCCGCCTTCAACATGGTGGGCCTGCCGGAAACCTCGGTGAAGGAGTCGCGGGATCGGGTGCGCAGCGCCCTGCTCAACGGCAACTTCGAGTTCCCCTCCAAGCACATCACCGTCAACCTGGCCCCCGCCGATCTGCCCAAGGAGGGAGGCCGTTTCGATCTGGCCATCGCCATCGGCATTCTCGCCGCTTCCAAGCAGATACCTGCAACATACCTGCTCGATCACGAGTTTTTGGGGGAGCTGGCCCTGACCGGCGAGATCCGTCCCGTGCTCGGGGTGCTGCCCGCCGTGCTCGCCTGCCGCGACGCCGGGCGCACCCTGCTGGTACCGCGGGAGAACGGCCCCGAGGCCTCCCTCATCCAGGATGCCGAGGTGCGCACCGCCCACCAGCTGCTGGCCGTCACCGCCTGGCTGGCGGGTCAGTACGAGCTGCCCCTGCCGGAGCCCCAGACCACGGACGCCCTGCCCGACGTGCCGGATCTGCAGGACGTGATCGGCCAGTCCCAGGCCAAGCGGGCGCTGGAAATCGCCGCCGCCGGCAGCCACAACCTGCTGTTCATCGGCCCGCCCGGCACCGGCAAGAGCATGCTGGCGAGCCGATTGCCCGGCATACTGCCGCCGCTGAGCGAGCAGGAGGCGCAGCAGACTGCCGCCATCCATTCCATCGGCGGCCTCACCCCCCGCGCCGGTCACTGGCACCACAGACCCTATCGCACGCCGCACCACAGCGCCTCCGCCGTCGCCCTGGTGGGGGGCGGCAGCCACCCGAGGCCAGGGGAAATCTCCCTGGCCCACAACGGGGTGCTGTTTCTCGACGAGTTGCCTGAGTTCGAACGCAAGGTGCTGGACTCCCTGCGAGAGCCGCTGGAGACGGGCCACATCACCATCAGCCGCGCCGCCCGCCAGGTGGACTTCCCCGCCCGCTTCCAGCTGGTGG
This sequence comes from Aeromonas genomosp. paramedia, assembly GCF_023093515.1. Lineage (NCBI taxonomy): Bacteria > Pseudomonadati > Pseudomonadota > Gammaproteobacteria > Aeromonadales > Aeromonadaceae > Aeromonas > Aeromonas genomosp. paramedia. The sequence continues at coordinate 169,513 of NZ_JAAROG010000025.1, forward strand.
GCGCCATGAACCCCAGCCCCTGCGGCCACTACGGGGACGGCCAGACCCGCTCCAGCCCGGATCAGATACTGCGCTACCTCGGCAAGCTCTCGGGCCCCTTCCTCGACCGGTTCGATCTGACGGTGGAGGTGCCGCTGCTGCCCAAGGGGAGCCTGACCGGCAAGGCGGAGCGGGGGGAGTCTAGCCGGCAGATCCGCGATCGGGTACTGGCGGCGCGGGAGCGCATGCAAAGCCGCAACGGCAAACTCAACAACCTGCTTGATAGTCGTGAGATAGAGGATATTTGCCGATTATCGCCGCAAGATGCCGAATTTCTGGAGAACGCCATCCAGAAGCTGGGGCTCAGCATCCGCGCCTGGCACCGCATACTGCGGGTGTCGCGCACCATAGCGGATCTGGCGGGGTGCCCCGCCATCGAGAAGGAGCATCTCATCGAGGCGCTCGGTTACAGGGCCATGGACAGGCTGCTGTCACGGCTGCGCAGCGGCCAGTGATCGCGACATGATGGCGAAGAGATCCCGGCGTCAATGCGGTGCATTCATGGTCTAGCGCCGGATCGGCTGATATTATGGCCACAGATCTGACCACCTGGTTGCCACCCACAGACACGAAAACGGATCCGATTCATGCACAACAAGCTGATAGAGCGGCTGCGCGGCTGCCTCTCGACCCTGCTCTATTTCCTCAACACCCTCTTCTGGTTTGTCCCCATACTGCTGCTCGGCCTCGTCAAGCTGCTGCCGCCGCTCAAGGGCTGGCGCACCCTCTGCAACGCCCTGCTGGACGGCTGTGCCAGCTGCTGGATAGGTTTCAACAACCTGATCCAGAAAACCATCATCAGAACCCCTTTCGAGGTGGTCGGAGTGGACAAAGGGCGCCGGAATGAGTGGTATATGGTGGTTGCCAACCATCAATCCTGGGTCGACATACTGGTACTGCAGCGGATTTTTAATCAAAAAATTCCCTTCCTGAAGTTTTTCCTCAAGAAAGAACTGATTTGGGTACCTTTTCTCGGTCTGGCCTGGTGGGCGCTGGACTTCCCCTTCATGCGGCGATATTCACGCAGCTTGCTGGAAAAGAAGCCGCATCTGAAGGGAAAAGACATAGAAACGACGCGCAAGGCCTGTGCCAAGTTCCGCCACATTCCGGTGAGTGTGATGAACTTCGTGGAGGGCACCCGCTTCACTGCCCACAAGCATGACAAACAGGGCGCGCCCTATCGCCACCTCCTGCACCCGAGGGCTGGCGGCATCGCCTTCACCCTGGCGGCCATGGGGGATCAACTGCACAAGCTGGTGGATGTGACCATCGCCTATCCGGGCGGCATCCCCAGCTACTGGGACTTCATGTGCGGTCGGGTCAAGGAGATCAAGGTTCGGGTCCGCTTTCTGCCGATCGAACGCAATCTGGTGGGGGATTACTTCAATGACCCCGAGTTCCAACAAGAGTTTCAACAGTGGCTGAACGGGATCTGGCGCGAGAAAGACCAGACCCTGGGTCAGCTGCTGGCGGACAAGACGCAGTAAACGACGCCCATGCTAAGCCTGCTCCCCGGCCCCCTGGTGCTGCTCATCAGCGCCGGCCTGACCATATTGTTCACCGCCCTGTGCGCCAGCCTGATCCTGCTGGTCTCCCTAGGGAAATTGCTGTTGCCCATCCCGGCCTTCGGCCGTGCCTGCAGCCGGCTCAACAATGGCTTCATGAGGCTGTGGCTGGGTTGCAACGCCCTGGTGATCCGCCTCACCACCCGCATCGACTGGCAGCTCGAGGATGAGACCCGGCTGCGCAAGGATGGCTGGTACCTCATCATCAGCAACCACATGAGCTGGACCGACATAGTGGTGCTGGGCCATCTGTTCCGGGACAGGCTGCCGGTGCCCAAGTTCTTCATGAAGCACGAGCTCATCTACATACCGCTGCTGGGGCTCGCCTGCTGGGGGCTCGACATGCCCTTTATGCGCCGCTACTCACGGGAGTTTCTGCTGCGCAACCCGCACCTGAGAGGCAAGGACATAGAGACCACCCGCCACGCCTGCGAGAAGTTTCGCCACATCCCCACCACAGTCATCAACTTCGTGGAGGGGACCCGCTTCACCGAGGCGAAGCGAGAGGCGACCCGTTCCCGCTACCGCCACCTGATGCCCCCCAAGGCGGCGGGGCTCGCCTTCACCCTGGCGGCCATGGGGGAGCAGTTCGACAGCCTGATCAACGTCACCATCCGCTATCCGGACAACAGTGAAACGCCGTTCAAGGACTTCCTGATGGGGCGGATGAAGCGCATTCAGGTGCGCATCGAGGAGTTGCCGGTGGATGAGGCGCTGGTGGGGGACTACTTCAACGACAAGCAGTTCAAGCGCGGTTTTCAGGCCTGGCTGAACCAGCGCTGGCAGGAGAAGGACGACGTTCTGGAAGAGTGGCAGCGAGCTCAGGAGCCCGCTGCGGTGGCCGCCAGGGAGAGGGCCGACGCCAGCTCGGGCAACTGATCCTCGCTGAACACCTGAATGCCGTGACGGCGCAGCAGGGCCGTGGTCTTGCCCTCTCCCGCCATGGAGACGCCTTCAAAGCGGCCGTTGTAGATGCGACCACTGCCGCAGGAGGGGCTCCCCTCCTTGAGCAGGGCAAAGCGAATGCCCTGTGCCAGGCAGAGCCCGAGCGCCAGCTCGGCGCCGCGATCGAACTCGGCCGTCACATCCAGTCCGTTCTCGGTCACCACCCGCTCGCCCTGCCGCTCGGCGGGTGGACGGGGGGTAGGCAAGCCGCCCGCCACCTCGGGGCAGAACGCCAGCGCCCTCCCCTCGGCCCCCAGCGCATTCAGCCAGTCGCTGACGATCCCCTTGCTCTGACCGTCGTAGCGTACCGGCTGGCCCAGCAGGCAGGCACTCACCAGCACCTTGTGCATTCCCGTCTCTCCCATGCTGTCACTCCCTGTGTGAGGGTACCCGCGCACCAGACCCGCTATCGGGCGACAATCCGGTTTTCGCAGGCACCGGCTTATGCTTCCGCGCCGTGCATCACCTGATCGAACATCACGCAGCAGGGGTTCTCCAGCCGGTAGAGAATGGCGGGCCTCTGCTTGCCGGTGCGCTTGCGGCCGGTATCCACCAGGATGTCGGCGCGATGGATCCGCTTGCGAAACGCCGCCGTGTTCATGGGGGTTTGCAGGACTATCTCGAACGCCCGCTGCACCTCGGAGAGGGTGAACTCGGCCCCCAGCAGTTGCAGCGGCAGTGTGCTGTAGCGGCTCTTGATGCGCAGCCGCTCCAGCCCCATGGCGACCAGCTGGCCGTGATCGAAGGCAAGATTCAGGTCGGGCAGGTCGGCAAGCGGGTGCCAATGACCTCGCACTGCTTCCGCTTCCGGCTCCACCAGACAAAGATAAACCAGGGTAGTGGACCAGCCACGGGGATCCCGTTCCAGATTGCCGAGGGTACAGACCTGCTCGCTGTAGCAATGACCCAGCCCCCACTCCCCCAGCAGGCGGTGACGGGCGGCATCCAGATCCCGATCCCGGGTCTCGTCGATGCGCAGGGCCGGCAGCTGCCAGCAGTGGCTAAAGGGGGGGCGATCCCGGGTCTCGAGGAGCAGCTCGAGCCGCTCCTCGTGCAACCGCAGCACCACCATATCCAGACTCATTCTCGGCATCCTGGTCGACCTGCTCGCCTTCTAATAATGTTTGGTAGATAATATCACAAGAATATTATGTGCAGGAGCCACCCATGGGAACCATCGCCAGCCTGGATATAGATGCGCAGAAGGGATTCACTCCCCTCTGCCCGAACGAGCTGCCCGTCGCGGGCGGGGCTGACATAGTGGCCGCTCTCAACGCGCAGGCCGCCCTCGCCAGCCTGCGAATTGGCAGCAAGGACGCCCACCCAGCGAACGCCGCCTGGGTCGTGACACACCCCGCCGCCATGCTGCAACCGCTGGACCTGCCCAACGCCGACCTCACCTGGCCGGCCCATTGCGTGCCGGGCACCCCGGGCTTCGAACTGCTCGATGGCCTGCCCACCCCCATCGACTATGACTTCTTCATCTGGAAGGGGGTCGAGCCGGACCTGCATCCCTATGGCGCCTGCTACCATGACCTGGCCGAGCGGCGCAGCACAGGGCTTATCGAATTCCTGCAAGCACGGGGGGTCAGCACAGTGCTGGTGGGGGGCCTCGCCACCGACTACTGCGTCAAGACCAGCGTGCTGCAGCTGCGCCGCGCCGGTTTCCGGGTGATCGTCCATCTCGATGCCTGCCGTGGCATAGCGCCCGAGACTGTGGCCCAGGCCCGCACCCGGATGACCGAGGCCGGCGCCGAACTGGCCCAGACCCTGGTCGATGTACAACGCCTGCTGGACGCCTGATATGTCACCCATTTTTTCCCGCCAATCCGATACCGGCGCCTGCACTCTACATATGCGGCAGGGGAGCGCCATCGTGCTCACCCGTCTGCGGGGAGCCTGATATGCCACCCATTCTCACCAGCCTGCTCGACACTGACGCCTACAAGCTGCACATGCAGCAGGCGGTGTTCCATCGTTACCCGGATGCCGAAGTGGTGGCCGAGTTCCACAGCCGCAACGAGGAAGACCTGCTGCCCATGATGGGCGAGATCGAGGAGCAGTTGCGCCTCGCCGGCTCCCTGCGCCTGACCGAACCCGAGCTCGATTTCCTGGCCGAGCGCCCCTTCTTCACCGCCGATTACCTCGATCACCTGCGCCGCAAGCCGCTGGATGCCTCCTTGCTCAAGGTGTTCGAGCAGGATGGCCGCATCAATGTGCGGGTCGAGGGGCCCTGGCAGGACGTGATCCTGTGGGAGATCCCTGTGCTCGCCATCATCAGCGAGATGCGCAACCGCTTCCGCTATCCCCAGTTCGGGGTGAGCCAGGCCCTGGCGCGGCTGGATCAGAAGATCGACAAGCTGGAGCGGGAACTCAGCCCCGAGGAGATGAGCGAGTTCAATCTCATCGACTTCGGCACCCGTCGCCGCTTCTCCCATGCCGTGCAGGATGCCGTGGTGGGCCGCCTCAAGGAGCGGCTGCCGGCATTTCGGGGCACCAGCAACTACCAGCTGGCCCAGAAGTACCGGCTGCCGGCGGTCGGCACCCAGGCCCACGAGTGGTTCCAGGCCCACCAGCAGCTCGGCTTCCCGCTGGAACACAGCCAGCGCGCCGCCCTCATCAGCTGGCTCGACGAGTTCACCAACCACCTGGGCATAGCCCTGACCGACTGCATCACCATGGATGCCTTCCTGCGCGACTTCGATTTCGAGCTGGCCAGCCGCTATCAGGGGCTGCGCCACGACTCCGGCGACCCCGTGGTGTGGGGCGAGAAGGCCATCAGCCACTACCAGCGGCTCGGCATAGATCCCAAGGACAAGACGCTGGTCTTCTCCGACGGTCTCAACCTCGACAAGGCCGTCGAGCTACTGCGCCACTTCCGTGGCCGCATCAACACCAGCTTCGGCATCGGCACCAAGCTCACCTGCGATCTGCCCGGCGTCAGCCCGATGAACATCGTCTTCAAGCTGATGGAGTGCAACGGCGGCCCGGTTGCCAAGATCTCCGACAGCCCGGGCAAGACCCTGTGCCGGGACGCGGACTTCATCCGCAACCTCAAGCAGGCCTTCCACGTCGGGGTGTGACCCCCCGGAAACAGCAGACAACAAAAAGCCCGCCGGTTCGCACCGGCGGGCTTTTTTATCGCCTCGGGAGAGGTCAGTCTTTCTTGGCCAACAGGAATTTCACCAGCTGGTTGAACTGCTCCTGGGAGGTGATGGATTCAATCTTCACCATGTATTTGCCATTGACCAGGAAGGCCGGCACACCGCGCACGTTGTAGCTCTCGGTGTTGCGATCGAACTGGGAGACCATGCCGGAGACGGCGAAGCTGTCGACGGCACCGTCAAACTCTTCGGCCGGTACGCCGTTGTCCACGAAGATCTGCTTCACGTCGGCACGGCTCTGCGGCACCTGACGCTGGGTGTGGATCTTGTCGAAGATGACCGGAGTCAGCTTGCCTTCGACGTTCAGCAGGTTGGCGACGGCATAGGCGCGTTGCATCTCCGGGCCCATCTCGCGGCCCAGGAAGGCCACCGGGTTCTTCTTCATCGGCACGCCTTCCGGCAGGCTCTTCTTCAGATCTTCGGCGATCGGCTCGAACTTGGCGCAGTGCGGGCAGAAGTAGGAGAAGAACTCCAGCACTTCAGGTTGGGCGCTGCCGGTCTGGGTGACCACGTCATAGTTGACGCCTTCCTTGAATTCCGGGGCGGCGTGAACCATGGGGATCATCAGCATGGCAGCGAGGAAAAATAGTACTTTTTTCATGACGTTTCCTGTTAAGGGATCACTGTGAGGCACGCCCGGCGAACCGAAGCAGTCCAAGCCTATTGCCTCACCCTCCCGCCGTCAATGGCAAAGGCGGGTGGCCAAGCCTCTCGCCCCGGCATCCTGGGCCAGGTTGCCGGGGCTTGCCCGGCCGGCATCAGCGTCAGCAGCAGTGCCTGGAGCGCATCCTGCTGGCCGTACTGCGGGTACCACGAACCGTCTGGCTTACCAGTTCGGCATCAGCGTCAGGGGCGGCGCCTTGAGCGCTTCCAGCTGGTCGTGCAGGGTCGCGATCTGCTGGCGCCAGTAGTGATCCGTATTGAACCAGGGGAAGTGACGGGGGAAGGCGGGATCCTCCCAGCGCCGGGCCAGCCAGGCCATGTAGTGGACTATGCGCATGGCTCGCAGGGGCTCTATCAGCGCCAGCTCCCGTGGGTCGAACTCCATGAACTCCTCGTAGCCGGCCAGCAGGGTGTCGAGCTGGATCTGCTGCTCGTGACGCTCGCCGCTCAACATCATCCAGAGATCCTGGATGGCGGGACCGGTGCGGCAGTCGTCGAGATCGACGAACAGGGGGCCGTCGCGCCACAGTATGTTGCCCGGGTGGCAATCCCCGTGCAGGGAGATCCGCGCCACGTCCAGGCTCATGGCGTCCCCCACATGGCGGATCAGCTCGTCGAGCACCCCGAAGAACTGCTTGGCCAGGCCGCTCGGCACCCACTCTCCGGCCGCCAGCAGCTGACGCGGCTCGTGCAGCATGCTCTCCACGTCCAGCTGGACCCGATGGTGGAAGGAGTGACTGGCCCCGACCCTGTGGATGCGACCGAGATAGCGCCCCACCCACTCCAGCTGATCCAGGTTGTCCACCTCGAACTGGCGGCCACCGACGCTATGCCAGATGGCGAAGGGGTAGCCCTGATGCTCCAGCAGGGTCTCGCCGGCAAAGGCGATGGGGGCGGCGACCGGGATCTCCGTCTCACGCAGGCGAGCGGCAAACTCGTGCTCCTCGAGGATCTGGGCCCGGCTCCAGCGACCGGGGCGGTAGAACTTCACCACGTAACGGCGACGATCCTCATCCTGAAACTGGTAGACCCGGTTTTCATAGCTGTTGAGCTCGATGAGACCGGAGTCGATGCGCAGGCCGCTGAGATCGATCGCATCCATGATGAGATCGGGATTGAGGTCGGAATAGTTGAAACGCATGTCATCCACCATGAGAAAGGGGCGCTGTTGCGCCCCATTCTATCCGAGATAGCCGATCAATGCCGCCCATGATCCCGATCCGGGGCATGCCACGGACGCCCGTGGCTCGCTGGGTCGGCCCCTCAGAGCCGGCTGATAAACTTGCTGGGCTGGCGCAGGGTGCCCTTGCTGTCGTCCGGTGCGGCCCCTTCCCGTTTGAGCACGAACTGGACATCCAGGGTCGGCCGCTTCAGGTTGAAGGGATCCACCGCCAGGCTCACCGGCAGGGTGAAGATTTCCCCTGGTTTGAGCGTCACTTCCCGCGGGCCGAACCACTGGTGCTCCGGCAGCCCTTCCACATCCAGCTGATAGGTCTGGGATTGCAGGGTCTTGTTGAGGATCTTCAGGGTATAGGTGTTCTCAATGAGCCCCTCGCTGTTCTCCCGGAACAGCTGGTTGCGATCCCGCAGTATGTCGAGCCCCATGGGCATGATGGACATGGCGTTGTAGACGAAGACCCCCAGCATGACGACCATCACCAGGCCATAGCCGATCAGCTTGGGCCTGGCCACATGGGTCTGGTTGTGGGCCAGCTTGTGCTCTGTGGTGTAGCTGATCAGCCCCTTCGGATAGCCCATCCGATCCATGGTCTGATCGCAGGCATCGACGCAGGCGCCGCAGTTGATGCACTCGTACTGCAGGCCGTCGCGGATGTCGATGCCGGTCGGGCAGACCTGCACGCAGAGGTCGCAGTCGATGCAGTCCCCCAGCCCCAGCGCCTTGGGATCGGCCTTGCGGCCACGGGCGCCACGGGTCTCGCCGCGCTTGGTGTCGTAGCCGACTATGTAGGTGTCCTTGTCGAACATGGCGGACTGGAAGCGGGCATAGGGACACATGTGGATGCACATGATGGCGCGCATCCAGCCGGCGTTGCCGTAGGTACAGGCGGCGAAGAAGATCACCCAGAAGATGACCCAGCCACTCGCCTGCAGGGTGAAGAAGTCAGGCACCAGCTGGAACACATCCTGGAAGTAGGCGACGAAGGTGAGACCGGTGCCCAGGGACAGTAGGATCCAGGCCAGGTGCTTTGCGCCCTTGCGGGCCAGCTTCTCGCCACTCCAGGGGGTGGCATCCAGCTTGCGGCGCTTGTTGGCGGCGCCTTCCAGCTTCTCTTCGAACCAGATGAACATGAAGGTCCACACCGTCTGGGGGCAGAGATAGCCGCACCAGACCCGGCCGAGGAAGGTGGTGACGAAGAAGAGGGCGAAGGCGGCGATCATGAAGACCCAGGCCAGCAGGGTCAGATCCTGCGGCCAGATGGTGGCGCCGAAGATGTGGAACTGCTGATGCTCCAGATCGAACAGCACCGCCTGGCGGCCGTCATAGCGCAGCAGGGGCAGAGTGACGAAGAGAGCGACGAAGAACCAGCCCATGGCCTTGCGCACCCGCTGCCAGTAGCCGGTCTGGGACCTGACGTAGATGCGGTTGCCGGGATTGAACCTGTCATCGCCCGCCTTGAACGTGTGGGGATTGAAGGTCCCGGTGACGTTCTTGTCGGTCACATCCTTGATATCGATCTTGTCCTGGTCGGCCATTGCAGCACATAGCTCCACTCATATTGTTATGAAGCCGATTATATCTTAAACAGCCTGCTAATTGTGTGGGTTAAATGTATCTATAGTTCGAGTGCCGTCGCAATTTCAGGCAACAAAAAAGGCCCATAGCCAGTTGACTATGGACCTTTTTGGAGATTCTCTTGAAACCTTCCTCTTCCGGCAACCCGGCGGCCGGGTTACTTGATGCCGCGGGCCTTGAGCAGGGCTTCCTTGAAGTCAGGAACATGATCCTTGGCCAGGCCCGGGATCATCGCCTGCTTGTCGGATTCGCGCATCTTGAGGTGGTAGATCAGCATGTCGTCGGTCAGCTCGGACAGGGCGCCCTCATAGCCGGCTTCTGCCGCCAGTTTGGCGATGAATTGCACCAGGCTGAGATCCTGCTCCTTGATCCAGGCGGGCTGCAGCAGCTCCAGCAGCTCTTCGATACGATGACATTGCATAGACAACCTCTTTAATCTGTCATGTGAAACTCAGGCAACCTTACCCATCAAGGCTACTTCGATACGATCCCGGCCATTATGCTTGGCCTGATAGAGGGCCGCATCCGCTTTTTGGATGAGCTCGGCGATGGAGTGGTGCTGATCCGGTACCAGGGTCGCGACCCCGAAGCTGCAGCTGACCCGGCCGGATACCCGGGACTTGTGGTGGGGAATGCCAAGGGTGCGCAGGGCCGTGCGCACCTGCTCGGCGATCTGCATGGCCCCCTGCAAGGTGGTGCAGGGCAGCAGCAGGGCGAACTCCTCCCCGCCGTAGCGGGCGGCCAGATCGTCTTCCCGCCGCAACACCTCGGCCAGCAGGCTCGCCACCTGCTGCAGGCACTGGTCCCCCAGCTGATGACCATAGTGATCGTTGAACTGCTTGAAGTAGTCCACATCCACCAGCACCAGGGAGAGGGGCGCCCTGGCCCGGTGACAGCGGCGCCAGGCCCGCGCCAGGGTGTCGTCCAGGTGAGCCCGGTTGGCGATGCCGGTCAGGCCGTCCAGGCGGGAGGTGAGCTTGAGATGCTCGGAGACCGCCTTGAGTTCGGCCACCAGTTCGGCGTTGGAAAAACTGTGGTAGAGGGAGGCCACCTGATCCCGGCGCAACCGGCGCAGCAGGGTTGGCAGAAACACGAACAGGTAACCCGCCAGCATGCAGGAGACAATCCGCTCCTGCTCGTTGCCGCCGCTGAGTTCGAACAGCATGGCAAACCCGAGGGGCAGCACGGCCCCGTAGAGGGTGCGGCGACTGCCGAACAGCATGATGGCGCTGCCGGTGAGGATCAGGCTGGTGAGCATCAGCATGGCGGCGCGGTAGGTGTCCGGCAGCCTGTCCATGTAGAGCAGCACGCCGAGGGCCCAGATGATGGAGGTGATGGTCACCCCGATGAAGAGCTCCCGCTCCAGCACCGGCAGCGGCAGCTCTGCCAGCCGGGGTTGACGCCAGCGCAGGTGCCACCAGCGTCCCAGCAGCAACAGGAAGACCAGGCCAAGCCAGCCGAGCGCCTCCCTGGCGGGCAGGTAGTCGTGGAACAGCAGGCTCCAGCTGATCGCCAGCAGCGCCAGACAAGGCAGGCTGAAGGAGGCGTGGGTATAGAGCTGGACCATGATGGCCCGTCGCACCTGGTGATTCACACTCTGGGTCAACTGGGTACTCCCTGTACAAGAGCCGCACAGTCTACCACTCCCTTTTCCTGCTCAACAATCAATCGCCCGCTATTAAGCAGCCACTCAGCCCCTGACGCGCCGTGCCACGCCGGCAGGATCCCGGGACACTCCAGCCTGCTCGCGCTCGCCCGGCAACCCCCTCAACCCTTCTCGAGCTCGTCGAGTATGGGGCACTGGGGATTCGCGTCCCCGTGGCAGCACCCCACCACCTCCTCCAGGGAACTGAGCATGGCCTGCAGGCCGGCGATGCGGGCCCGCAGATCGACGATCTTCTCCTGCGCCAGCTTCTTCACCTGGGCACTGGTCCTGTGCTCGTCCCGGTAGAGCGCCAGCAGCTCCTGACACTCCTCCAGGTTGAAGCCGGTCTCCCGCGCCCGCTTGACGAAACGCAGCTCCCGCAGGGCGCCGTCTGTGTAGCTGCGATAGCCGTTGTCACTGCGCACCGGCGCCGAGATGAGGCCGATGCTCTCGTAGTAGCGGATGGTCTTGGCGGACAGCCCAGTGGCCTTGGCAACCTTGCTGATGTTCATGGATGACTCCTTCTCGATTCAGATTGGCGCTGGCTGCCCGCCCTGGGCTGCCAGCGTTTCAGTAACAGGGAATTGCTCAATACCGTGATGCTGCTCAGGGCCATGGCTGCCCCCGCCAGCTCGGGGCTGAGGTAGCCCAGCGCCGCCAGCGGAATGCCGATGATGTTGAACACGAAGGCCCAGAACAGGTTCTGCTGTATGGTGCGCCAGGTGGCCGCCGAGATGTCGATGGCATCGGCCACCAGCCGCGGGTCAGATCGCATGAGGGTGATGGAGGCGGTCTCCATGGCGACATCCGAGCCTGAGCCCATGGCGATCCCCACGTCCGCCGCCGCCAGCGCCGGGGCGTCGTTCACCCCGTCCCCCACCATGGCCACCAGGCCCTGGGTACGGGCGCGCAACGCCTCTACTTTCTCCACCTTGCCGGCGGGCAGCACGGAGTCGAAGGCACCGTCCAGCCCCAGCTTGGCGGCAATGTGGGCCACCGGCGCCGGCGCGTCGCCGCTCACCAGCCAGCTGGCGATGCCGCGCTGGCGCAGGGTGGCGATGGCCTCGGGGCTCTCGGGTCTCAGGGTATCGGCCAGGGCGGCGATCGCCACCGCCACGCCGTCGATGGCGACCCAGACCCGGGTCGCGCCGTCGGCAGGCTGTTCATCCTGCTGTGGTGGCTCGATGCCGAGCTGAGCCAGCAGGGAGGCGTTGCCGATGGCGACCCTGTGACTGGCCACCTGACCGAGGATGCCGGCACCGACCCGTACCTCCACCGCCTCGGGCTGGGGCAGCACGACCTCCTTGCCGACCGCCTCGCGCATCGCCAGCGCCAGCGGGTGCTCGCTCGCCTGCTGCAGGGCGGCGGCGAGGCGCAACTGTTCGTCGCTGCCGCTCCAGCTCGCCAGCACGGGCCTGCCCTGGGTGAGGGTGCCTGTCTTGTCAAAAATCAGCGCCTTGATGGCGTGGGCCTTCTGCAGGGTATCCACGTCCTTGATCAGAATGCCGTGACGGGCCGCCACCCCGGTGCCGGTGACGATGGCGGCCGGGGTCGCCAGCCCCAGCGCACAGGGGCAGGCGATCACCAGCACGGCGACGGCGGCGAGCAGCGCCTGACCGAAGTCGTTGCTGGCGGCATACCAGGCCAGCAGAGTGAACAGGGCGATGGCCATGACCACGGGCACGAAGATGGCGGAGACCCTGTCCACCAGCTGCTGCAGCGGCGCCTTGCCCATCTGGGCGCGCTCCACCAGGGTGATGATCTTGCTGAGGCTGGAGTCTTCACCCACGGTAGTGGCCTCGATCTCCAGCACGCCGGAGCGGTTGATGGCGCCGCCCAGCACGGCATCCCCCAGTGCGCGCGGCACCGGCAGGCTCTCACCGGTGAGAATGGATTCATCCAGCTCGCTCGCACCACTCAGGATCTTGCCGTCCACCGGCACCCGCTCCCCCACCAGAACCCGCAGCCTGTCGCCGCGCAGCACCTCGTCAATGGCGACGTTCTGCCAGGCCTGGCCGCGCCAGACGGTGGCGGTGTCCGGCCGCAGCGCCATCAGCTCGCGAATGGCGGACTGGGTGCTGCGCCGGGCGCGGGCCTCCAGCAATTTCCCCAGCGAGATGAGCGTGATGATGATGGCGCTCGCCTCGAAATAGAGCTGGCCGCTGGCGGCCATCCCCAGGGTCAGCAGCAGATAGAGGCTGTAGAAGTAGGCGGCACTGGTGCCGGTCGCCACCAGCACATCCATATTGGCTGCCCTGTTACGCAATGCCAGCCAGGCGCCGCGATAGAAGCGTCTGCCTACCCAGAACTGCACCGGGGTGGCGAGCACCAGCTCCAGCCAGGCGGGCAGGTGCCAGGGCAACAGGCCAGCCATGGCGATCATGCCCACCAGCAGCGGCAGGGTGAGCAGGGCCGAGATCACCACCTGAGTCAGCGCCTGGCGGGCGGCTGCAGCCTCCTGCGCCTCACGGGCCAGCAGTTGCTGACGGCGCTGGCTGACGGAGCCTTGCGCCAGCTGGGCACCGAAGCCAAGGGCTTCTATATGCTCACGCAACGAGGCTGGCGTCTGCATCCCCGGCACCAGCAGGATGCGGGCCTGCTCGAGGGAGAAATTGACCTCGGCCGAGATGACGCCGGGCAGCTCTGTCAGCATCTTGTTCAGCCGAGCCGAACAACCGGCGCAGGTCATGCCACTGATTTGAAACGACACGGATTCGCTGCCATAGCCGTAGCCCTGCGCGGCTATGCTGTCCAGCACAGCGGGCAGGCGATCGCTGCTGGCAAGCTCGATGGCCGCCTGCTCCAGTGCGAAGTTGACGCTGGCCTGCACCCCGTCGAGTTGATTGAGGGCGGCGGTGATGCGGCTGGCGCAGTTGGCGCAGCTCATGCCGCTGAGCGGCAACTGAAGATGGATGGGAACTTGAGTCTGGGTAGTCATGTTGTTCCTCCTCGGAACCCCTCGGCCAGAAAATGCGCCTATGACCAAACCCTAACCTTTACTGTAAGGGCAAGCTCAAGTCAGGATACCCGCTTTTATCAAAAATAAAAAAATGGCGCCGCCCCGAGCCAGGGGCGACGCCATGATGGCAGGCGAGGTCGTCAGATGCCGTACTGGGCGCGATAGGCCTTCATGGCCGCCAGTTGTTCGGCCAGCGCGGGCTGCTCTGCCTGCTTCTCTTCCAGATAGGCGATGAGGTCGCTCATCTGGATGATGGCGATGATGTGGGCGCCGTAGTCACGCTCCACTTCCTGGATGGCGGAGAGCTCGCCCTTGCCCTTCTCCTGGCGGTCCAGGGCGATCAGCACCCCGGCCAGGGAGGCGCCGTTGGCCTGGATCAGATCCATGGATTCGCGGATGGCGGTCCCGGCGGTGATGACGTCGTCCACCAGCATGATGCGCCCCTTGAGCGGGCTGCCCACCAGATTGCCGCCCTCGCCGTGATCCTTGGCCTCCTTGCGGTTGAAGCACCAGGGCACGTCCACGTCATGCTGCTCCACCAGTTGCACCGCAGTGGCGGAGGCGATGGGGATCCCCTTGTAGGCCGGGCCAAACAGCACGTCGAATTCGATGCCGGCATCCATCAGGGCGGCGGCATAGAAGCGGCCGAGGCGGGCCAGATCGCGGCCGCTGTTGAACAGGCCGGCGTTGAAGAAGTAGGGGCTCTTGCGGCCGGATTTCAGGGTGAACTCACCGAATTTGAGAACCTGTTTCTCCAGGGCGAACTCGATAAATTGACGCTGGTAGGCTTTCATTCTGGCTCCTTGCTTGGCATGTCGTTAACTGGTGTGGGGGTATAAAAAAACGCGGTCGATGCCGCGTTTTTAAAATCAGAAATTCAAGCGAGCGCCTGCTTCTGCAGCGCTATGATGTCGTCGATGCCGCCCTTGGCCAGCGCCAGCATCGCCAGCAGCTCCTCGTGGGTGAAGGGCTCGGCCTCGGCGGTGCCCTGCACCTCTATGATGCGGCCGTCTTCGGTCATCACCACGTTCATGTCGGTCTCGGCGGCGGAATCTTCCACATACTCCAGATCGCAGATGGCTTCGCCCTGATACATACCGACGGAGACGGCGGCGATCATCTGCTTGAGCGGACTCTGCTTGAGCATGCCCTTCTCCACCATCCAGTTCAGCGCGTCCACCAGGGCCACGCAGGCGCCAGTGATGGCGGCGGTGCGGGTGCCACCGTCGGCCTGCAGCACGTCACAGTCCACCGTGATGGAGTGCTCACCGAGCGCGGTAAGATCCACGGCGGCGCGCAGGGAGCGGGCGATCAGCCGGGAGATCTCCAGGGTGCGGCCGCTCTGCTTGCCGGCGGCCGCCTCGCGGTTCATGCGCGAATGGGTGGAGCGCGGCAGCATGCCGTACTCGGCGGTGACCCAGCCCTGCCCCTTGCCTTTCAGGAAGCGCGGCACGCTGGTGTCGACGCTGGCGGTGCACAGCACGCGGGTGTGGCCGAACTCCACCAGCACAGAGCCTTCCGCATGCTTGGTGAAGTTGCGGGTGATGGTAACCGGGCGCACTTGCGCGGCACTGCGATCGCTGGGACGGGACATGGGACTGACCTCTGGGCTGGCTCAAATTGGCGGGGGATTATAAGTGATCCCGCCCCAAATATCAGCCGCTAAAACCACGGCATCGGCTGACGGGGCAAGCCTGGCTGAGTATACTGGCCGCACACTTCATCAAGCCCGGAACAATCAATGATTCACAGCATGACCGCCTACGCCCGCAAGGAATTCAAGGGCGACTGGGGCACAGCCGTTTGGGAAATTCGTTCGGTCAACCAGCGCTATCTGGAAACCTATATCCGCCTGCCGGAGCAACTGCGCAGCCTGGAGCCGGTCCTGCGTGAGCGTTTCCGTGCCAAGCTGCAGCGCGGCAAGGTGGAGTGCAGCCTGAGGTTCGAGGCAGCGCAAGCCGCCGCCAGCCAGCTCCATATCAATGAAGAGCTGGCCAGGCTCATCATCGACAGCGCCAACTGGGTAATGAAAGAGGCGGGCCAGGGCCAGCTCAACCCGGTGGACGTGCTGCGCTGGCCGGGTGTCATGGCCGCCGCCGAGCAGGACATGGACGCGGTCGCCACCGAGCTGCTCGGCGGTTTCGATCTGACCATGGAAGAGTTCCTCGCCTCCCGCGCCAGCGAAGGGGCCAACCTCAAGGCACTGATCCAGCAGCGCCTGGACGGCATCCAGGTGGAAGTGAAGAAGGTGCGCGAGCACCTGCCGCAGATCATCGAGTGGCAGCGCCAGAAGCTCACCGACCGCCTGGCCGAGGCCAAGGTGGAGCTGGATCCCGCCCGCATCGAGCAGGAGATCGTGCTGCTGGCCCAGAAGATCGACGTAGCCGAAGAGCTGGATCGCCTGGAGATGCACATCGGCGAGACCATCAAGATCATGAAGAAGGGAGGCGCCTGCGGCCGTCGTCTCGACTTCATGATGCAGGAGTTCAACCGCGAGTCGAACACCCTGGGTTCAAAGTCCATCAACGCCGAGGTGACCCAGTCCGCCGTCGAGTTGAAGGTCCTCATCGAGCAGATGCGCGAGCAAATTCAAAACATCGAGTGATCCCTCTCGCCGATGCACCAGCCCCCGCCACCCGGGGGCTTTTTTATTTCATATCCCCAGTGTGATCAACGGCATGGCCCCAGTCGGGCCGCTTGTGGCAAGATAGGTGACTGCCTTTCACCGAGTCCCTGTCCACCATGAATCTACCCAGTTATGAAGCCATGATGCCTGCGGTGCTCAAGGTGCTGGCCGATGGTCATGCCCGTCCCCTTAGGGAAGTATTCGAGCGGGTTTGCCAACACTATGCCTTCACCCCGGAACAGCTGGCAGACACCTTGCCAAGTGGCCGCCAAACCACCATCCGCTCCCGGGTCGGCTGGGCCAAGACCTATCTGGTCAAGGCGGGGTTAATCGAGCAACCCAAACGCGGCATTTGTCTTATCACCGAACGGGGTAAGGTGGCGCTGGCCTCGGGTCACCCCATCGACAATCACTATCTGGCCCAGTTCAACGAGTTCGTCGCGTTCACTCTGGCCTCCAGTGAAAGCATGGGCAATCCGTCCCGGATCGTGACGGACGCAACGACACAGTCCACGCCAGAGCAGGCCAGTACACCGCAAGAGCAGATTGAGCAGGCTCTGGCAGCCATCAATCAATCCCTTGCCGATGACTTGCTAGCCGAGATCCTTACCATGTCTCCCCGCTTCTTTGAACAGCTGGTAGTCGATCTCATGGTGGCCATGGGTTATGGCGGAAGCCAGCAGGATGCGGCCCGCACTACCCGTTACAGTAGTGATGGCGGTATCGACGGCATCATTAAGGAAGACAGACTCGGACTCGACTCCATTTATCTGCAGGCCAAGCGTTACACCGACAAGACGGTGGGCCGCCCAGACATTCAGGCTTTCGCAGGAGCGCTGGATCTGCACAAAGCCCGCAAGGGGGTCTTTATCACTACCTCAAGCTTTAGCCGCGAGGCACAGGAGTTCGTGGGACTGATTGAGAAGCGCATTGTCCTGATTGACGGCCCACGTCTCGCCGCCCTGATGATTGAATACGGCGTCGGCGTCACCACCCGCCAGACTCTCACCATCAAGACCCTGGATTCAGATTACTTTCTGGAAGATTGACCATGACCGAGCGCAGCAACTTCTATTTCCTTCAAGCCCATGCCCCCATTCTGCTTGAGCTGGCGCAGGGCGCTGAACGGGCATTCGTCGGTGATCCCAACACGACCCTGGTCAAGTTGCGTCAACTGAGTGAAGCCTTGGCCCAAGATATTGCAATGCGCTGCGGTATTGCCGCCCAGCCGCAGACAACACAGGCCGAGCTGCTCTATCTGGTTGGCCGTGAGTTGTCGCTGGATCCGATCGTGATGAACCTGTTTCATGGGCTGCGCAAGGCAGGAAATCATGCGGTGCATCAGTTCAAAACCCGCCACAAGGAGGCCTTGGCCGGGCTGAAAGTCGCTCGAGACCTGGCTGTCTGGTACCACCGCTTCTTTGGCAAGGGGAGCGAACATTTCAAACCAGAGCCCTTTATCGTCCCCAAAGATCCCAGCGCCGAGCTGCACCAGTTACAGGAGCAGATAGCCAGGCTCAAGGACGAGCTCACCAGTGCCAGCAGCCAGCTCGATCAGAATCAGGAGTTGGCCGAGTTGCTGGCGCGGGAGAAGAAGGAGTATCAGGAGCTGGCTGAGCTGATGGACAGCGAGGCCAGAGAGCTTGCCTCCCAGGCCAAGACGCACCAACAGGCGCTCGCTACCCAGCAGCAGGAGTTCGAACGTCGCCTGGCCGAGTTGCAGCAGCAATTACAGCAGCAAAGCGAAGAGGCCAGGAAGCAGGCTGCACTGGCCCTGCAAGGGTTTGCCAGCAAGGCAAAGCGCATCACCGACACCTTAGTTCTCGACGAGGCCAGTACCCGCATTCTCATCGATCAACAGTTGCAGGATGCTGGCTGGGAGGCAGACTCCGAGCAACTCGATTACCGCAAGGGGGCTCGTCCGCAGAAGGGGCGCAACATGGCCATCGCCGAATGGCCAACCGAGCATCACGGGGAGAAGGGTCGGGCCGATTACGTGCTCTTTATCGGCCTGATGCCGGTCGCCGCCGTAGAGGCGAAAAAGATGAATACCAATGTGGCCGGCAAGATCCCTCAGGCGGGGCGCTACAGCAAAGGATTTGCCCTGTCAGGTTTGATGGTCAGCCCCTGGGTGCTGGAGGGACGCTCGTCCCCCTGGCACGATGGTCAAGGTGAACAGTATCAACTCCCCTACCTCTACTCCTGCAACGGTCGCCCCTTTGTCAAACAGCTGGCCGAGCAATCCGGCATCTGGTTTCGCGATGCCCGCCACCCGAGCAATCTCGCCCGTGCACTGCAAGAGTTCCACTCGCCGGAGGGGCTGCTGGATCTGCTCAAACGCAGCCGCGAACAAGCTGAGCAGACACTCAAGCAAGAGGGGTTTGGTTACCTCAAGGTGAGACCCTATCAGCAGAAAGCCATCGAGGCGGTGGAATCTGCGCTCTCGCGCGATCAGCGCGACTGTCTGCTGGCCATGGCGACGGGGACGGGCAAGACCCGCACCATCATTGGTCTGATGTATCGCTTCCTCAAGGCAGAGCGTTTTCGCCGCATCCTCTTTCTGGTGGACAGGACCGCACTCGGCGGCCAAGCCCTGGATGCGTTCAAAGATGCTCGCCTCGAACAAAACCAGACCCTGTGGTCTGCCTACACCATCGCAGAGCTCGGAGACATGGCGGCGCAAGCCGAGACCCGCATTCAGGTCGCCACCGTGCAGGCCATGGTCAAACGTATCTTCGCCAGTGACAACCGACCGCCGATCGATGAGTTCGACTGCATCATAGTGGACGAGGCTCACCGGGGTTACGCCCTGGATCAGGAGATGACCGAAGGGGAGCTCTCCACCCGTGATGCCGCGCAATATCTCTCAAGCTACCGTCGGGTGCTCGACTACTTCGATGCGGTCAAGATTGGCCTCACCGCCACCCCGGCAAAACACACCAGCGAGATTTTCGGCAAGCCGGTCTACCTCTACTCCTACCGTGAGGCGGTGGCCGACGACTGGCTGATCGACCACGAATCGCCGATCCGTTTCCAGACCGAGCTGACCGAGCATGGCATCAACTTCAGCAAGGGCGAGAAGGTGACCGCCATCGATACCCGCACCGGCGAGATTGAGACTGCGGAGCTGGAAGACGATCTCAACTTCGAGGTGGATGCCTTCAACAAACGGGTGATCAACGAATCCTTCAATCAGGTCATCTGTCAGGCGCTGGCACAGGAGCTGGATCCCTTCGGAGAAGAGAAGACCATGATCTTCTGCGCCACAGACAACCATGCCGACATGGTCAAGCGACTGCTGGATGCCGAGTTCCAAGCCCTTTACGGCGAAAGCTATAACCAGGAGGCGGTCGCCAAGATCACCGGCAAGAGTGACAAGGTGAGCACCCTGATCAGCCGCTACAAGAACGAACGCTACCCCAATATCGCCATCACGGTGGACCTGCTTACCACCGGCATCGACGTGCCGCGTATCTGCAATCTGGTCTTTATGCGGCGGGTCAAGTCACGGATCCTCTATGAGCAGATGATGGGGCGGGCCACCCGTCGCTGCGACGACATAGGCAAGACGGTGTTTCGCATCTATGACCCGGTTGATATCTATGCCGCGCTGGCCGAGGTCAACACCATGCAACCTCTGGTCAAGAATCCCGATATCACCCTGGCGCAGCTGGCCGGTGAGCTTAGCGATGAGCGCTGTCTGGAGCAAGCCCTCAACGTGGCGGGAGACGAGCCGGGCCAGAGCCAGGCCGATACCATCTTGAATCAGCTCAGCCAGAAGCTGATGCGGGTACTGCGCAAGGCCGAGAGCAAGGCGGATCGCTACCCGGCCTTGAAGCAGAAGCTGGCCGAACTGGGGGAAGAATGGGGTATTGAGCCTGGCAAGCTGCATCAGCACCTCCATCAGCTAGGGCCAAGGCAGGCCAGCCACTTTTTGCGCCAGCACGCCACCCTGCTGAGGGAACTGGCACAGGTGGAGGAGCTGATCGGCAGCGAATATCGTCCGGTGATTTCAGATCATCAAGACAGGCTCACTCTGCGCGAGCAGAGCTACGGTGCCTATGGCAGGCCAGAGGATTATCTGGATGGTTTCGCCGACTTTATCCGTCAGCAGATCAACAGCAATACCGCGCTGATGGCGGTAGTTAATGCCCCGCGAGACCTCACTCGGGTTCAGCTAAAAGAGATCAAACTGCTGCTCGACAGCGCCGGTTTCAAGGAGGCCAACCTGCAGAGTGCCTGGCGCAACCAGACCAATCAGGACATCGCCGCCAGCATCATAGGCCATATTCGTCGCGCCGCCCTTGGCGAGCCGCTCATCCCCTATAGCGAACGGGTACGGCTGGCGATGGAGCAGATCTACCGCAGCCAGAGCTGGACGCCCGTCCAGCGCAAGTGGCTGGATCGTCTGGCTAGGCAGCTGGTGCATGAGGTTATCGTCGATCGCGACTTTATCAACGAGCGCTTCGCCGATGATGGCGGCGCCAAGCGGCTCGACGGTCTGCTCGGCAAACAGCTGGATAAACTGCTGACGCAGCTTGGCGACGCGCTCTGGCAAGTGGCCTGACAAGCGGCAGCAGCCCCGACAGATATAGAAAAGGGCGCCTTTTATCTATATGGGCCGTGATATGTATAGAAAATTAAAATTTCTATACATACAATCGCCGCCATACACAGAAAAGGGGACTTTCTATGCCCATCACCCCGCTGCCGCTGGTCAATATCGCCGAGCTGGAGAGCCGCGCCGTGCTCAAGAAGAGCGCCGAAGCTCACCGCTATCTGGCCGAACTCAAGGGGGTGGCCGCCAGCATCCCCAACGAGGGGATCCTGATCAACACCCTGTCCCTGCAAGAGGCAAAAAACAGCTCGGAGATCGAGAACATCATCACCACCCAGGATGATCTCTACCGCGCCAACCTGTTTGAAGAGGCGGTCAATCCGGCCACCAAAGAGGTGCAGGACTATGCCGCCGCCCTCAAGCAGGGCTTTGCCACCGTGCGCCATCAGCAGCTGATCCGGCTGGCCGACATTCTGGCGGTGCAGCAGTGTTTGGAAAAGAACCGCGCCGGCTTGCGCCGTCTGCCCGGCACCGATCTCAAGAATGCCCGCACCGGCGAGGTGATCTACACCCCGCCCCAACATGCAGACGAGATAGCCGCCCTGATGGACAATCTGGTGTGCTATATCAATGACGACGAGCTCTGTGATGCCGATCCCCTGGTCAAGATGGCCATCATCCACCACCAGTTCGAGAGCATTCACCCCTTCTATGACGGCAATGGCCGCACCGGCCGCATCCTCAACCTGCTCTATCTGGTGGCTCAGGGGCTGCTCAACCTGCCGGTGCTCTATCTCAGCCGCTACTTTATCCAGGACAAGGGGCGCTACTACCGCGAACTGCAAGCGGTGCGCGATACCGGTGACTGGGAGCCCTGGCTGCTCTACATGCTCGATGCGGTGATCGACACGGCCCAGAGCACCATAGCGCTCATCACCGGCATCAAGGAGCTGATGGCCAGCTACAAGCAGGGCATCCGCGAACAACTGCCCAAGATCTACAGTCAGGATCTGCTCAACAACCTCTTCAACCACCCCTATACCAAGATCGACTTTGTCATGGGCGATCTCGACGTGACCCGCATCACCGCCACCCGCTATCTGGATCTGCTGGTCGAACAGCAATTCTTGCAAAAACAGAAGATTGGTCGCGGCAACTACTACATCAACCAGCCCCTGTGTGCCCTGCTGGCGGCTCACAGCTGATAACCGGAACTCTCATGCGCAACAACGATATCGTTCAAAAACTGTGGAACCTCTGCGACGTCCTGCGTGACGACGGCATCAACTACTCCGACTATGTCACCGAG
This sequence comes from Aeromonas genomosp. paramedia, assembly GCF_023093515.1. Classification (NCBI taxonomy): domain Bacteria; kingdom Pseudomonadati; phylum Pseudomonadota; class Gammaproteobacteria; order Aeromonadales; family Aeromonadaceae; genus Aeromonas; species Aeromonas genomosp. paramedia. The sequence continues at coordinate 191,741 of NZ_JAAROG010000025.1, forward strand.
CTGGTGCTGCTGCTCTTTATCAAGATGGTGCACGAGAACGAAGAGGCGGGCATTCTGGCCGCCCACACCCTGCCCAAGCAGTGCCGCTGGCCAGAGCTTGCCAATCGCTCCGGCCTCAACCTGCTCAACCACTATCGCCAGATGCTGGTGGATCTCTCCAAAGACCAGGATCCCCTGATCGCCGCCATCTATGCCGATGCCCAGACCCGGCTGCGCGAGCCGCGCCATCTGGAGCAGATGATCAAGACCCTCAATCTGATCGACTGGTTCAGCGCCAAACAGGATGGCCTGGGGGATCTCTATGAAGGGCTGCTGGAGAAAAACGCCGGCGAAACCAAATCCGGTGCAGGCCAATACTTCACTCCGCGCGCCCTGATCAACAGCATGGTGCGCTGCCTCCAGCCCCAGGCGGGGGAAGTGATTCAGGATCCGGCTGCCGGCACCGCCGGTTTTCTTATCGCCGCCGACCAGTACATCAAGAGCCAGTCGGACTATGACGACTTGACGCTGCAACAGGTGCGCTTCCAGAAGCAGAAAGCCTTTATCGGGGTCGAGCTGGTGCCCAACACCCGTCGTCTGGCCCTGATGAACTGCCTGCTGCACGGCATGGAAGGGGATGAAGAGGGGGTGGTCCACCTCGGCAATGCCCTGGGACAGGCGGGTGCCGCCTTGCCCAAGGTCGATGTCATCCTCGCCAACCCCCCCTTTGGCACCAGCAAAGGCGGCGAGGCCAGCAATACCCGCGACGATCTCACCTACAAGACCAGCAACAAGCAGCTCGCCTTCTTGCAGCATATCTATCGCGGCCTCAAGCCCGGTGGCCGCGCCGCCGTGGTGCTGCCCGACAACGTGCTGTTTGAAGCCGGGGTCGGTACCGAGGTGCGCCGCGACCTGATGGAAAAATGCAACCTGCACACCATACTGCGCCTGCCCACCGGCATCTTCTACGCCCAGGGGGTCAAGACCAATGTGCTCTTCTTCCAAAAAGGCAGTACTTCGGACCCCTATCAGCAGGAGGCCTGCACCCAGGCAGTCTGGGTCTATGACCTTCGCACCAATATGCCGAGCTTTGGCAAGCGCACCCCCTTTGGCAATGCCGCCATTGGCTTTACCGAGGCCGAGTTCGGCACAGATCCCCATCTGGGCCCCTTTGAGCAGGTATTTGGTACTGACCCCAATGGCGCCGGTTTGCGCACGGAAGGGGAATACAGCTTCGGCGCAGAAAAAGTCGAGCTGGCCGAGGATGCCGCGAACCAGAACACAGACCCCGAGCTGGCCCGCAGCCGCTGGCGCTGCTTTGGCCGGGAGTGGATCCGTGACCACAAGGGCGATTCGCTGGACATCAGCTGGCTCAAGGACAAAAACAGCGTCGATGCCGCTGCCTTGCCGGAGCCGCTGGAGCTGGCCAACGAGGCCAAGGCCGAGCTGGAAGCTGCGCTGGCCGAATTGCAGGATCTGGTTAAAGCGCTGGAGGATATGGCTTGATGATCTCATTGCCTACCGAGTGGGTGGAAACCACTCTTGATAATATTGCCGATTGGGGATCTGGTGGTACACCATCCAGAAAAAATGAAGATTATTATGGTGGTGATATCCCATGGTTCAAAACTGGTGACCTCGGGGAAAAAGTAATAAAAAAACCAAGCGAGTTTATTACCGAGCTCGGTCTGAAAAACTCGAGTGCCAAGCTCTTTCCAAAAGGTGCGGTAGCCATTGCAATGTATGGTGCAACCATTGGGAAAACATCTATTCTTGGTATAGACGCGACAACCAATCAGGCTTGTGCTGTTGGCAATCCCAAGCATAATATTGCCACGTCAGAGTTTTTATATTATCTTTTGCTAAATGAGAAAGATAACTTTATTGCAAAAGGAAAAGGTGGAGCGCAACCAAATATATCTCAAGCACTAATAAAAGAGCACGTGGTTTATTTTCCACCATTCGCGGAACAAAAAGAGATTGTCGGCCGACTCGATAAGTTTCTGGCTCGGGTAGAGGCAACTAAAGCCCGTCTGGCTTGTATCCAAGTTATTATTCAACGTTTCCGTAAATCCCTTCTTGCTGCTGCGGTTAACGGAGAATTATCCAAAGACATTCATTTAAATATCGATAAGTTTTCTGATAAATACTCTTCTGACTGGCGATGGCCAGACATTCCTCTTAGCTGGTCAGTTCGTTTATATCCAGATGTAGTTGATAGTCGACTTGGAAAAATGTTGGATAAAGTAAAAAATATTGGATCACCAATAAACTATCTTGGTAACATTAATGTTAGATGGTTCAACTTTGCCACGGAAAATTTACAAAGGATCCTTGTATCCGAAACGGAAAGAAAAGACCTTTTAGTAAAAAAAGGGGATGTGTTAATTTGTGAAGGTGGTGAGCCTGGCCGGTGTGCGATTTGGAATAAAAATGAAGAAATTACCTTTCAAAAGGCATTGCATAGAGCAAGAACCAAAGGAGATATAATTCCAGAGTGGTTGGTTTATAACTTAAAAAATGATGCTGATAACTTGACGCTCGCACAATTATTCACTGGCACAACTATAAAACATTTAACAGGTAAAGCGCTGGCTAAATATCCGATTAGGGTGCCACCTATTGAAGAGCAAAGATTAATCGTCTGCCGGGTAGAGCGGCTATTTGCCTATGCCGATACCATTGAACAGCAGGCCAAAGCGGCCAAGGAGCGGGTCGATAAGCTGACCCAGGCCATTTTGGCCAAGGCGTTTCGCGGCGAGTTGACCGCCGACTGGCGCGCCGCCAATCCTGACCTGATCAGTGGCAACAACAGCGCCGCCGCCCTGCTGGCACGCATCCAGGCCGAGCGGGCCGCCGTCAAACCACGCAAGCGGGCGAGCAAACCAGCAATCAACCCCACCTTGTCAGGAGTGACCCAATGACCCCAGTTCGCCCCAATAAGAACCGCTCCCGCCGCCTGCGCAAGAAGCTGCATCTGGGGGAGTATCAGGAGTTCGGTTTTCAACTCGCGTTTACCCTGAAACCCGAGTTGGCAAGCTTTGAAGAGGCGCTCGATCGCTGGCTCGCCTTTATCGAGTCGCAAGGCTGGGGCTTCGGTGGCGGTGGCGCCCTCTCGGGGCATGAGATCGACGGCTATCTCTGCCAGTTTGCCGGGGGCACGCTCACCGAGTCGGATAGAGAGCAGACCGCCCAGTGGTTGACCAGCCAAGCCTGGGTGGCCTCCCACCAGATAGCGCCCTTGAGCGATGCCTGGTACGGCCCATGGGAAGGGTAACGGTTTCCATGGGGTGAGCCACCGAACTATCCCCCCAGAAAACGAGCGACAGTCCCCCTGCCCAGCGCCCCATTCAAACAGCATCCCCTCCCCCTTTGAAAAAGAGCGGGCCTGCAATGGCAGGCCCGCTCTTTTTACTGACACCGCTTCGTGCTTGTTGGTGAGGCAGACTCTTATCCGTTGGATACGTTGAACTTGCGGCTGCGCAGCAGCAGGGGGAGCTGGTAGAGCACCAGGGCCCCCAGCACCAGGCCGGCGCCGGCCAGCTTGGCAGGGCCCAGCGGCTCGTCATAGAAGAGGGTGCTCAGGATAAGGGTCCAGACCGGTTCCAGCAGCATCAGCAGGGCCGCATGGGCCGTGGTCATCCGGCTCAGGGCGTGGGTGAGCAGCCAGTAACGCAGGGTGGTGGCGATCAGGACGCTGGCGGCAAACCAGCCCCAGATGCCAGAGCTGATGTCGGCGGGCCACTGCTCGGTCAGCAGGGAGAGCAGGGTGCCGAGCAGCCCGGTCACCGCCAGCTGGATGCAGGTGAGCCAGGTGGGGGGAATGGACTGGGCGAAGTGGCGGTGCACCGCGAGCTGTACCCCCAGGGTGGCGGCCGCCGCCAGGAACCAGAACAGGGAGAGCGACACGCCCCAGTGGGTGCTGCTGGAGAGCAGCAACAGGCCGGCCACAGCGACGGGCAGGGTCAGCCAGTAGTGGCGGCCGGGTCTGGCCTTGAACGCCGCCCAGGCGGCGAGCGGCGCCATCAGGGTGGCCACGCTCATGATGAAGGCGCCACTACCCAGGGCATCGCTCTGGCTGATGGCGGTGACCCAGAATAGCAGGCTGGCCCCGAGCAGGGTGCCGCATCCGGCGGCGCGCAGCAGTTGCGAACGGCTGGGGGGCGGCTCGCGCAGCCAGGCCAGTGGTAACAGCAGCAGGGCGGCCAGCAGGAAACGGCTGCCGATAAAGGCGGCGGTGGGCAGTTCGCGAATAGCCTCTTTCGAGAAGAGCCAGCCAGCGGCGGCCAGCAGGGTGACCAGTATCATCAGCAGCAGGGGAGCGCGGTTCATCGGGGCATCACAGGGTCAGGGCAAAGGGCAGAGCATAAAGGAAAGCAGGCCGGATTGCCTGCGGCGTTTGCCCCTGCCCCGGGAGCAGGCGGGACGACGGGCGGGTGCAGGATAAGGCACGGGGTGGCCACCAGGGCCACCCGCGCTAGTCGTTTTCCAGCGCGGCGAGGCAATGGGACAGGGTGCGCGCCAGCGCCCCCTGGTTGCGCAGCACCACGGCACGGGCCTGCTCCCCCATCTGGCGGCGGGCGCCCGCATCGCCGAGCAGTGTATTCACCTTGTCGCCCAGGGCATCGGCGTCCGCCACCACGGCGGCCCCCCCCTGAGCCACCAGCTGGCGGGTGATGTCGCTGAAGTTGAAGTAGGCGGGGCCAGTCAGGCAGGGTTTGCCGAGCGCCGCCGGCTCCAGCAGGTTGTGGCCACCAATCTTCACCAGGCTGCCGCCGACGAAGGCCAGATCGGCGGCAGCCAGCATCAGCGGCAACTCGCCCATGGTGTCGCCCAGATAGATTTTGTCGCTCTCGCCGACCGCACTGCCCGCCGTGCGCCGCACGCAGCCGTAGGGGGCGCACAGTTCAGCCACCCGGGCAAAGCGCTCGGGGTGGCGCGGCACCAGGATCAGCAAGGCGGACGGATGCGCCCTGAGCACCCGATCGAAGGCGGCCAGCACCTGCTCGTCCTCTCCCTGATGGGTGCTGGCGGCGATCCAGACCGGTCGCTCCTGTCCAAGCTGCTGGCGCAGGGCGCGGCCCCGGGCCTGCACCTCGTCGCCAAACTGGATGTCGAACTTGATGGAGCCGGTCACCGCCAGCCGCTCGCGGCCGATCCCCAGACGATGGAAGCGATCCGCGTCGTCCTGGTGCTGGCACAGCAGGTGAGTCAGCGGGCGACTGAGGGCATCGAAGGCGCCCTGGAAGCGGGCATAGCGCTGGCAGGATCGCTCGGAGAGCCGGGCATTGAGTATGGTCACCGGCAGGTGGTGCGCCTCGCAGGCTGCCAGCCAGTTCGGCCACAGCTCGGTTTCCATCACCCAGAGGGCGCGGGGCTTGAAGGTGGCCAGAAATGCCGAGACGGCCCAGGGGTAGTCCAGGGGCGCATAGCGGTGCACCACCAGATCCCCGAGCTTGGCCGCCTGCTCGGCGCCGGTGCGGGTGGTGGTGGTGAGCAGTATGGGCAAGGAGGGCTGCTCCGCCTTGAGGGCGCGGATGAAGGGGCTGATGGCCAGCGTCTCCCCCACGCTCACCGCATGGATCCAGAGCGGCGCCTCCTGCCCTGTGGCAGGTGCCCGTCCCAGGTGCTCGGCCCAGCGCTTGCCGAAGCCGGGCTTGCCTTTTTTGGGCTTGTAGAGCGCCAGCAGCGCCAGCGGCAGGCCCAGGTGGATCAGCAGGTTGTAGAGCAGCCGATAGATCATGCTACTGGCCTTCGCCGCCGGTCGCGGGACCCGCCACCGGTTGCAGCGCTATGGTCAGATCCGCCCCGTCGCTGCGCTCCAGCCGTTTGCCCGCCTCGATGACCTGCTCCGGCATCAGCTCGATCAGGCACTTGAGGTGGCCGAACTTGCAGGTGCGCTTGAAGCAGGGGCGGCATTCGATGTCGGTGTGCACGATCTCCACCCTGTCCGCCAGGGGCGGCGTGTAGAGCGGCGAGGTGGAGCCGTAGACGCCGATCAGCGGCCGGTTGAGGGCGGCGGCGACGTGCATCAGGCCCGAATCGTTGGCGATGACCCGACCAGCCAGGGCCATCAGATCGATCGCCTCGTGCAGGCTGGTCTTGCCCGCCAGCACGTGGCAGTTGGGGCGGGACAGGGGATTGATCCGGTCCCGTATGGTGTTCGCCACCTCCACATCCTTGCCGGAGCCGAAGATCCACACCTGCCAGCCTTCATCCAGATGCTTCTGGGCCACCACGGCGTAGTGCCCCTCGGGCCAGCGCTTGGCCGGGCCGAACTCGGCCCCGGGGCAGAGCACCAGCACGGGGCGGCCGCGATTCAGGCCGAGCCGCTCCAGCGCCTTGCCCTGGTTGACGAGATCCACGTGCAGGGAGGGATGGGGAATGGACGGAATGTCGCTCCGGCTCTTCATCTGCGCCTTGGGGTAGGCCAGCGCCAGATAGGCTTCCACCATCAGCGGGAAGGCTTGCTTGTTGCTGCGCATGTCGTTGAGCAGGCCGAAGCGGTGCTCCCCCTTCCAGCCGGTACGCACCGGGATCCTGGCAAACCAGGGAATGAGCGCCGACTTCATGGAGTTGGGCTGGATGATGGCCTGATCGTACTTTTCGGCAGCCAGCTGCTTGCCGAGCCGGCGGCGGGCCCCCAGCTTGAAGTCACCGTGACCGAGCGGCATGGGGATGGCCTTGTCCACCTCGGGCATCCGCTCAAGCAGGGCCACGCACCAGGCCGGTGCCATCACATGCAGCTCGCTGCCCGAGTGGTTGGCCTTGAGTGCCTTGTAGAGGCTCTGGGACATCACCATGTCGCCGACCCAGGAGGGGCCGATCACCAATATCTTCATCGCGCGTCTTCTCTCGGGACTGGCCCGGCAGTTAATCGTTACTGGGCGAGATTATGCCCCAAGAAAGGCCGAAGAAATAACAGAAGATACCTGCCTGATGCGCAAGAGGCCTTCCAGGGCCGCGCTGCGGGAAGTGGATGCTCCCTCTTGTCAGCACCGGCGCCCTGTCCCCCGTCGAAAGCGGCTCGACATGGCCAGCGGCCCCATGCCCCCGCCGGGGTTTTAGGCTAGAATGGGCGCCAATCCGAGCATGACCCGCCCGCCGGGCGCCAACAAGAGTCCAGAACCCGTGAAAAAACCGACCCTGGCGGCCGTCCTGATCGTCAAGAACGAAGCCGACAACCTGCGCGCCTGCCTCGCCTCCCTCGATGGCCTAGTGGACGAAATCGTCATCCTGGACTCCGGCAGTCAGGATGAGACCCCCGCCATCGCCGCCGAATTCGGCGCCCGCTTCTTCGTCAACACGGCCTGGCCTGGCTTCGGTCGCCAGCGCCGCCTCGCCCAGTCCCATGTCCAGTCGGAGTGGGTGCTGTGGCTGGATGCGGACGAGCGGCTCACCCCCGAACTCAGGGAGGCCATCAAGGGGGTCATGGCCAATCCGGCCGGCGACACCATCTACTCCATCCCCCGCCTCTCCTGGGTGTTCGGCCGCTTCATCCGCCACAGCGGCTGGTACCCGGATCGGGTGCTGCGCCTCTACCCCAGGGCGCTGACCGGCTACAACGAGGCCCTGGTGCACGAGAAGGTGGAGGTGCGCGCCAACATGAAGATCGTCAACCTGCACGGCGACCTGCTGCACTTCACCTACCGGGATCTGGAGCACTATCTGGTGAAATCCGCCGGCTACGCCAGGGCCTGGGCCGATCAGCGCACCACTCGCGGCAAGAAGGGCTCCCTCGGCCAGGGACTGGTGCACGCCATCGGCTGCTTCCTCAAGATGTACCTGCTCAAGGCTGGCTTCCTCGATGGCAAGCAGGGACTGCTGCTGGCCATCCTCTCCGCCCACTCCACCTTCGCGAAGTACGCGGACCTCTGGATCCGCCAGCAACCCCAGGCGCCGGACCAGGCCCCCAAGTAAGCCGGCATGGCGACACCCCCATGACGAGACAGGGCCCCGAGGGGCCCTGTCTGCATTCTCAGCGCTCTGCCCGCCAGAACGGCGGAGCCCAGCGGGCGATCGCCGCCGCCATGGTCTTGGGATCGAGCTGGCTCATGTCTTCCGGGTGATCGCTGTCTTCCGGCGGGCTGAAGGCCAGATGACGCCCCTCGCTGTTGAGCGGACGCCAGCGCAGCGGCGTGGCGGAGCGGTGCGCCGGGAAGAAGCCGATGGTCGGCACGTCCAGCGCCGCGGCTATGTGCAGCGGCCCCGTGCTACCTGCCACGAACAGGGCGGCATTGGCCATCACCTGACAGAACTTCGGCAGCCCCTCGTCGGAGCGGTAGATCCAGCCGTTGCCGCCGTGGGCCAGCAGCTCGGCCGCCAGCTGCTCCGCCTTGCTCTCCTCTCCGGGCCCCGCCGTCAGCACGCACTGCAATTCCGGGCAGGCCTGGTTGAGCTTGATGATGAGGCGCGAGTACTGCTCGATGGAGAGGTTGTTGGCCGAGCCGCCGCTGCCGGCGTGCACCATCAGCCAGGGGCGGCTCGCATCCAGCCTCAGCCGGCTGGCGACCTGCTCGCGCACCTGTTGCAGGCTCTCGGGATCGAAGCTGAGGTAGGGCCCCTGGGGCTCCACCACGCTCAGTTGCTGGTCGGCCAGGAAGCGGCGCACCAGATCCAGGTTGTACTCGTACTCCGGCTTCTGGGAGCGGGAACGGCGCTGCACCAGCCGCTGGTTGTAGAGCACCTGGGCCAGCTTGGTGGCCGGGGCCAGCCGGTAGGGAATGTGCGCCTTCCACACCAGCTTGGCGTTACGGGTGTTGGAGAAGAGGCAGATGGAGGCATCGAAGGCGGCCGCCTTGATGCGGGCCAGCAAGGCCCGTTGCTGTTCCTTGTCGGCCCGGGCACCCGGATCCAGGATGATCTCGTCGATCCAGGGGCAGAGGCGGGCCAGCGGCGCCGTGTAGGCGGGAACCAGGGCAGTCACATGACACTCCATGGAGCGCTTGAGCATGGCAAAACTCGGCCAGGCCAGCATGAAGTCACCAATCTTGTCATTGCGTACTACCAGAATGCGTTTCATAAAAAATCCCTTTGCTCCCTGTCACCAATGCAGGGAGGCTTGATGCGCGGTGCGGCTATTCTTGCCTGATGCCGGGCTATTCTCAAGCGAAGACGCCGAGGGGCCCTGATTTGGGCGATCCAACCTGGGGCGTCGCGCCAGAAATCCGCGCCATCCGGTCGCGACAAACCACCAACAGACCCTATAATGCGACCAATTTTCCCGGTTGCAGGAATCAGCAGCATGACCAACAAGGTAATCTATCCCGGCACCTTCGACCCCATCACCAACGGCCACACCGATCTCATTGGCCGGGCCGCCAGGCTGTTTGACGAGGTGGTGGTCGGGGTCGCCAACAGCCCGAGCAAGCGGCCGCTGTTCGATCTGGCGGAGCGCGTCCTGCTGGCTCAGCAGGTGACCGCCCATCTGCCCAACGTCAAGGTGGTGGGCTTCTCCGGCCTGCTGGTGGATTTTGCCAGGGAGCAGCAGGCCAACGTGCTGATCCGCGGCCTGCGCGCCGTCTCCGACTTCGAGTACGAATTCCAGCTGGCCAACATGAACCGCCGCCTGATGCCGGAGCTGGAGAGCGTCTTCCTCACCCCGGCGGAAGAGAACTCCTTCATCTCCTCTACCCTGGTGAAGGAGGTCGCCCTGCACGGCGGCGACATCCACCAGTTCGTCGATCCCCTGGTGGCCCAGGCCATCGCCGCCAAACAGGGCAAGTGACAACGCAAACAGGCTACCCCAGGGTAGCCTGTTTGTCGGGGCAGTTGACGCTGCCCCTGTCTCCCGCCCCTGCCGTCAGTCCGGCGTGCGGTTCAGCACCTGCTGACAGTTGAGCGCCAGCTCGTCCAGCCAGGCGTAGCGACGCCGGTACATGGCCCGCTTCCTGGCGGCCACCTCCTCCAGCGGCTTGCGCACCACGGGCTGCAACCGCACGAAGTTGGCATCCTGATCCAGGGCACCGAACTCCTGCCACAGCTCGTCATAATCCGCCTGCAGGCAGGCCTTTTTCTTCTTGCTGTAGCGTCTGGCCTGGAAGATGTGCGCCTTCATCCGTACGGCCGAGACACGGCTTGCGCCCATGGCGCCGGCCAGCGCCATCACCAGCATCACCACCAGCGACTTGGGTCTTATGCCATGGCCCGCCTTGGTCAGGGCTCGTACCTGCTCCTGGGGCTGCTCGACACCGGGCTCGGGCCCCTGCACCGAGCCTATCACCAGCGCCAGCTCGTGCTCGCTGCCCGCCAGCGAGAAGGCGCAGCTGTAGAGCCGCTCCCCCTGCTCGTTGACGATGGAGAGGGCCAGTTCGGCCTCCCGGCGGAAGGTGCCGTCGTGGCGCAGCACCAGGCGACAGCCCCCCTCTGGGTAGCGGCCGAGTTCGATCCCCTCTCCCAGATAGAGCGGGTCGATCAGGTCCGGATAACGGGCCAGCAGCAGCCGGTAGTGATCCTCCACCATCCTGACTCGCTGGTTCACGGTCGAGCAGGCGAAGCGATAGGGGCGCATCGGCTTGTCGAGCAGCTCGGGATAGTGGGCAGGCAGGGCCCTAAGGGGTTCTGTCTGAAACAGCTCGAACACCCGGTTCAACTGCGGCCGGTAGAGCAGACTGCGCAGCACGAACTTGCCGCGATTGAAGGTCTTGCGGGCGCTGTCATCGGGATAAAGGAAGCGGGCCATTTTCTGGGCGCAATAGTGCCCCTGCCGGGATAAATGATCCCAGTCTATTGATTCTGCTGTCATTTTATTATCTCTTCTGCGTGTACAGCGAGATACTAGTCAGCGACAGCCGGGGCTTCAACAGACTGGAAATACGTCGTTACAACTTCACCGCGTCTCCCCCCAAATGGTCCGGATCAGCGCTGGCAGTGGGAGCAGAACACAGTGGTTCTCTGACCCATCCTCACCTCGGTCAGCAGGGTATGGCAGTGGAAACAGGGCTGGCCGCCCCGGCCATAGACCTGCAACTGCTGCACGAAATAGCCCGGCTTGCCGTCGGCACTGGTGAAATCCTTGAGGGTGGTGCCCCCCTGGCGAATGGCCTCGGCCAGCACCCGCTTGATCTCTGCCACCAGGGTCCCCAACCGCTCGCCGCTGATGTTGCCCGCCGCCCGCTTGGGGTGAATGCCGGCGGCGTAGAGCGCCTCGTTGGCGTAGATGTTGCCCACCCCGACCACCACCTGGTTGTCCATCAGGAACTGCTTGATGGCGGTGCTGCGCCCCTTGGCTCGCGCCCGCAGATAGTCGGCGCTGAAGGCGTCGGTGAGCGGCTCGGGCCCCAGCTTGGCGAGCAGGGCGTGCGCCTCGGCGGGTTCACGGGTCCACAGCAGGGCGCCGAAACGGCGCGGATCGTTGAGCCGCAGCAGCTTGCCGTTGGCGAGCTCGATGTCCACGTGATCGTGCTTCTCGGCCGGGGTGCCTATGTCCAGCACCCGCAGGCTGCCGGACATGCCGAGATGCAGGATGGCGGTGCCAAAATCGGTCTCCAGCAGCAGGTACTTGGCACGGCGGCTGACCCTGTGGATGACGAGATCCACCAGCTCCTGGATCTCCCCAGGCACAGGCCAGCGCAGCCGGCCATCCCTGACCACCACACGGGTCACCTTGATGCCGGTGAGCCAGGGAGAGATCCCCTGGCGGCTGACTTCGACTTCCGGTAATTCAGGCATAGACAGGTCTCTCGCTCACGGCAGGATTCAGGGGGTGGGGCGCAGCAGGTCGCGGTACTGCTCCTGGCTCAGGGTGAGCCAGGTCGAGGGGGGCAGCAGGGCGGCAAACTTGCCGTCGTCCTGATAGAGCCCCACTTCAACCGGATCGCTCTGGCCGGCGACCCATATCTTGAGGGTGACAGGGGTGCCGCGCACGGCCCCGCCCGGGGGCAACAGCCAGCCTTGCCATGTCTCGATGCGGGCGGCCAGCTGGGCGCTGCTGAGCCCCAGATCCGGCCCGCTGCGCCAGCCCTGGCCGATCCGCTCTATCTGCCAGCTCGGCCCCTGCCAGGTCAACACCACGGCAGATTCGGGCAGCAGGGGACGGGCGCGCTGGGCGCTGTTCTCCTGCTGGGCCTGCTCCAGCCGGTGCAGCAGGGTGATAACGATCAGCACCACCACTATGATCACGTTATTCCAGCCTTTACGGCTCAATTTGAACATGGCAAGCCTCCCTTTGAAGCGGCAGTGTACTGAATTCCATCCATAAAAAAACCCGGCACTAAGCCGGGTTTTTTGGGAATGCAGCATCAAGTGATTACTTGATTTTGCCTTCCTTGTAGATCACATGCTGACGAATAACGGGATCAAATTTCTTGATCTCCATTTTTTCGGGCATGGTGCGCTTGTTCTTGGTAGTGGTATAGAAGTGACCAGTACCGGCGCTGGAGTTCAGGCGAATCTTATCGCGAATACCTTTAGCCATGATCTAATTCCTTATACCTTAACGCCGCTGGCACGCAGTTCAGCCAGAACCACTTCAACGCCGCGCTTGTCGATGATACGCATGCCTTTTGCGGATACGCGCAGGCTTACGAAGCGTTTTTCACTCTCAACCCAAAAACGGTGAGTGTGCAGGTTCGGCAGGAAACGACGCTTGGTAGCGTTGTTAGCGTGCGAACGGTTGTTACCAACTGCCGGGCGCTTGCCGGTTACTTGGCATACTCTAGACATGTCAGTCTCTCCAAATCTTACTTCATTGCTCGAGCAAATATCTGCCCCGCTGGCCTTCGATTGCGGGGCAAACAGAAGGCGGCATTTTATACAGCATCCGTGATCAAAGATCAACTAATACAGTGCCAGAGCCCAGTCATAACCAACCACGCTCTGCGAAAGAAACCGTGATGCCGTCACCGATCACCAAGTGATCCAGCACTCTGATATCGACCAAGGCCAGGGCGGCCAGGATCCGATCCGTGATCTGGCGGTCGGCCCGACTGGGCTCGGCTACGCCGGACGGGTGATTATGCGCCAGAATCACGGCGGCTGCATTATGTTTGAGCGCGATCTGCACGATTTCCCTGGGCCAGACGCTCGCCGAATCCAGGGTGCCGTAGAAAAGTTCAACAAATTGAATCACTCTGTGCTGGTTATCGAGCAATAACAGCGCAAACACCTCCCGCGGCCTGTCCCGCAGCTGAGCCTGCAGATACTCCCGGGTCAGCTGGGGGGACGTGAGGGCCTCCCCCCGTTGCAACTGCTCGGCAAGATGCCGTCTGCCCATCTCCAGCACCGCCTGCAACTGGGCATATTTGGCCGGCCCCAGCCCGTGAGCGCCGCAAAAAGCCTGTTGCTCGGCCCCGAGCAGCCCCCGCAGGGAGCCGAACTGCTGCAACAGCTGGCGGGACAGATCCACCGCGCTCAGGCCGCTGACCCCGGTGCGCAGGAAGATCGCCAGCAATTCCGCATCGGAGAGCACCCCCGCCCCACGGCGCAGCAGCTTCTCCCGGGGGCGCTCATCTTCCGGCCACTCCTTGATGCTCATTTGTCTCTCCCTCACGGCTATTGAGAGAAAACATAGCAAAAAATCGCGGGAGCCCGACCACAACTCCCCCATGTCAGCCTCTGTCGTCGTCCATCGCCTGTGCTATCTTAGCCGACCAGTCAGAGTGAGCCGAAAGAGAAGCAGTAGATGAGATTGGCCGATAAACGCATCCTGTTGGGTGTCAGTGGCGGGATCGCCGCCTACAAGAGTGCCGAACTGGTACGCCGCCTGAAAGATCAGGGGGCCGAGGTACGGGTGGTGATGACCCGCTCCGCCAAGGAGTTCATCACTCCCCTGACCCTGCAGGCCGTCTCCGGCCACCCGGTGGCCGACAGCCTGCTGGACCCGGCCGCCGAGGCGGGCATGGGGCACATCGAGCTGGCCAAGTGGGCGGATCTGGTACTGATCGCCCCCGCCAGCGCCAACCTGATGGCGCGCATGGCCGCCGGCATGGCGGACGAGCTGCTCACCACCCTCTGCCTGGCCACCCCGGCAACCGTGGCGCTGGCCCCGGCCATGAACCAGCAGATGTATCGCAACGCCGCCACCCAAGCCAATCTCAAGACCCTGGCCGACCGCGGCATCCTGCTGTGGGGGCCGGATTCCGGCAGCCAGGCCTGCGGTGACGTGGGCCCGGGCCGGATGCTGGATCCCCTCGAACTGGTGGAGCGCTGCTGCCAGCAGCTGGCTGCCGAGCCGTTGCTGGCGGGAGTCAAACTGCTGCTCACCGCAGGGCCGACTCGCGAGGCGCTGGATCCGGTGCGCTACATCAGCAACCACAGCTCCGGCAAGATGGGGTACGCCATCGCCCGCGCCGCCCGCGAGGCGGGGGCAGAAGTGACGCTGGTGAGCGGCCCTGTCGCCCTGTCCACCCCGCAAGGGGTGACAAGAGTCGATGTGGAGAGCGCCCTGCAGATGCACGAAGCTGTGATGAGCCGGGTCGGTGAGTGCGACCTCTTTATCGGCTGCGCTGCTGTGGCGGACTATCGCCCGGCCCAGGTCGCCAGCCAGAAGATCAAGAAGACTGGTGACAACGACCAGATGGCGCTGACCCTGGTCAAGAATCCCGACATCATCGCCGCCGTGGGGGCACTGTCAGACAAGCCCTTCACCGTCGGATTTGCCGCCGAAACCGTGGATGTGGAACAATACGCCCTCGACAAACTGCGACGTAAGCGGCTGGACATGATCGCCGCCAACGACGTGTCCCGCGCGGGTCAAGGCTTCAATGCCGATGACAACGCCCTGACCGTCTTCTGGCAAGGGGGTCAGGCCGCCCTGCCCCTGGCCGACAAGCTGACGCTGGCTCGTCATCTTGTCGCCCTGATTGCACGCCACTATCGACCCTGAGCCCCGGGCCATTACCACTGGCGACGGACTCACGGCGACCGGCATCGCATTGACAACATGCTGGGCGACCCAAGGGCGCCCACTGAACCACTCGATCGCCCCGGGGCGATCCAATTGAAAAACGATTCATGACGACACAAATTGAACTGAAAATCCTGGATGCCCGCATCGGCACCGACTTCCCGCTGCCTGCCTACGCCACTCCGGGTTCCGCCGGCATGGATCTGCGCGCCCTGCTGGATGCACCGATCACGCTGGCACCGGGCGACACCACCCTGGTGCCGACCGGGCTCGCCATCCACATTCAGGATCCGGGTCTGTGCGCCACCATCTTGCCCCGCTCCGGCCTAGGCCATAAGCACGGCATAGTGCTCGGCAACCTGGTCGTTATACGTCATTAATGAAGCTGTCTCATTCGTTGCATAGTAGAGAATATTGTCCTTTCAATGGTTCACATGAATTTATAAGCCGCATGGATAGAATGTCTCAATAGTCTCATCATCTGGAGCTGAGCGATGGCTGAACTGTTTTACTTTGATAAGGGCATCTTTGATCAGCTGCCACCAGTAGAAAGAACCAAGTTCAGGGCTCTTCTTAAGACAAATATGATTCCAAATGGTCGGCCCTTTTTTTTGGATGACAATGGCCTGCCAGAACAGATACTCGACGGTTTTTGTAAATACCTACTCTGTCCTCAACGTGCTAGTATTCAGACTTGGAAGACATACGCCAATCAGGTCTCCATCTTCATTCGGTTTATGACTGCCCAAGGAAAATCTTGGCAACAGGCAACAAAATGTGACTTAGACCTCTACTACACCATCCGAACCAGTGGTGAATACCAGAATCAACCCGCCCTAAAAGATCGCTCATGGAATGTGGCTAAAAGCGCCATTGTGCATTTGTATGAATACGCCCTTGATAAAGGGCTCATCGATAGCACTCCATTCAAGTACCGACGTTCAAAGACTATGTTCGGCGGCAAAAATGTAGAAACTGCTGATTTATCTGCTAAATACACTCCAGAACCAGTAAATTTTATCAGCATCACTAACTACCAACGCATCTGGCGCCCTCTTATAGCTAACGGCGAGAACTCTCAACGGAATCTGGCTTTAATTGATACCCTGATAGTCTCAGGGTTACGTATTTCAGAGGCGCTAAACCTCGACGTTCATCAGCTCCCAGATCCAGATGACCAATGCTATGCCGGACTGAGGAGTGTGACGCTTAAAGTAGTTGGGAAGGGCAAAAAAAGCCGCGATGTTCGAATTCCAAAAAGGATCGTTCGAGCAATCAGATTCTATTGTGATGAGGAAAGAGCAGAGATCCTCACTCGGGCAAAATCTGACCACACGCGCAAAAAGTCCCCGAAACAATCCAGCAAGATCTTTTTAGCACGAACAGGGCGCCCTCTCTCTAGCCGCACCGTGGAGAGTTTCTTTGCTGCTATATCCAGCAGAGCTGGTATACGACTAACCCCCCATGGCTGCCGCCACAGCTTCGCTATCTATCAGCTGGATGCCATGATTAAACGCATGGCCCAAAATCTCAGGGAGCTCCGAGAGAATGGGTCCGATGCATATCGACAGATCTTGAACGACCCACTCAGAGAGTTACAGAAACTGTTAGGGCACTCCCACATATCGACTACCTACATTTACCTCGACTTCCTAGAGGACTCTGAGGCTCTGGTTGATGAATCTTTGGGGGATTGGACTAAATGGGAAAACGAAAATTCCTAACCCGAAGGTTATCCCCCACTAAGTGCTCCCCCTAATACTTGCAGGCAGATCTAAGGGGCCTCCTACAGCAGCTCACTCGACCGCAGTAATTAGAACAAGTTTGACTGTGTTGTATCCAAAATCGTGGCGGTCTGGAGGTGCTAACCTAGAATTTGCGAATGAATTACCCCCATTAATAGTGCAGAATAAACAAAGATTAATTAAGCCACACTTAGCATATGATTCCAAAAAACCACAAAAATTAAGTGTTATATATGTCTCGCTTTATGAATATAGACCTCAACAAATGATTGATTTAGATAGAAAAAATCAAATCTCCTTAGACTCTGATAATTATTAAAGTGTAAAATAATCAATAACTTACACCAATTGAAAGCAAAAACTTTCTTGGCTAGTCTACATTCCAGTTTAGGCTGACATGGTGCAAGTAGACGTTATGTCCAAGGTAGAGTTCGAAAAAATCCCCCAAACAAACAACAATATCCGCAGCCTAGGCAGCCTAGTTTTCGATAAACGTCACGAATTGGGCGACCGGGCACATCTAGATCTCACTAACATTTCCTCACACCAGGTATTAGCACGGGATTTTATTGCTGCACTCTATCAACACACCTCTCCCAGCCGGATAGCAAGTGACCTCACAATCTGGCCCTATGTCCAAACCATTAAGGAGTTTTTGGAATACGTAGATCAAAAAAAACTACCTGAGCAATTCCGAATGATGGAAATCACGTATGAATTTTTATTGGAATACCGAGCACACATCAAATTAACCTCGAGTGGTTTTAAATCCAGCCATTCACGTCGGCATTTCGGTAACCTAATCAGGCTACTCGCGGCGGCACAGGCTATTGACCTCGCACGTTCAGATTTCTCCCCCCCTCGAAATTTCGCTTATAAATCCGATAGTGACCGGATACAGCCATATACAGCTGGTGAGGCCCTCGATCTGGAACATGCCTGCCGCAGCGATATACGAGCACTGCTGGCTCGGCTCGATACTGGGAGACAGCTACTCACTACTGGTACTGATCCGAGAGGGCATAATAATAGACGCGACCCGCAGACTGGTCGAATGTTGCGTCTCGCCCCCAGTGAGCGACCATGGCTGCAACTGCCCAATATTTTGTGGTACATCGTCAATGTCATGAATGGGGAGTACCTAAAAAGATCAGCGCTACTTGCTGGCGGCCACAGCACATTTAATAATGTTATGATGGGATGTTATGATGTTCCATATAGAAAAAAAGACACATACTCGCTGCTATACCCCCTCACAACCGATCTAATACCATTTATAAATCTGCTAGCAAAAAAAACCGGCCGCAATGAATCATCAATTCTGAGTCTGACTCGAGACTGTTTACAGGAATACGATGGGCGCTTTGTCCTCTGGTATGAGAAAAATCGCGGTGCTGCACGTAGATATAAGAAAATAATTGATAATGAAGGGCAATTCTCTCCTGTTGCGCTGATACAGGTGCTCTTACAAGTCACAGAGCCACTAGTCAAATATGCCCCCTTGGCGGATCAAAAATATCTATTCCTAGGACTAACTGTAGAGGGACAGGGGCGAGAGCCAGTTAAAAAACTGGATCCTAGCTATATCAAGGCTCAGATGAACTGCATTGGTGGTTGGTGTGACCAACATGAACTCGCTGATGAAAATGATCAGCCGCTACGGGTATCGTTGAGACGCTGGCGTGTAACATATCTCACCAACCGCTATAAAAGATATGGACAACTGAGCAAAGTCACTAGGGATGCAGCACATACGCTAGCTACTACGACCGTCGATTATATTGCGAATGATTCAACCAAGCATATCCATGAGCAGGCTATCAGAGATGCGCTTAATGAAGTAAGACATCTGGCTCGTCCTCAGATCGTGCCAGATGACAATCCTGAAAAAATCGCGGTAGTTTTAGATACGGATATAACTACCGCTGGGAAAATTACCAGAGGTGAACAGGATGTATTATTTGCATCCTGCTTGGATTTTTACAATCGGCCTGGTGGTCAACCGAATATGCCATGTGATAAACCATGGGGCTGTTTCACGTGCTCCAATGCCATCATTACACGCCATGTGCTGCCTCGCGTAATAGCACTTCGCGACCTGATTATACAGGCCCGTACCGAATTATCCGCAGATGACTGGAATGGGAAATTTTCGTTCCTCTGGCATGTAATAACCCATGATGTTCTGCCACGATTTTCATCCGATGCTATTGAGGAAGCTGAGCGTCTAGCTCAGGAGCAGATTTTTTACATCCCACTGGATATCAGGACGTAATATTGCAATGAAACTGAACCCTACCGCCTCTCTGCTTGAAGCAGGACTAACAACCAGTAAGTTTGTCTCTCCTGACACGGCAGTTTCTACCCAATCAGTATTTAGCAATGCACTATGGAAGATGTCCTCGCTCGTGAGTACCCCTGGTATATCAGAGTCCGATAAGACCTGGGATTTTCGAGACGTTCCTGGCTATCCATATGGATTCTCGTTAGCAATGGCTGAATATGCATATGCCAGACTATACAACGCAGTCGCAACTCATGACCGAGAAAGTGAATGGTTAACTCTACATAATGAGCTATACATTCTAAAAAGCTTCTCTAAATACTGTGCAAGTCAGGGCCGACAAGGCTTTTACGAGGTTGATAACAACCTGCTCGAACGATACCTGGATTATACCATGTATGTTGAGTGTAAGACGGACGCTAGAATATATAATATATTTCGCATCATATATCGTCTATGGGAGTACAGCAGCCGGATTACTATGCCGCTCACCAACATGCCGTTCGATAGACCATTCAATAAAATGTTCACCCAGAAAAAAGATCGGGTCGATACTGAGAATCGGACACCGCCGATTCCTGAGCCTATCTACACCGCCATCATGAGTGCAGCATTAGATTACGTGTTGGAATACAGCCATGTTATCCTGGACACTTGGGAGCAGTTGCACATTTTATGGCATAGTGAGATTGCACACTTGCATTTGAGCGAGAGCATGAAAACCAAGCGGTTCACTATAGTCGCAAAAAAATTAATGAAAGATGTTAATTCTGGCTGGCTGAAAAAGCCAATACAGACATACGGTGATCTATATGTTGAACTTCAGCAATTGCGCACAGCATGCACTCTCACTATTCTAGCCTACTCGGGTATTCGCACCACAGAATTGCTATCTTTGACCGCAGGATGCTACATAAAAGATTTTAGTGTAGATGGTCAATCTATCTACTATATCAATACTATTTTACATAAACATACAGGTAATGGCAGAAAAGATACATGGGTTGTCATCGAGGAGGTCGTTAACGCCATTAAAATAATAGAAGCATTAACAAGAAAAATAAGAGATGCTGCAAACGATCAGCGCCTCATGCTCACTGATGGCTCAAACAACAGTTTTAGTGTAAATAAAATTTTCACAGGAAGAACCTTTACTGAGTTCACGATGACATCAATTGTTTACCAACTTAACTCTTTCAGAGATCATTGCAATGTAAATCTAGACCGCGCACCAATACCTGAGTGGCCCAATGAATTTGGCGTGTCTGAACCATGGTCGTTCAATGCTAGGCAATTTCGCAGAACATTAGCCAGATTCATAGCCAGACAACCATTCGGTATCATTGCTGGCATGCTGCAATACAAGCACGTTGAGGTTGCTATATTCCAGGGATATGCTGGTGAAGAACCTGAGTGGAATAAACTGCTGAAACAGGAAAAAGTTCTTGCGAGTGTCGATATTTTGGGTGAATTAGCAATGGATCTATCACAGGGAATGGTGGCTGGTGAATTTGGCACCCATCTGAAATCGCAGTTCAATGCAGAATTTCGTGGACGGGCCGAGGATTATCCACCATCACAGATAGCAAAATGGTTGGCAAACACAAATAAAGCTTTATTTGTAGGTAAATTCAATTTTTGTTTCTTCGACCAGACCAAGGCGATTTGCACATCAAGAAACCCATCTATAGACAAACCCATAATAAATTTCTGTCAACCAAGTAATTGTAGTAATGCCTGCATCTCAAAACGCCATAAATCCCTATGGGAAGCTCAGTTAACTCAAGCCCATGAGTTTTACAGGCACCCGAAGACCTCTGTATTTCAGAAACACCAACTCCAAGTTGAAATTCTGAGTTTAGAGAGTGTCGTCCAAGAATTAAAAGAGGCTCAATAATGGCAGATAAACATCATCAGGCTATCATTGATGCACTGGATGTATTAGCTAGAGGGGCATCCACCAAAACCAATGGCAAAATAACGAGTGTTAATTTAGCTCGAGAAGCTGGAGTCAGTAGAGCAACCATTTATCGATATCTTGATGAATTTCAAGACCTAAATGATGCGTTTGAGGCGTTGAAAAAAAACGGGATCCAACGAACTGACAATGCTCCTATAACGTTACTTGAGGCATATCAGCAACGAGAATTAGAGGTGAAAAAGCTTCGTTCGGAGTTGAAAGAATGCAAACAAGATATTGTCAACATAAATAAACTGAGAGCTCATCAAATCCAACTTCTATGGATGGAAAATAATCGATTACAAGATGAGCTCTCTCGATTAAAAAGTCTAGTAGCAGACAATATTTCCAATCTGCTCACTAAGTGATAGCTATTGATTAAGCCTCAGGTTGACATTAAACAGGCTGATTTTGTGAGATCTTAACTATCATGCATACTAGAAGGCCAAGATTTCCAGTAAAAATTGTAGCATAATTTTGTTGACTATTAGCCAATGAGTGGTATATTTTTCTTCAGTAATGGCGCGATGTGGGTCAGCTACTCCATGTAAACTTGGGTAGTGAAGGGGTTCAATTCCCCTATTGCCACCATTACAACCCCTTAATATCACTTCTTAATGACTTCAGTTCATTTTTTAATTCATCATCAACAACGATATAATCCAAGCATTTTGCCCTTAGTAAGTTTGCTGCTTTAAGATATTTTGCACCCCTAAAATTTGCATTTCTCAGATTTGCATTCTCAAAATTTACTTCCCGTAAATTACATTCTTTAAAAATCGAACTCTGTACGTCTGCATTAATGAATTTGGCACGTTCAAGATTAGAGTGTGAATAGTCCACTCCATGGGCTGTAGCATTAATAAATGCAACCTTTTTCATTTTACAACCCAGAAAAAGTGTGGACTTTATTTGTGTTTCAGAGAAGTCCGCTCTGAGAAGAGTCGTTTCAGTGAAGCTTGTCTCAGAAATTAATGACTTCATAATTTTTAAATTATTAAGAGTTGAGTCTTTCACATTCAACCCGTTGACCCTGACGCTTGAAATTATCAACTCATCAACATTAAAATTCATTACCCCTAATTTATTTAGCCTATACATTAGGCCTATTTTCCGATGATTCACCTCAGGTAAATCTAGGTAGGACATGTCATTCAATTCATTAATCATATTTTTCCGCTCATTATATATAGAGCGCCTAGTATCTAGCCACACTACGACGACCCCGATTATGAGGATATCAAACACCATACCATGGGCTTCAACCAGCACATTCTCCCAAAATGACTTATTATATAAACCAATTGTTGTATTAGGAAAAATATGACTACTTACAAAATCCCAACATAGAGTAAGAAACACAACTATAAGCAATATTAATAAAAACAATGAACTTACTGCCCTGAGCGGTGTTTTGTTAACAACATTAAACATTAATTTTTATCCTTTTGAAAATGCTGCTCAATCATATTAACTCAACATATCAACACATTTTCTATATATCGCCCACTTTGAGTCCCATTAGTTGTAAGCTTTAGTAACTTAATTTTTATAACTTTTTAAAGTTGAGAAAGTAAATATCAATTGCTTTTAGGTATTTTTGAAAAATCATTGCTAATTTCCGCATCGGAACTATCACTTTATTGACACACCCCATGCTGAATCCGTCCCACCAAATTCACAACAGCCTGAACCCCCATCGGTGTATTCAGCAATGTGGCTGGAGCCACGCCACCGAGGCCCCAGGCTGGTCTGTTTATCCATGACAACGCCTTGGCAGTATCGTTCTTGTTGAGGGATAGTGCCGCATTGAGGGCCTGTACAACGCCGTATACCCTAGCACCCTGAGAGATTGATAGGGGGGCCCCAATCCTCAGCTTGCGAGCAACAGTGTGGCGGCTAATGCCTGCTAGGCGGCATATCAAACCTATGTCTGCACTCATCAATTCAGCCAGTCGATGAATGCTGCCAGGAGCTACGCCAGCCACGATCCATAGATGCGACCCCAACGGGTCGCTGGGGATCCCAAGAGAGCTAGATAGCGTCATCACAGAGGCTTCGGTCTTACCTGGATGATAACTGGAATAGGACATGATGAAATCTCCCCTGAACCTACGATACGCGATTACCCTATCCTATCCGTTCAATGTGGCGGTGGCGATGTTTGTTGGATGAGGTACTGGATGCAGAGGTTGAAGAGCCCAATTCGGGTAATACCAACTTTTTCGTGAATCTCTGTGCATAATTCTATCTGGGGTCTTTATGAGACTTGAATTCTCATATATTTACTATGCTATAACCAAGCTAGCTAGCCGAGAGAACATTCAGTGACCATCAATTTTGATTATCGTTGTGGCATCTTAGAGGCAGCCGACACAAAAACTGGCCGAGAATGGTGTTGGTATAAGGGTGATCCCGAGGTTACCAGAACTGAAAATGGCGAGTTATTGAGTTCGATAGGTGTTCCTATCGGAGCCACTGTTGTTGAGGTGAAAACCCTTATTCGCATGGATACCAAAAAGTAGCCAAAAACAGGTTGCACCATATATAGTCAGTCCGCGTATGATAACTCCTATTCTCATCAGATTAGGGAAGGTGCGAATAAGCGGGGAAATTCTTCTCGGCTGACTCAGTCATTTCATTTCTTCATGTTTGAGCCGTTTTTTCTCCCGTAAATGCCTTGAATCAGCCTATTTAGACCGTTTCTTCGCCATTTAAGGCGTTATTCCCAGTTTTT